>JAKFFP010000246.1:0-15777 GCA_036675045.1 Bacteriovoracales bacterium | reverse complement strand
AGAATACCGCGCGGGTCGTGCGATCAGAGGCATAAGCATCAACATCAAGCAGAACTTCACCTGATTTCAATGCTTCCATTTCGAGCGGAACAGGCCGGCGGCGGGCCTCGGAAACAGGAACCGGATCCGGAGTGGTTTTTCTTTCTTTCACCGGATCGACCGTATAAGCTTCGTTCAACTTGTTCTTAAAAAAATTGTATCCCCATTCAACATCGGCCGCAGTTGCTCTCAGCGCAGGATGCTTCTGTCTCAAAACCTGGAGGATGAGTCCGTCGTAGTGAGAAGCATTTTTGAGTTTTGCCGGATCGAGATTCATCGCACGGAAATCTGCCGGACTCATTTTGTGAATGGCATCCGCAATCTCAGCTTTCCCTCTTCCCCGCATGGTTACTGACCAGGCCTCGGTGTAGGCCTCAAAGCGGTCGAGATCAAGCATCGCCTCAAGTGCCTTGTAATCAGGAGTCTCTGCCAGAAGCGGCAAAGAAAAGAGATAACAGAGGGTAATTAATAAATACTTCACCCCGGACTTATCGTCCGGGGGAGGGAGAATTCAAGAGGATTTAAACTTGAGCGAAATGCATCTAGAGATTGCAACCCATGATGTATTTCTGGGAAAACCTGGCTATCTCGGCCTTAGACATGGCCTTGATTTTAGCGTCCTGCAGCTGATCCGGAGAAGAAATAGCCATGCCCGAATAAGCAAGGCCATGGACCTGAAGTCCCTTCAGCCACGAGAGCACTTCATTGGAAAAGGCATGATTTGAAACTGTCGTCTTATTAGTGATCCCAAAAACTTCAGTGAAAAGTTTTGAAGAGTAGCCAACAAAGGTATCGAGACCTTCGTAGTCGCGGATTTTTGAAGCTGAAGCCGAGATATCCTTATAAGGACTGCGGCGGTTACAACCTTCAATCATGATGGTGTTGCTGTAGTTGTAAAGTCGACCGTCGGCGAATGAAATGTCCGAACCCACCAGAAGCTGTTTTACTTTCGTACATTTTGCATCACCAGCAGAATCGATAAGAGCATTGTAATCATAAGCGCTGCAACCACGTGATTGGATTTCTGAAGCAATGTTTGTGGCAAAAGTATTCTGGCCATCACCGTTGAGAATCTTCGCTCCTGGGCGGACGAGTCCCACGATAAGACCAAATGATTTCTGGCCGCCGTAGTTTCTGGTACTCAGGGGATTAGTTGCGAGATAAAGACCAGGGCCTTCAATGTCGTAATCGCGTGGATCACGGGAGCGGTAAACTTTTGCACCCTGCTTATCAACATAGGCCTTGAAACTGGGGCCCGTGGCCGGGATCGACTTGTTGTATTGTCCTTGTGGAGTAATGTCTGAAGCATCCGCCCAATGGAAAATGAGGCGCGGAGTTTTGAGAGTGATAAGGTATTTTGCAAGATCAGCGCGCATTCCCTGCGCCAGCTGGGCATCGGACATGGCGGCAAAGGCCGGTGATCCCATTGTCAGTGCAAGCGAAAGAGAAAGCATTTTAAACTTCATAGAGACTCCTGTTTGCAGGAATTATCCCCCGAAATGGCTGGTTTTAAGGTCAACTTGTAGACTTTCCCGAGGGTGTCTAAAGAATTGACACCAAAAAAAACGGGCCCGAAGGCCCGTTCTCAATACTATTCAGATTGTGAGTTCTTTTCTATGTTCAGGAGTTCATCGACTTCTTCAACGTCAAACTCGGTGAGTCCGTAAGGATTGTCCTTGCTGTTGAGATCTTCGTCGATATAGCGCTTACCAAGATTCTCCTCGATCTCATCGAGATTATCCTGCTCGGTATTACCATTCTTCTTCTCAATTTCTTCAAGGTTCTCACCTTCAAGAAGCTTGTCTTCGTCGAGCTTCGAATCATTCAGAATCTTCTCAGCCGACTCGATTTCACTCTCAAGCCTTTCCAGCGCCTTAAGATCGCGCTCTGAATCCTTGATCACTGACTTCTCTCGTTCTTGTCTTTCAAGTTCAGCAAGTTCATCTTCCGTAAGCTGGATCTTATCAGCTTCTTTAAGAAGATCATCGTTCAGATTATCCAGGTTCAGCTCAACATCGAGCTCTTCCAGGTCCTTATCACCAAGAGCTTTCTTATCCGTTGTCTGACGTGCCTCGAGGGCCTTCTGTTCCCGGAGATAAGTTTCTTTCGTCTTAGTCATCGCGATATCACCTGGAGCGAAATCTCGGATGGTCTTAGAAACAAGTGCTGTCGCGAAATTGTCGGTCAGAGTAATAACGGTGAGTTCACCCATCTTGTAAGTCGGCTGATCCGTGATGTTCACGTCCAGAGCGCGATCTTTGAAGCCATAAGTTTCAAATACGTTTCCGAGTTCAACTCCATCCGCACGACCGCGATCAAGATAGACCACGTCACCGAAGCCAATGAGTCGCTTCCCTTTCTCGTATGTCCCCATGATAGCAGCTTCCACCAGCCGGGAATTATACGTTCTGGTGATGCGCTCGATTTTCGGCGTGTACACAGTAATACGATCGCCTCTCTGCGGAGTTCCCATGACTTCGATGAATTCAACTTCCCACTTGTCGCGGATTTTCCGGATGAGTTTGATGTGCCCAATGATGGTGTACTTGTAACCTTCGCGGTCTGAATTCCCCTGGGTAACCTTCCCACCAGCTGAGTAAATGGAAAACTTATCACCGGCCAGGGCATTGATCGTTTCATCGAATTTCACGTAAGCGCGCATCGTTTTCGAGAAGTATAAATTTTCATCCGGACCATTTGTGATGGACCCGAAATCCTGAACGATATTGGTCGAGAGGAAGGTCGAAAGGAAAAAGCCTTCCTTAAAGGAATAGAAAATTCTTGAGCCCTTATCAAATCCCGTATTGTCGTATTGCTTAGGTGGAACAATGATCTCAAAGTCGGTCTTCGGAGGATCGTAATTCTCGTACTCGCGGTTGAGAGCTGCTTCACCGGCACGCTTCAGATCATCCATTGTTTCTTCAGAGGCGTATTGAAAATAAATACCCTGGTTTTCGAGCTCTTTCTTTTCATTAAGCCAGCCGGGGGTTGCCTCTTCGGCAAAGTTTGCGAGATCACCGCCATCTTTTGACGGCCCCAGAGTTCCGGGTTCCGCCGATAGTTCTGCGGCGGTGAACTCACCCAGCTTGACCTCAGGTGCCTGAGATCCGCTTCCGGTAGAAAAAGAAAGAAGCATTCCCGGCTCAATAAAATGCGGATTCGTAATGAATGAGTTTAATGACCAGATTTTCGGATAATAGTAGCCGGAGCCGAATAATCTTTTTGAGATCTTAAAGAGCCAGTCGTTTTTTACGACGGTATAGGAATCGCGCTTGGCAGCTGTCGCCAGCTCATTCCATTCATTGTCGGTGATCTGTCCCTGAATATTCTGGGCCATAGAAAGAAGCTCGCGCTCCTCTGTTCCGACATCAAAGACTGAGGGCTCGGCTTTAACTTCCGGAGCGCCTTCGGCAGTTTTCGCGGCGGTTTCTTCGGGTTTTTGCGGCTCTTCCGGAAGTGTTCCCGGCGCCGGGACAAATTCCCCTTCATCAGCGAGATCTGTCTTGAGAGATTCGAGATCATCGTCGGAAGTTTCTTCAGGCTTAACCGGAGCCTGGACCGTAGTCGTCTCGGCCGGAGCCGTTTCGGGTTCTGCTTGCACTGTCTCTGATGGAGTTTCCGTCACGGCTTCAGTCGCGGTCTCTGTCGCGGTCTCTGTCGGAGTTGATTCGGGAAGAGGTTCCAGAGTTGCTGTCTCTTCACCATCGGGAATCTCAGGAGCAGTTGCCGTTTCAGTCGGATCAGCAACGGGTTCTTCCAGATCCTTTACATCAACGGTATCTGAAGAAAGAGAATCGATATCTTCAAATGTATCATTGCCCGATTGCGGGGGTGCCGGCTCTTCGATGACCGAAGCACCTTCATTCTTAGCAGTATCAGGCAGTGTCGTTGTATCATCTTCCAGCAAAGTCTGCAGATCAGCTTCGCTCAGATCTTCCTGGGCATAAACGCCCGGAGCTCCGAGAAGGAGTGCCATCAGAATGAGCTGTTGATACTCTTTTTTCACTCTTGTCCTTACTGGGCTTCAAACACATCATTCAGCATTGAATGATATTGCTCTTTTTTCGAAGCGAGTCCGAGTTTATCTGCACAAACTTCTGCGTATTTTAAAGCATCTAAAACGATACCGGAATGAGCGCCCTTCGTAATGATGTCTTCAAACACCTGAAGAGCAAGATCATACTGCTGACGAGCGAGGAGTAATTCTCCGATCTCAAGTTTTGCCCGGACTTTCACGGCTGGCGCACCTTTCAGCTCGAGTTCCTGAAAGATTTTCGTCGCTTCTCCGGGATTGGAAGCTTTCATCGCGAGACCGCGACGATACAAAGCGAGCTGTGATTCAAGATCACCCGGCACATTGACGGCATCAGAAGTGACAACAACTGTATCACCAGGATTGAGATTCACTGTTTCCGTATCTACGTTGGGAGAAGTGCGTGCGAAATTTTCTGAATTCTGAAGTTCATCTACGAGTGACTGCTGGGGTTTCCCCTCTTTGGCGGCTTCGTATTTTTTCGAAAGTTCTTCGTACTTAACTAAGAGCTGATCATATTGTTCACGGGGAACAGTACGGGATTTGGCCTGAGTTTTTCTCGCCTGCTTTTCATCATCCTCTACGAGAGAACGTTCAAGATCGCGGTACCAGGAACAAGATGTAGCAAGGAGCAGGATCGCAATGATCGGGAAAGTTTGCTTCAAGGCGTCCTCCATGACGTATCTACTTAAATTTTTTGACTTTCACTCTCTTTTATTCTAAATCACAAATCTATCTAGTCAAGGAAAGTATGTCGCACTCCTATCAGCAGACCAAAGAACTCTACTATGCCCGAGTGCGTGTTCCGAAAGACGACGCCTATTTTGTCTATTTTACCTTCGAAGCAAATGAAGGCCTGTGTTTTTATTCAACTGTGGATGAATCTCTACGGGGGCAGTATCGGGACATCGATGTGAAATGTTCGATAGAAATGAGAGAGACTCTGGTCTCTCTCCTGGAAAGACTGAAGACCGAGATGCGACTCGACATCATCGACTCCCGGATTATTTCAGACTTTTAAAAAATTCCACGACTGTTTCATGATGCGAGGCCGTATCCACTTTGTGGAGAATTCCCATGATCTTCCCTTCACCATCGATGAAAAAACTCTGACGAAGAATTCCGTCGAATGATCTTCCCATGAATTTTTTTGGCCCCCACGAATGATAGGCGTTTGCGACGGCATGATCCTCATCTGATAAAAGAATGAAGTTTAATTCTTTTTTTTCCTCAAATTGTTTCAGTTTCTTCACCGGATCACCGCTGATTCCGAGGACTACCACATCCAGGGCCTTGAGCTCAGTCCAGGCATCGCGAAGACCACAGGCCTGCACGGTACATCCCGGAGTCATGGCGCGGGGATAGAAATAGACAACGACATTCCTTCCGCGGAAATCCGACAGGGAAACATCTTTTCCATTCTGGTCTTTTAATGTGAAGTCAGGGGCCTTATCTCCAATCCGAAGAGTTTCCCCTTTGATAACCGAAGCTGACTGCGCTTTTTTAGCGACTTTCTTTGTGACTTTCTTAGCCTTCTTTTTGGGAGCCGGCTTTTTGGACGCATTTTTTGTTACTTTCTTCGTAACTTTCTTGGAAACTTTTTTCGAGACTTTCTTCTTCGTTTTCTTGGCCATGTTGTCCTACCAGTTGTCCCGGAGCGCCCGGAGTTTAATGAAAAGTGATCTTCCGGAGTCTCCGAATTTATTTTTGATCTCTTCTGAATCAAGTCTGAGAAAGGGATTCGTTTCTCTTTCCTGCGCAAGAGTCAGGGGCACTCTCTTCAGGGGATCATCATCTAACTCTCTTAAACGCTCACGGACAATCTTATTATCCGGATCGACGGTGAGAGCGAACTCGAGATTTCTCCTGAGATAATCATGTCCGGGTTGAAGAACTGTGTCCAGTGGCAAGGCCTGGGAGATTTTCTGGACGGTCTCAAACAAAAGATTTACATCCCCACCTCCCCGGCAGTTACCAACTCCCGCGTTGAAGAGAGTATCCCCGGAAAATAAAATGGGTGACGAGTTGGGATTTTTCCAGATAAACACCTGGTGATCCATCGTGTGACCGGGCGAATCGACGACGTCCAGAGAACTGGACTCATCCAGTTCTACACTTGCACCCGAGAGAAGCTTTTTGACCGGAGCATTGAAGATTCTGATGAGGTCCGCATTTCCCCTGATGTGATCGAAATGTCCGTGAGTGTTAAGGATTCCCTTTAACGTGAGGCCATGTTTTTTGATATACTCCGTAAAAGGCCGCGCCTCATAAGGATCAATTACCCAGGCACTTCCGGACTTATCGTCATAGATAAGATAGCTGAAGTTCCTGAGGTCGTTGTGGGCATAAAATCTTTCAAATCGGATCATTATGGAAATTATCCTCGTTTACTACTGTCAGGTCATCTTTCTTTCATTCATCGTGATAAATCATCTCGCCGAAATATATCTTTCCCGCCGGCAGCTGCAAACTCTGGAGCAAGGTATCGACAAGGTTCCGGCAGAATTTGAGAGTGTCTTAAGTCTTGCCGACCATCAGAAAGCGATCAACTACGGCAGTGCCCGCCTCCGTTTCTCACAGCTTCATCTGGTATGGGACGCGATACTCCTTTTTTACTGGTTTCCTTTCCGGGGCCTCGAGAAGCTGTATATGGCCGTACCGGGAAGCGATATGCACAAGGAAGTGATCTTCCTTCTTTCACTTGCTTTCATTCAGATGCTATTGAATCTTCCCTGGACACTATATTCCACCTTCGTACTGGAAGAAAAATTTGGCTTCAACCGCACAACCCTGAAAATTTTCCTGGCGGACCGTTTGAAAGGTCTTTTGCTGGGGGCCCTGATCGGTGTCCCTCTTCTTTATGCCGTGATGGCATTCTTTGAAACATTTCCGCGCACCTGGTGGCTCTTTTCCTTTACGCTCCTGACGGGGTTTCAGTTCGTAATGGTTCTCATTTATCCGAAGTGGATAGCTCCTCTGTTCAATAAGTTTAAGCCGCTGGAAGAAAAAGAATTGAAAATTGGTATTGAAAAGCTCGTTTCCGATGCCGGATTCGTAGCAAAGGAAGTCTATGTGATGGATGCTTCCAAAAGAAGTTCACACGGAAACGCTTATTTCACCGGCTTCGGAAAGACGAAGAGAATTGTTTTCTTTGATACGCTCCTTTCCACCCTCGCTCCGAAAGAAGTTTTTGCCATTCTCGCTCATGAGCTGGGTCACCTGAAACTGAAGCATATCCCGAAGTCTCTCATTACAAGCGTGATTCTGTCTTTTCTCGGCTTCGCCCTTATGGGATATCTGGCACAAAAGCCTGAGTTCTACTCAGGACATTTTGTAAAAATTATTTCCCCCGGCGTACTTCTAGTCCTCTTCACTATGGCGGTGCCACTTTACACATTCTGGTTCACTCCGCTTTCGTCCTGGATCTCACGGAGACGTGAATTTGAAGCTGACGCCTACGCCGCCGGACAAACCGGACCGGAAGGACTCATTGCGGGATTACTGAAGCTCTATAAGGAAAACGCCAGTCCGGTGATCACTGACAGGATCTATTCAGCCTTTTATCATTCTCATCCGCCGGCGCTCGAGCGCGTGAAGAGATTAAAAAGCTTCGAAGGAAAGTCCGGTCAGTGACTGGCGCAGAAACTGAATGTAGGGCTTTCTCCACTTATCCACTTCATTGTGAAGCTCGTGGTAAGCTCCTTCAAAAATTTTGAGCTGGGCTGATTTTTCGATTTCGGTGAAATAATCTATCGCGAGTGAAGAACTCACAACTCCATCACCAGTCCCGACAGCAACGAAAAGCTCGCATTCAATCCGGAGCGGTCGCGAAAAGACTTCGCGTGACATGCGGATGATTTCAAAGAGAAGTTTCGTATGAGTCTTTTTATGAGTGAATTCATCCTTCACGTAAGCATCATAAACTCGGCTGTCATGCGAAAGCTTCCTCAGATTTACAATTCCCCCCATGGGCACGGTAGGAGTTTTACAAAGGGCCTCAAGAAGTATGGAGGGAGCCCCGGCGAAGACAGGGCCAAGGACGCCTGGAATTCCGACGACCGGTGAAGATAAGAAAACTTTTTCCGGGTAGCGATCAGGCTTCACGACGTTCTGCATGTACCCGGCAGTAATGAGCGCTCCCATGGAATGTCCCATGAGAACATATTCCTTGAGACTGAACTCTTTACGGAGATAATCGATAACCGTATCGAGATCCCGGAAGTAGTCGCGGAAATCTTCCACGAAAGCGGGCCTTCCTCCGCTTCTTCCGTGTCCCCGGAGATCGTAAATGGCGATGTTAAAATTCTGGGAAAAAAGCTTCAGTATGTATTCATGGCGACCAAGATGTTCGCCAAGACCGTGAGAGATGATCAACCATTTGGATGTACCATTATCGCGAATCAGGCATTTCAGCGGAGTTCCATCAAAGGAAACAATGTCTCGGTATTCGTTATTCATAAAAACCTGCTATAATTTCAATCATGTACTGCCCAGTTTGCTTTCAGAATACTCTCAAGATCCGCTCCAATGGAGTGGTAAAGCTCGCGTTCAACGGCAAGTCCCGGAACAATTCTCTCTTTACCTATAATCTCCAAAAAGAAACCCATGAGCAACTCCTGGCGAAGCTAAGAGAGAAAATCGTCGACTGGATGAGTTTTTATAGTGAGTTCGCGAATAAAACCCCGATCAAAACCTTTGAGGCCTACTCGGGAGATTTCGTCTGTACGAATAACTGCAAGATCGACATGCTGAACACTAAGGTGAGTGTGGTGAATTTAATTTATCCCGCCCAGGAAGTGAAGGCCCTTCTCAAAGAAGAAGGGCAGAAATACGGCATAGAAATCGAAGTCGTCTTCAACTAGAAACCGATATCAAATCCCAACTCGAATTCAATAAAGCCTTTCAGCTGGAAAGTTTCCGGCACTCTGCTGGCATCGATAAAAGCTTCAATTCGATTTGAGTTCAGGCGCTTGAGGAACGGAAGAAGGTTTGCCTCCTCCACTTTCACATCAAGACAGATTGAAGGATTACATTCCTCGATTTGCTCAACTTCCAGAGTTGCATCAATGAATTCAGCGTCACGGGCAAGCTGGGCCTCAAAGGATTCTTTGGCAACGGCATCTTTCTTAAGTTCAACCAGGATGACGTTATCGAGTGCCACCATGTTCTCAATCAATCCCCGATAACCAGGTCTGTTCGTGATGAAATGATATGTTTCACCAGGACGCTTGGTACGGAACATGTACATTGATCCGCGCTGATCATTCATCGTATGCTTTTGCTTGTTGTTGCCGTTGTACTTAAGGATGACAAATTCTTCGAGTTCACTCAGATCAGGTTCTTCCGTCGGAATAACTTCCCTGAAAACACTGAGATATTTTTCAGTATCATTCCTCGTCAGTTCCGGTTCAGTACATGGAAACTGCGGCTGAAATTTACCCTGGTCAGGAACGAGGCAGACATTTCTCATATCTGCGACTTCCGGCTTCACCCGAAGAACGAGCTTCTTCATGAAGTTGAAGTCCACATCGCCTTTCCCGCGGAAAATACTGTTGAACCAGTGAGCGCGGCGGGAAGCATTTGCTTTCGGTTCAATATAAAAGAAAACGCGCTTCAGGCGTACTTCTTTCACGACATCCGGAAGCTCCGGAGTCGGCTGGTGAAAATACATTTCAGTATTGCCGGCACCCAGAGCGGCACCCAGGTTTGCGATGAACTTCGCGATGCCGCCGAAGAAGAATCCAAAATCCGGAACCGGAGAGGCCACGGGATCAGTGGTAATAGGCAGAGGAAAACTTCTTCTTAAAAGGCCATCATCCTTATGCGACTGGGTTTGAGTTCCCATGTCGGTCGGGCCAGTGCTGGCAGAAGTCTCAGCAATCGTTTTGGGTGCGACATCGGTTTTCACCACGGACTTCTGCCCGCAGCTCATGAGACCGAATATCAAGCACATAAACAAGAGATGTTTGGCGAATTTCATTGCTTAAACCTATGTAATGACGACCGGCCCGCATAATAGCGCACTGTCCAAAAACTAACAGGGGTTTTTACCTTTTTACATGCCCCCCCGCCCTTTCTTTTAACGCGCAGCAAAAGAGCCTAGAATTCAGTATCTCAAAGAGTGGAGTTGGAATTCATGAAATGGTTAGTAGGAATCGCTTTTTTCGGTGTTGTGGGTACTTCTTATGCCCAGACCTGGGCCCAGCTCCCGAAGGGAGTCCGTTGCCTCGGTTACCGGAATGTCACCACTACTCCCATCAAATCAAACTTCAACCAGTTCCGTTCAGAGAGCTCTTTATCCACAAACTTCCGTCTCGACGCCAAAACTCTTAATGAAATGGCAGGCGATATTCTCGTTCCGGGCCAGGATGTCGACCCTACCGCTTATAAAGAACTTCTCGTTGGTGAATACGGAGTGGATGCTCAGGCAAAAGCACAGGTTCACGGTTTTGGTCTGGCCTACGGGCTAACGGACAAGATCATGCTTTACGGAGAAATTGCTTACTACAATGCCAACGTAAACGCTCGGATCAAGCGCACGAAAGGCAACAACTACAAAGAGATTGAAAACTATCTTCGTACAAAATCAAATATCTCTTACCAGGACAAGGCCTACGCTGAACTCCTCGCACGGATGATTGACGTTAATGAAAACAACATTCAGTCCGCGATCGTAAACGAGTTTAACTATAAGCCGATCGGAACATGGCAGGGCCAGGGCTACGGCGACATGGAAACTGGTGTGATGTATAAGGCGATCGACAAAGGGACATGGGGCCTTCAGCTCTATCCTGGAGTTGTTCTTCCTACCGGGACACAGGATGATCCGAACATTCTTCAGGATATCGGATTTGGTGACGGTCAGGTGGATGTCTTCGGAGAACTCGGAACCGGTTACATCGTAAACGATAATCTTTCATTCGGAACTCGCTTCCGTTACACGTATCAGGCACCTTCGAAGAAAGAATTGAGAGTTCCTACCAGCCGCGATTTCCCTCTTTCATCAGACTCGGGGAAATTCAATGTGAAGTACGGGGACAAGCTCAACTTCATGTTGAACTCAACATTTGCTTTCAATGACTGGTTCTCGGTCACTCCGGTTTATCGTTATATGTACCAGATGAAATCTCAGTATGATTCGGAATACGGGGCGGCCAATGATTTTCTCGAATACAACTCAGACAAGCAGGAACATCAGGGCCAGCTTACTTTCTCGGTTTCTTCCATCCAGCCTTTCCTGAAGAAGAAATTCGTGCTGCCGGCACAATTTAACATCAACGTGGTTCAGACTCTCGCCGGGAAAAACGTCCCGAAGGTCGGACGCTTTGAAGTGGAATTAAGACTCATTTTCTAGAAACTTACCCTGTGGATCACATGATATTTCCGGTTCTCGGGGTCTTTCTCTGACTTAAATAGAGAAATCTCTGCAACCGGAATGTGAACGGGATGCGGGGGATGATTTTTTAATCCTTCAATCAGATCCGCTTGCTCATATCGCTGAAATCTTTTCACCGTCATGTGAGGAATAAATTCCTTTTCTCCTGAGCGGTAATACTCCGGATACACAGCGAGGATCTGTTTTCTTAAAGCATAGGCCTCGGGTGAATGCTCAAAGCCCAGATACATAATCCGTCGGTTAAAAAAATGAATGGTTGTTGTCGTTAAGAGAAAAGGCCTGGAACGGAGCTCAATCATCCGGCCCGTAATCGAGTTAAGATTGCCCGTAAAATCACCAATGAAAAGCAACGTCAGATGATAGTCGTGAGGATTCTCCCACCCCTTCTCCGAAGACTTAAGCGGTGAGAGCATGGAAGAGATCTCAGCTTTGACGGAGACTGAGAGCTCAATTCCAAGAAAGAGTCGCATGATTTATTACAGGACGATTTTGTAACCCGTTCCCCACACCGTCTCAATAGCGATGTTCACTTTGCTCATTTTTTTACGAAGGGAGAAAATGTGAACGTCGATATTCCGTGCCGTCATCTCCATGTCTTTTTCAAACTGGCTGATGAGTTCTTCACGGGTCGCGGCGGCGGACTGATGCTTATAAAGATGATTGAAGATCACGAACTCACGCGAAGTGAGGTTGATCGTGACACCATCTTTCATCACGGTATGTGCTTCAGGAATGAGTTTCAATCCCACGTTCATGAGATTGTCCTGGAGGTTAGATACTTTAGTGTAGGCATTGTTCACGCGAACAAGAAGCTCTTCGTAGTTGAAGGGTTTGGTGATGTAATCATCTGCTCCGGACTGAAGGCCTTCAATAATCTGATCGGCCTTGTTGTAAGCCGACATCATGAAGATGGGTGAAAGCTTATCTTTAAGACGGATGGTCTTAACAATATCGATTCCCTTGATGCCCGGCAGGTTCCAGTCAAAAAGATAAACACAGTGATCCGGACGGTCTTTGAAAGAAAAGAATTCTTCTGCGGTCTCAAAACCGAAGACGGTAAATTCATGACGCTCAAGCAGTTGTTTCAGAGCATCGAGAATGTCTTTTTCGTCTTCAATAATTACGATTGATTTTTTCATGCTCATTTTAATTTCACCGTGTCGATCTTAAGAGTGGTTAAATACCTATCGGTATATATGCAAAACATTATAGTTAAATATCAAGCACTTGCCAGCTTAATCAAAACTCAAGATTTTGAGTGTTTTGTGTGAGTTTGAAGTCGCGTTTAACGCGCAAGGTGCGGAAATATGGTGGGCGTTGAGGGGATCGAACCCCCGACATCTACCTTGTAAGGGTAGCGCTCTCCCAGCTGAGCTAAACGCCCACATGTCCGATTAGGAGCGTTCATATTATTTGGCCGCCCTATTTCTGTCAACGAAAAAAGGGCCCTGGAGTATTACCTCCCGGGCCCTTTGGTTCTTCAGGAATTTATTTCGGCATGATGGAAAGGTCCTGCGTCTTCACGACTGTCTCACCATTCTTGATGGTCACGCGCAGAGTGGTCTGCTTACCTTTTGAATCTTTTTTGAGCTTATAAGATACCTGAACCTTCTTCACCGTATTTCTCTGAAGCTCGCCGGTGGTAGCTGAAGCGGTGGTGATCTCAGTATTTCTGCCGCCCACTTCTTCAATCGTCACGGTATAGCCGCCTTTGACTCCGAAGTATCTTGGCGACACCGAGACGCTTACGTTGTGCTTATTCACGCCTCCGAAAAATCCGGAAATCTTCGGATCGGCATCATAGTCAACTTCCACCCCTGCATCGGGATTGATGCCGAGAGAAGTGTCGATGCGGAAAGATTCCGTGCGGGTAGCGCGGTACAAGTTACCTGGGTGAACGATCTCACCGGCGATCACAACTTTTGACCCTGGAACTGCCATCTCAGAGACTTTCACTTTCAGCACATTCACATCTTTCATTGAGCGACCGGCAAGCGTCGGTATCACGGATTCTTTTTGATCCATGATGAGATTCGGAGAAATTTCGGTCACGCGGATAAGAGATGAATTATTAGATGCCACGTTACCGATGTTTTTCAGAGAAAGCTTGAGCGATCCTTCAACACCCGGAGACACGCCGAAGTTACCTGAAGCATCGAGGGTCGCTTCTTCTGTCTGAGTGACGGCCGGATTCTTCACTAAAAGGTCCTGAACCAGGATTTCCGCTTCATGAGTCACGCGTGCTTCTTCCCGCGGAGCATTCTCGATATAACTGGCGGCTTCAGCGTTAGCGAAACTCTGCTTATAGATTTCTTCTTTACCGGCAGCAAGACCAACTTCACGACCGACTTTCACTGCCTCGACAGAATAAGTCCCATAAAGCCGTGAGAGTTCAGAGTCAGCGATCCTTTCAACATTCTGAGCGAAAAGATTTCCGTAATTCGAGTGGAATCCTTCCGCGTGGGCGGCATTGTAGACCGAATTGTAGCGGGAAGCGAAGGTCGCTTTACATGCTTCCACAAGTTCCTTCACATTCTTATACACACCCGAGCAGTCGCCATTCAAAGCACCGGGAGCAGAGGTCGGAGCATTATAAACATTGCGGGAATCTTCAATCCGTTCTCTCATCTCGAGAACTTTTCTTATCTCCACATCAGACTGGGCGATCATCGTGTCGAGCGAAGAAATGATTTCGTCGGAGCGCTGGATTTCTTCTCCGGTAAGTTCCGGCACTTCTGTTCCGATGTTCACCGATGAAGACTTAAAATTCACCATCTGTGAAACAAGTTTTTGTTCAGAAGGTTCATCGTTTTTCAGGCGTTCCGCCAGGATATTGAGATAGATTTCAGGTTTCTTCACCATATTCGCTTCATCTTTAGCTCGTCTGGCCCCGGCGAGAATTCCTTCATTCTGTCCGCGCACCTGATCCTGTGTTGAGGTCATACCGATTTCAAAACCTGCCCCGAAGCCGGAAATCTCACCGCGTATATATCCCCGGCGCATGGCCTGCCATTTCCCTTCAGCAGATCCGCTTTCCTGGGAAAGTCTTTGAGCGACATTCCTTGCTTCGACCGCACCATCGCGGGAGCCATCCTGAGTTCCTACAATTCCTCTTTCCTGACCGAGGACACGTGCCTCTCCCAGATATCTGTCAAAGAGTGAGCGCCGGTTTTGATAATCAACACTTGCTGTCTGGGCCTTTCTTTCAGCGTCTTCTTTAGCAGCGAGAGCGGCATTTACTCGTGGAGAAACTGCGACAAGATCCGAGCGAAGCTTTGGAAGCTCAGTTCTGATAGTTTCGAGATCCTGGTTATTGATAGTCGTTTCCTGACTGGCGTCTGCGATTTCTTTTTCAGCAGCGACCTTGTCTGCTCTCATGGAATCATACTTTCTGATCGAGTCCTGGTTGTAGCGGGTAAGATTATCGCGCTCGTTTTGGTTTTCGGTGATTTTCCCCTGAAGCATTCTGACCTGAGCTTCAGTCTGGTTGAAATCGCGGTTGATGGAATCAAGTCTCTGAGCGAAGACATCATAGTTCCGCTGAGCTTCGACCCGATCCTGCTGGATCCTTGTCATCAGTCGTTCGTTGACATGAATGTCACGACGGCATTCCTGAATTTTATCTTCCAGGCGACGGTTATGATTTTCCAGGCGCTGGATGTTCTGAGGATAACTGGCAATCGCTTGCTCCATCTCAGTAATTTTCTTGCCGGCCTCTGCGATATCTTTTTCGATTTTCTGGATCTCGCCTTTGGTCACATTGATCTGGTTATTAAGCTGAGTTTCGAGCGCCTGAGATTTAGCTAGTTCGCGGGTGGCATTCGCTTTCTGGGCTTCAAGACCACTTACGACCGTAGCTTGCGCGTTCACGGCCACCTGGGCTTCAGACTTCGCCGATTGTTTCGTGGAAATCGTCTGATTATTCTCGGCAATTTTTGCTTCGGATGCTGTGATCTCATTCTGAAGCTGGACTCTCTGCTGATCATTGCCCGCCATCGCCGCTGTGTATTGGGCAATCTGCTGGTTCTTCGAGGCAATCTGAGCATTGATCGGCCCGAGCTGACGGTTGATTCTCTTTAAGTGATCTTCAATGTTCTCGATTTCTTTATCGAGGTTTCTGATTTCAACTGCCAGTCTCATAAAGTCCGGAGTTCTCGGGGCGTGGTTTCGGAGCTCGGCCTTCTTTTGCTCAAGCTCCGCGGTCTTCCCCTGGGCCGCGGACATTGGCAGCAGCGAGGCGCCGGTGGCCTGCTCTGCGATGGTCTTGCATGCTTCGGCTGCTGTGGCGAAGCCGCCAAAAGCGCCGGAC
>JAKFFP010000202.1:0-2642 GCA_036675045.1 Bacteriovoracales bacterium | reverse complement strand
GCATGTGTGATGACAGCAACGTCCACTGCTCTGTGCGGATCGATGTAAAAGCCACCTGCTTCGCAGTAAAGACCTTTCTCGGTCCAGGTGATGAGCGGTTCAGAAGTAAAATGCATGCCGAAATACTAGCATGCCGGACGCGGCTGTAAATTTTTTTTGACGGACTCTCCCTTCACAGAGAGATGGCGGCGCTTGATAGTTTTATCAAAGAAGGAGTTCCCTATGAGAATTCATCACTTAAACTGCGCTTCTGCCTGTCCATTCGGTGGACACCTGATGGACGGTATCACTCCTGGAATAGGAGAGGCCAGAATCGTCTGCCATTGTCTTCTCATTGAAACTCATTCTGGTTTAGTCCTGGTGGATTCAGGTCTGGGTTTGAATGATATTAAATATCCCAAGAAAAGAATCAATGCCGCTTTCAGAAAAGTTCTTTTCCGCCCGACTCTTCGTCCGGAAGAAACGGCGTACGAACAAATCATCGCCATGGGATTTGATCCCCGGGACGTGAGACACATTGTCCTTACTCACCTCGATTTTGATCACGCCGGAGGGATCGATGATTTTCCCTGGGCGGAAGTTCATGTGATGAAGGCCGAGCGCGATGCCACTCTTCATCGGGATACTCCGATTGCCAAGGCCCGCTACAGTCCGCCTCAGCTTACGCATGAAATGGAGTGGAATGTTTACTCGCAGAAAGGCGAAAAGTGGTTCGGCTTTGAATCCGTCAGAGATCTCAAAGGTCTTCCGCCGGAAATTCTTTTTGTCCCACTAGTCGGTCATACCTGGGGTCATACCGGAGTTGCTGTTCACACGGATGAAGGATGGCTCCTGCACGCTGGTGACGCTTATTTTTTCCGTGGTGAGATGGAAAAAGAATATCGCTGTACTCCTGGTCTTCGCGCTTACCAGAAAATGATGGAAGTGGACCGGAAGCAAAGACTCGATAACCAGAAGCGATTGAGACAGCTGGTGGAGACCCATTCCGATGAAGTCACGGTTTTCTCGGCGCATGACCCAATGGAGTACCTGGCCCTAAAAGAGGGTATCCTACGGAATTTAAGGGCCGATTTGATCCGTCCGGGGGTCGTAATGGATGATATTCCGGTATATTAAGACCTTATGGAAAGATTTAGTGTGCATTGTCTAAAACAGGGTGTTATACCCTTTTGCGAATCACTGGCTAAAGCAGAGTCCCGGAAAAGTCTTCCTGTTCCTCTTTGGCGTCCCTGGCCTTAGGAGGTTTTATGGGTAAGAAAATTTATGTTGGTAATCTTCCGTTCTCTGCAACTCAGGAGTCTCTCTCAGAGATGTTCTCTCAGTTCGGAAATGTAAGCTCTACAAAGATCATCACTGACAGAGACACTGGTCGTTCAAAAGGCTTCGGCTTTGTTGAAATGACTGACGCTTCTGAAGCTGATGCAGCTATCGAGAAACTTCATGGCTCAGACATGGGCGGAAGAAACCTCACTGTTAACGAAGCTAAACCAATGGAGCCACGTACTGGTGGATTCGGCGGCGGCGGACGTGGCGGTGATCGCGGTGGAGATCGCGGTGGATTCGGCGGCGGTCGCGGTGGAAATGACCGTGGCGGTTCACGCTGGTAATCTCTAAAAAAGATTAAAAAACGAAGGGCCCCGAAAGGGGCCCTTTTTTTTGGTTCGCATACTGAAAAATTCAACACACGGAGCGAGAGAGAGTCAGATTATTTATGGAAAACGAGCTAAAGACCTATTCCCCCAATGTGGAGAAAGCTTTTCTGCTTCTTTCCAAAGGGAGAAGTTTTGCTTAAGATTTGATGTCGCCCCGCGATAAGCAAAAATTTCTCTTACATGAATAAAATAAGTTGTGTTAATTTTAGGTAGTTACGTCGCAAGAGTTCTCGGGCCTGTAGCTCATGATTCTCTGATAGCGCGCATCCCTGGCCTTAAGGAGGTTTTCATGGGTAACAAGATTTATGTTGGTAATCTTCCGTTCTCTGCAACTTCTGAATCTCTGAACGAAATGTTCGCGAAATTCGGAACTGTAGACTCTGCCAAAATCGTAATGGACAGAGACACTGGTCGTTCAAAAGGCTTCGGCTTTGTTGAAATGTCGACTGCTGATGAAGCAGCTGCTGCCATTGAAAAACTCAATGGTCAGGACATGGGCGGCCGTTCACTCGTAGTTAACGAAGCTCGTCCAATGGAGCCACGTACTGGCGGCGGCGGCGGTGGACGTGGATTCGGCGGCGGCGGCGGAGGACGTGGTGGAGACCGTGGCGGCTTCGGCGGCGGCCGTGGTGGCGATCGCGGTGGAGACCGTGGTGGAAACCGTTGGTAATCTCTAAAACATTTCAAAAATAAAGAAGACCCTCGAAAGAGGGTCTTTTTTTATGGTCACGAGCAAGCGAAGCTTGCGGGACCAGTATGCCGACGGCGGCAGTAAGCCGAGGAGTCGGCGCTATTCAAGTACACTCTCCATTTGTTACCCTTAGTGAATGATTAAACAAATCCCCCTCCCCGACAGAAAGTTCAGCTGGTTCGACGTCACCGCTCCGGACGATGCCGACATGGAGAGGCTCTCCTCTGAGTTCAATCTTCCATCTCTCCTGGTGCAGGATTGTTTAAAGCCCGAGCATTTACCCAAGTACGAAGAGACCG
>JAKFFP010000172.1:0-2679 GCA_036675045.1 Bacteriovoracales bacterium | reverse complement strand
ACATTCTCGACCTGATCAAGAAAGCGAACTATGAGCTGTCGAAAGACGATCTAGAAAATCCGGATGTCATCTTTGAATTCGCTCTCAAGGAAATGGCAAACTCCATCAACACCGAGATTCCGCTCTTCGCTCGGATTGATAACGGAGAGCCCGTGGTAACTGTCCTGCTTTCGGAAGCCGCTTCCGGCCAAAGCACCATGGGAACCAAAATCGCCGTCTTGAAGAAAGACGTAGTGATGATTCAATACTCGCAGGACGCTCAGAACACGGGGTCGGCTGACTTTGCCGCTCAGGTATTCGGAATCAGGCTCGACAAAGTTCAGAGCTTCTCAGAGGTGGTAGGACTGGTTCGTAAGGCCACGGAAGCGGGCAAATCTGTCCTGGTGGATGTCCGCCTTAACAGTAAGTACTGCGATGAAACGAAGAAATTTATTGAGACCTTAAAGCGGGGGTTTCAGCACGTTGAGGTCCTTTGCACTCTGTCTGCCATCCATTCGGAACTGTACAACCGAAAAATTATTGCCCGATATAAGGAGATCGTAGACGGTGTTATCATTTCTCATGTGGACCTTTGCATGAACTTTGGGGCCCTCTTCAATGTTCATAAAGGTCTTAATAAGCTGCCCCTGAAATTCTTTGGAACCGGCCCTGTGGTTCCTGATGATATCGAAGGAGCAACTGCCGAGAGATTGATGGGCGGTCTCTTCCAGTTCTAGAAATAAGCCAAGTCAAATCAGAACCCCGACAGGATGTCAGGGTTTGTGCGCCGACAGGAGTTATATGCACAAGACCAGTGAGTGGTTGCAGACCTTTTCATCTAATGAAAAGACCACGAAGTCCCGTTCTCTTGATTCTTTCAGACCCTGCGTGAAAATTTCCGTTACCGGCGGCAAGGGTGGAGTAGGGAAGACCTCTATCGCTCTCAAGACGGCCAAGGAACTCGCTCTGGCCGGTCACCGGACTCTTCTCATCGACTGCGATTCCAATCTTTCGAATACGGCGATCAAACTTAATCTTCCGATGGATAACAAGTTCGAGAAACTTCTCACGGGTGAGAAGCCTTTTGAAGACTGTGTGATCATGCAGGGAAATTTCCATCTTCTTCCGGCCTGCAATGGCTCAATTGAAGTTTTCGAATCACGCCTGGCCTTCGATGAAATCATCATCGATATCATCCAGGGACACGAGCACGAGTACGATTTCATCATTCTCGATTGCCCGGCAGGTCTCTCGCTCTCAGCTCTCACCTTGAATGCATTCTGTGATCACCGCTTCGTTGTGGTGACTCCTGATAAGTCCTCCATCACTGATTCTTATTCACTCATTAAGGTCCTTTCTCAGCGTTTCAGCGTCAACGAGAACCACCTCATCGTGAACATGTATCAGCACGATAAACAGTTCCAGAAAGTGGTCATGACCCTGACTGAGACCATCGGGAACTACATCGGATCGAAGACTCACGTCCTCGGAGGCATCCCGAAACTGGATGTTTCTGCCGAGGGGTTTGATACTTTTTTCCTCTCTGAAGGGAAAAATGAGTTCCACAAAAATTTCGTTAAACTTTTATATGGGTACACCGAAAAAATCGGTGGACCATTGATCCGCCCATCGAGCGCTGGTCATTTGGCCTTTGAACACGACGTTCATTAATCGAAGCACAGGAGAGCTACCAAATGTCATCACTCACGGCCAAACTTAAGAACCTCAAAGATTACCGCTCTACTGTTGACCCTAAGGTCAAGGATGAAATCATCCTCGAATACGCTCCATTCGTACGTTATATCGCCCAGAAGATCGCCAGCCGCCTTCCACCGAATATCGAGCTCGATGACATGATTTCTTGTGGTGTTATCGGTCTTATGGACGCCATTGAGAAATTCGATCCTACTCGTGACAATAAGTTCAAGACATATGCTGAGTTCCGTATCCGCGGTGCCATTCTCGATGAACTCCGTTCACAGGACTGGGTGCCTCGTTCAGTACGTGAGAAGGCCAAGATCGTAGAGAAGGCTTATGCCAAGCTCGAGAAAGATCTCGGTCGCCCTGCTACTGACGAAGAGATGTGCGAAGAGCTCGCTTGCTCCATGGAAGAATTCCATGAGCTCATCAATAAATCGAAATCCGTTTCTCTTCTCAATATCGAAGATGCAGCAGCAATGAGCAAAGGCGACAAGAAGCTCATGGTTTCTCTCATGGAAACTTCCCGCGGTGCTAACCCGGCAACTGCCGTGGGATACAAGCGCGCCCAGGAAATCATCAAGGACGGGATCAAATCCCTTCCGGAGAAGCAGCGTCTCGTTCTTTCTCTCTATTACTTTGAAGATCTTAACCTCAAAGAAATCGGCCAGGTTCTCGATGTCACTGAGTCACGCGTGTCTCAGCTTCACACCCAGGCGATTCTCAAGCTCAAAGCAAAACTTCGCAATCAATTCGAATCGCACGAAGATCTCGCGAGCTAAGAAAAACTCAAAAGATCATTATTCAAAAAGCCCGAGTCTTTATCTCGGGCTTTTTATTTTTTATTGAGGCTTTCCAAACCGTGTCATTTTGTCTGAAAATTTAAGTAGCTAATTTCTTTCATTTTCACGAGGTGCTCTATGGATTGGAAAAAAACCTTCGCGAAAGGCTCATGGGTCATGCACGGGATCTTTCTCGTCGCCATCCTTTCGACACTTGGAA
>JAKFFP010000133.1:0-16003 GCA_036675045.1 Bacteriovoracales bacterium | reverse complement strand
AGCCCGAATAATCCTTCAGGTGTCCACTATTCGGAAGCCTGGATGAAAGAGTTCGCCAATTTCCTGAAAGACTATCCGGACGTCGTCGTAATCAGTGATGAAGTCTATTCGGAGATCAGCTACTTTGACCCCAAGCCATCTTACTTTTACCAGCATGATCACTCACTCATCAGTCAGACAATTGTCATCCGCGCGATCTCGAAAACTCTCGCGAGTACCGGACTGAGACTGGGCTACGCTATCGCTCCTAAGAATGTCGTCGATGCCATGGCACGGATTCAGGGACAAACAACTTCCGGGCCCAATAGTCTTATCCAGCGGGCGTTGATGGATTTTGATCTGTCTTACATCGATTCATTTCTGGCGCCGGTGCGGAATCACATTCGTTCGAACGCCGCCACCTTACGAGAGAAATTCCGCGAAGCAAACCTCGGCCACTGTTGGTATCAATCCACTTCGGCCTTTTACTTTTTGATCGATTTTTCCCGTACACCGATGTTCAAACGCTTCGAAAATGTGGAAGGGGAAGACCACTCATACAAGATCACCGATGAGCTTCTTGATGGGGAAGGAATTGCCGTGGTCCCGGGGCATGATTTCGGGATGCCTAATACCGCGAGGATATCCCTTACCATTGAAGAAATTCCCTTCGCGGAAGCGATAAGTAAAATTATCAAGTATCTCAATAAGCCTGCCTAGGGCAGAAACGTCCTATCTCGGGGAGTCTCCTCTCAAGAGTTATAATTGAGAGGTGAAAGTTTACTTCCATTTCATTCTTATATTCGCTCTTCTGATCGCATCTTCGTGCGGGAATAATCCTGAAGAAGAGGCGTATCAGGCGATCGACCAGGCATTGACACTTCTTAGTGACGGCGAATGCGATGATGCCATCGAACTTCTGGAAGATCTTGAAGATCAGGAAGAAAATCCGGTGTTCCTCAAAACCTATGCCAGTGCTTACGCCTGCAAGGCCGGATTCAGCATGGTCCGCTTCGTTGATACCGATGTGGGAAATATCAATGATACCGACCTGCTCGGAAGTATTTCCATTCTCAGTTATTCAAATGAGACCATGGTTGATTCCCCTGAATATCAGGCGATGAGACGAGCACTGGAAATTCTCGGCCGCGATGATTTTAAACAGACGACGAGAAATACTGATTTTGGTAAGCGGCACGGGGAAGACATGGGAGTTCAGGTTCTCATTTACTCTCTCATGCAGTTCGGAAAATACCTCAATTGGTACGGGAACGTTGATACGACAGGGAAAAAAGGCGCCGGGGCAAATACCAATAACTGCTACCTGAATTATACCTACGCCAATGCTCAGGCTGCCGTCGGATCACTTCCGGCCACCAACGCATGCCAGGTGCCATACGTTGGTCATCCCGATATTTCCGGCGCAGATAAGATCAGCAGAATGTGTGAGGGAATCACCCTCATGACAAATATCTTCGATACGATTAACAACATTGATCTTTCCGCTTCAAGTACACTCAGCTCGCTTGAAAACATCGTGACTGAAATTAATTCTTACCGCACGGCCGCGGACGCAGCTGGCGTGGGGTATCTTCTGGATGTCACTTCACCTTCGGCTTGTGAGGCCCTTCTCGCTGATGCTACCGACATGAACAATGCTGAACTTCTCTTCGCTCTCGTTCTGGAAAAGGAGCATGAGTGAAGAAGATCGTTCTTCTTTTCATTCTTGCTTCAACTTCCGCTTTCGGAGTTGATAATCCCTACCTTCTTCGTTCACCGCGCGGACTTCTTATGGGAGACGCCTTCACTGCCGTGAACGACGATTCTTTTACGCTCTTTTATAATCCGGCGACTCTTGGGCGCCACAAGCATGACTTCACCATGTATCCCCTGAACGGCACCCTGACCGGAACAAACGTTCTCTCTGACATGGACCGTTTTGAAGATTTCCCGGATGAACCGGTGGGAGCTTCTGATTTGTTGATGAATTATCCGGTCCACGCGGGTGCGAACACGGCCCCCGGTTTCAAGCTCTTCAACTTCGGTATGTCTGCCATCGTTGCCGACTCTTATGACATCCTTCTCAGAAACACCGCCAATCCCACGATGGATCTGGATATCCGGAGTGATCGGGGAGTGATCTTCGGGCTTGCGGTACCCATTGGCCCGGGAAGAATTAACAAGAAATCTGCGGCTGGATCACAGACCTCTTTCGGTGTCGGGGCAAAGTATATTGCCCGCACGGGTGTCTCCGATCAGATCGGGCTCATAAGTCCGACTGTATTAGGCTGTCTTGATGAAGAAGAGACTGCCGATATCGCCAAGTGCATGGGGAAAGTGAAAGGGCAGGCATGGGGCTTCGATGCAGGGGTTGAGCATGTGGTGAAGAAAGGAAATTCCCAGTTCATTCTCGGACTTGCAGCACTTGATATCACAGGCACTGACTTTGAAGTGGCATCGAATCCGGATAAATTGAAAGTTGCCTCGATCCGCGACCAGGTAAATCTGGGGATGGCATTCGGGCAGGACTTCAAAATATTCCATTACATTGTTTCAGCTGACGTACGCGCGTTAAACGAACAGATGGATTTCGGGAAGCGTCTACGCACCGGTGTGGAGGTGGGGATTCCGGGATTATCTGTCATGCGCGGAATGAACTCCGGTTATTACAGCTATGGCGCCACCGTTGATATGGGTTTTATCAAAACTACAGCGGGTTTCTACGAGACAGAAATCGGGTCAAAATACCGACAGACAAAAAGCAGTCGCTTCGTCATTTCTGTCACCTTATTTGACTTTTCATTCGATGCTTAATTTTCTATCCTAAATTCAGACGCGCCACGTGCATGAAACTTATACCCCCACGGATAGGAGGAGTTTTTGAACAAGACTTTCATTCTGGATACCAACGTTCTCCTGCTCGACCCTCTCGCCATCAACAAATTCGGATCTAATAACAAAGTCTTTATTCCCCTTACCGTCATCGAAGAACTTGATAAGTTCAAGAAAGACCAGAATGAGAACGGACGAAATGCCCGTTACTTCTCACGACTGATTGATGGTTTCCGTTCCGAGGGCTCTCTCTTCAAGGGCATCAACCTGGAAAACGGTGGGTCTCTCCAGGTAAGTGTCACGAAAGGTTATAAGGGAACTGCTCCCACTGAGCTTCGTCTTGACCTGAATGATAATCTTATCCTCGCAGCGGCCATGAATCTCAAGGATGCCGGCGAGAATGTCACTCTCATCACAAAAGATATTAACCTCCGCCTGAAATCAGACGCCGTGAATATTCACGCGGAAGATTACGAAACAACTGATGTCAGCATCGAGGAGCTTTACTCAGGTCAGCGTGTTGTTCCGTTTGAACTGGAGAAGATCGAAGAATTTGAGAAAGAGAGATTCCTGAAGCTCGAGCCGGGTGATGTAAGCAATATCTATCCCAACGAGTACCTGGTTCTCGTGGACAAGAATAATCCTTTCAAGAAAGTTCTCGGTAGATATCATTCGCGTAAAGGCGGGATTGTCCCTCTCATCAAGCCGAAAGAGGGCGTGTGGGGAATCCATCCGAAGAACATCGAGCAGCAGTTCGCTTTCGATGCTCTCCTGAACAACGAAATTAATCTCGTTTCTCTCGTCGGTAAGGCCGGAACGGGTAAGACCCTTCTCGCTATCGCTGCCGGTCTCGAATGCGCAATCACGAAACAAAATTATTCCCGCGTTCTTGTGTCACGTCCGATCGTACCGATGGGACGCGATCTCGGATTTCTCCCGGGTGATATCAGCGAGAAACTGGGCCCGTGGATGCAGCCGATCTTCGATAACATCGACTTCCTCTTCGGTAACCAGCGCGCGAGAAATGAAATGACTACCTGGGATGAACTCATTAACCAGGGTCTCCTTCATGTTGAGCCTCTGACTTATATTCGTGGTCGCTCACTTCCCCAGCAGTTCATGATTGTGGATGAGTCACAGAACTTAACTCCGCATGAAATAAAGACGATTATCACCCGCGCCGGTGAAGGGACGAAAATCGTTCTGACCGGTGACTCCGAACAGATCGATAACCCTTACCTTGATTCGCTTAATAACGGGCTGGTTTACACCATTGATAAACTCAAAGGTGAAGACATCGTGGCCCACGTGAAACTTTCGGTCGGTGAACGATCGCCACTTTCAGAGATTGCTTCCAAGCTTCTATGATCGTAGGAAACTATCAGCGTCGCTATCTTCGTGCTCCCCATAAAGGAAAACTCATTTACCTTGATGGGAAGCACGTTTATACCGCTGAAGTTCTCAATATCTCCGAAGATGGAATGCTGGTGGAAAATATTCCGAATTTTCCGGAAATGGACGATCTTCCGGTCATGGTAAGTCTTCCTCAGTATCCTCTCATGAAAAGCATGTCGATCGATGAGCTGATGCAGTTCCGACCTGAAACGCTTTCGAAAACAATCTTTCGCGCACGCGCCAGGATCGTAAGAAAGGGCGAACTCGCCCGTGATATTTCCAATCTTTTCAAGGCAAAAGTCGGGATGCAGTTCATGCGTATTTTTGCTCACGACAAGAAAGTTATTGAGGAGTATGTATCCACCTTCGGCATCAACCTCATTCACCTTCAGACGCTGATTGATTCCTACAATTTCGATGAAGATGCCCGTATCCGGACGAGAGTCGTGGCAAGGCTTCTGGGGTATAAGGAAGACACGAAAATGTCACAGCTGAGAATCATGGTCTCTTCAGACTATCAATCCCTTCAGTGGTTATAGTTTAATCTTCTTCAGAAATTCTTCAGCATAGACTTCACTACCTTTGGGATCAAGATGTCTGAAATCCCGATACATGACAATCCCATCTTTCATGAAGCTGCAGATTCCTTCCTTGCAGAATATTGAATAGGGATCGAATACTTCTACTTCAGGAAATTCTTCGTTCACCATTTTCCTGAAATCGTCTACCAACTCGTCCACCGGAACTTCTTTTTCAGGTAAAGTGCAGGCGTGGGGGTTCCGGTAGCAATCCATGGGATACAGTGGAAAAACGGGAACCCCCATGAGAACAACCACCTTTTTTCCCGAAGAAACTAAACGACGAATTGTTTCCCTGATACCTGAAAGAAAATATTCATTCTGGGTCTTTCCGGGATTTTTGTCGCTTACAAGTCGATTGAGGACATGAAAGTTCTGGTTGAAACCAAGAATCAGAGCTTCAATTTCGGGCCTTGTTACTGCGTACTCCAGAACATTGTTCATGAGTTCCGGACACTCAGGAGTCTTGCTGTCCCGATATCCTGTAATGGGGGCACAGCCGGACTTGCCGAGATATCCCCAACGACCGGGATCCCTGCTTGATAATCCCAAAAGCTTATCCTGAATGTGACTATCTCCTACCATGAGGATTTTTGTAGATCCGTGAAGAGGTTTATCGCACTGGACGTTTCCGAGCTTTTTTATTTCGGGATCATCATGACATGCACGTGTCTTCGACTCAAATTTCGGAGAAGGAATTTGAAGTCTCCCTTCAAAACCCGATTCAAGGCCTAACCAGCAAAGTCCGCCGAGAACAATTGTACCGGTAAACCACGGCCACACGAGGGATCTCCTTCTCGTGGGTAGCTCTATAAATTTCCACGAAAGTCCTCCTGCAACGAAAGATAAAATGACAATCGTGATAAGACCGATATTCCCCAAAGGGGAACCATTGAGAATGCGTGTTAATGCCATCAGAGGCCAGTGCCAGAGATAAATCGAAAAGCTTGCCAGCCCGATTGAGACCAGGAATCTGTTTGAAAACACAACCCGATTAATAGACGAATTGGCGCCTGGACCTATCAGCAGGACTGAGCCTGAAACCGCAAGAATTTTTCCATGGATAGCATGCCAGTCTGAGAAGAAAGCTAATCCTGATATAAGGAGGAGAAATCCTGCGATAGATGCAGCTTCATTCCGCTTCGATGACGACTTCATCAGAAACAGGATTCCACCAGCTGCGAGTTCCCAGATGCGGGGAGGTGTCGCCCAATAGGTGAACATTCCATTATTCCCGCGAATGCTGAAAAAAACATAAAGAGATAATAAGAAGATCAGGATAAGTGGAATGATAAGCTTGATCCGCAGGCGAAGTGCGATCCAGAGATAGATAGGGATTGCGGCATAGAACTGCTCTTCAATAGCAAGTGACCAGACGTGGATCAGGGGAAGATACTTTGCTGATTGGGTGAAATAATGAGCTTGATCCTGGATGAATTGCCAGTTCGCATACATGAACGCCGAGGCCATTGTATGGTTCATGAGTGTCTGAAATTCGTCCGGAAAGAAAGTCAGATATCCGATAGTTAAGATCACAGTCAGCGCAAACAGAAAGGCCGGAAGAATTCGTCTCATGCGTCTGGAATAGAATTCGATAAAGGAAAATGAACCCTTTTCATAACTCCTGGAAATGATCATCGTCATCAGGTAGCCCGAGATGACAAAAAAAACATCCACCGCAAGATAAGCGCCAGGAATAATATTCGGAAACGCGTGTGCGACGACAAGAATGATGAGACAGAATCCGCGAAGCCCGTCGATGTCAGGACGGTAAGTAGGAGAATAGAGCTTGGTCATTGATAAGGATTAGATCAAAAAGATACTTTAAAGTCACTCAACTCGTCAGAGAGTTACGACCAAATTCTGACAGCGGGGAGTTAACACCAGTGGCTTGAAAGAATTCGGGATGAGCTTGGTCAGGCGGCACTCTTTCATTTTGAATTTTTTTGGATCACGAATACTGTGATAAGATGTATTCTTCTCTCCGAATACGCCAAAGTTACAATCCACCACCAAAGTACCAAGCAGAGATCGATCCGATTTCTGCTGGATTTCCACCACGTATCTCTGTTTAAGATATGACCAGAATCCGACATACTCAGGTGAAGAAAGTACTTTCAGCTCGCCGATTTGCTTGTGTTTTAACTGGAGATTCTGGACATCGGCCGTGACTTTTTCATGGAGGTAAGCAATGCCTTCTTTATTGCCATAAAGGCAGAGTGCTTCTTTTCCTGAGACCTCAAGGAAGCTTTCATCGTCCATGTTCTGGATCGCCTTGAGCGCCTGATCCAGCACGTAAGTGGGATTTTTTTTGAAGCCGAATCCGTAAGGATCGCAAGCGATCACAAAAAGAGTCAGGGCAATCAGGGCCAGAATTTTCATGGCAATCCTCTCCGGATGCGCGGGATTATGCCCTAGCTGTCAGGGAATGAAAGACTTTTGAAATTATTTCAGGGGGTTTAGGACAGTGGCTTGAGGATAAATTAAGGGACCAGAGATTGCTCGAAGTCGGGGAGGAGGGGTATTATTCTGACCCCAAACCTAAAAAGGAAAGCGGCAAATGGTTGTCCCAGTTGAGTTAAAAAAGAGATACCTTTCCCGAAGAATCCAGGACCTCGCCAATCTTAAAGAGGCATTACTGAATAATGATTTCTCACCCGCTTTAAAACTCGGGCATCAGGTAAAGGGCAATGCCGATACCTTCGAGTTTCCTCAAATGGCCACGATCGGTATTGAACTCGAGCACGCAGCAAAGAGGCAGGACAAGGAAACACTTATGGGCCTGGTGAAGAAAATGGAAAACGCCATTTCATCGGCGCAGTCCTTTTTCAGCGGATCTGTTCAAAGCTAAGCAATGGTCGTGCCGGCCGCTCAAAGTCTTCAGAAGTGATTTTTGATTCCTTCTGCCCCAGCGCGGGGAGAAATAGTGCCCCGAATTCCTCTGTCATGCTCAAATCTCAGATACTATCTTCTTAAATTCTCTTACAGATATTCTTGGCCCGCACTTTGCTTTCACACACTCGTGAATTTTTCTGTTCGCTGCTGCAGCGAAGAGAAAACACAGACGAATCCGAAAAATTACCTGAATCACGACAAGCTCATCAAGGAATCTTTGAGAGTTGTTGGGGAAGGGCCTTGGGAAGGGCAAAAGCGGACGAAAATCGATCCTGCTTTCCCTCTGAAATATGCTGTGAGCAAGAGATTGGTGCACTGAACTCGAATGAGGTGTTCCAAGACTTGAGATGAGGATGTGACTATCTTGACCTCCACTAAGGTTGGTGGAGATGTCGCAGTTAATCCGACCCCTTCGGGTCCTTCACATCGAAGATGAGGAGAACGAATCACACCTCGTGAAATCGGAGCTCCGTAAGGTCTCGTCCCAATTACAACTCCGGAGAGTCTGTGAGAAGAATGAATTCCTGGATGCCCTGAAACGGGAGACCTGGGATTTGGTTTTATTTGATTTTCACAGCACCTGTCTTCCGGCGCGAGATGGACTCAGACACGTCAAAAACGTCCACGGTGATCTTCCTTTCATTCTTATTTCCGGCCCGGTCGGTGAAGAAACTGTCGCTGCTCTCATGAAAGAGGGGGCAGATGATTTTATCCTCAAAGGGAAATACTACCGGCTGGAGGCCCTGGTTAAGCGACTGATCATGGATCGGGACATCCGGCACAAGGCAGAGAAGGCCCAGCGGAAGGCCTTTGAAGCGTTTGCCGCCAGAGAGCAGATGATCGCCATCGTATCACACGATATCAAGAATCCCCTGAGCGCCATACACCTGGAAGCCCAGATGCTGATTCGGACGGTAGAGCGTTATGGGAAATCGTTGATGGGGGAAGAAGTGAAGGTCCAGGCGGGCAGGATTCTCAAAACTGCTGAAAGGATGAAGTCACTTCTGGTTAATCTCCTCGAGAAAAATAAAAGCCAGGAGGGTCTCAAGAGTCTGCAGAAGACAAACGTTGATCCGGTTAAGCTCTTTTTTGAGTGTCTCGATAACGTCAGGCCTCTCATCCAGGAAAAAAACCTTGAGCTGAAATTTTCTCCCAAAGTAAATGTGCCAAAGCTTCATCTCGACCGGAATAAGATGTATCAGGTCTTTTCCAATTTGCTCAGTAACGCCATCAAGGTTACTCCCGAGAAAGGAGAAATATATTTCGATCTGAGCTGGGACGAGGATAATTTTTCTTTCTCCCTGACAGATACCGGTCATGGGTTACCAAGTGGTGAGGAAGAAAAAGTCTTTGATAAATATTGGACCGGAAAAAAATCCAAAGGATCCGGAACCGGACTGGGTCTCTTCATCTGTCGCAGTATTATCGAGGCCCATGGCGGTGCCATCAGCTGCAGAAACGTTCCCGGCAGGGGCGCTTCGTTTACGTTTACGATTCCCAGGGAAATAGAAGAATCCCAATCTTCATCGGGCCTCAATGAGATATTCATAGTCGATGATGATGAGGACCTTTGCGAAGTGATGACCTGGGCGATGAAGAAAGAAGGCATGAAAGTCAGATCATTTCTAAGTGGCGGTGATGCTCTCAAGGCGCTGAAGTCTTCCCGCCCATCACTTCTGATCGTTGATTTTCATCTGGGTGATATGGATGGTTGTGAGTTCCTTGAAAAAAGAGGGAGAAATTCCGGGAATTGCCCGGTCATTCTTGTGTCAGGGAGTCCCGATGAGGTGAGATGCTCAGCTCCTGTCGGGGAGTATGTCTCAATCGTGGAGAAGCCCCTCGACCTTGAAGGGCTTCTCCGTGAAATCAAAAAACTTAATGTGCCTTATTTGGAGAAATCATCGAACGAAGCATCCAGGCATATTTCTCATGGACCTGCATCCTCTGCGTAAGCATATCAGCTGTCACATCATCTTCACATTCCTCAGTGAGCGACATGAGTTCGCGGGCGGTTGAGACAACTGTCTCATGGCCTATCACGAGATTCTGGATCATCTCTTCCGCGGTCGGAATGGATGACTCTTCTTTGATAGATGAAACTTTCGAGAAACTGGCAAATGATCCGGGCGCATATTCTCCCAGAGCACGAATGCGTTCTGCAATTTCATCCACCGCTTCGGCCAGATCTTTGTATTGTTGTTCGAATAGCTGATGAAGTGCCTGGAACATCTTTCCGGTTACATTCCAGTGATAGTTCTGAGTCTTCAGATACAGCAGATAGGAGTCGGCGAGGAATTTGGAAAGTCCCCGGCACAAGGCCTTACGGTCTTTTTCATTGATACCAATGTTGATATCCGGGTGGCTTGAAGAAAAATCAGCTTCGATTTTGTTTGGCATAACTTACTCCCTGTTATTTTGAATCTTCCTTGTAATCAATGATCACGAGGACTTTTCCGGCCTTCGTGTACGAAGTCTCACCAGATGGAAGTCTCGTGGCACTGACTCCACTCTGGGCAACATCCTGTTTCACCCGGTACTCTTCATCCTTTGTTATCTGATCAAGAAGGCCCGGCTTCTTTGCCATATTGAACACATCTATTGGTTCCCTGGTTCTGAGATCCTCCCGGATAAATTCCCTGATGACATTGGCCCGCTCATTGGCAAGAATCACGTCCCTGGTGCGCGGCTTTTCATTTTTTTTCCCGGGATACTCCCGATCGGCCCAGGCCAGGATCTTTATTTCTGAAATTTCTTTACCTGTTCGTGAAGCTTTCCGGGCAAGCTCGTTGAGAAATTTTTTATTGGCCTCGGTTAACACAGATCTTCCGCGCTGAAACTGCAGCGCTGTATAATGACTGCCTTCTACTCCATCCTGCGCGATGCCTTTTGCCGACGCGCGCTTGTCATCTGCCTTGTGTGAGCAAGCTATGATCGTGAGAAAAGTGAAGAGAATAACCAGAGTAATCTTCATACTGAACTGTTAAAGAGCAACATTTATGCCAGTTTTTTACTGCTGTTAAATCCCGATCTCTCTTGAGATCGTCCTGCTTTGTAGCCTTCTGCCTCACATCAGAGAAGACATGTCTTCTCCGGCCGGCATCAATCCTGCTTTTTAATCAGAGAACTGCCAGGGAGGAAAAAATGAATACCCAACAAAATCAAAACGAAATTAAGAAGAAGGGAGTACAGGTCAACCCATCCCGCGATGTGAAGTATGACGAGAAGGAAAAAGATTTTTCCGGTGAATTCGGCGAACAGATCGACGAGGGAGCTGGTGAGGATGTGAATCCTTCAGAGCTGGACAAGAGCGAAGTGGAGCTTGATCGGGGAGGAGTGGAATTCGGGGGCGGACAAGAACAAGGTCAGCCATCTGAACCGGGAAAACCAGGTAAGCCGGCGCAGGATACAGAAAAACAAATGTCAGGAGATCTTGGCGGAGATGTTTCCCAGGTATCAAACCAGGGAAAAAATTATCCTGCGAACAAAGATCAGAAAGGCAATGACCTGCACTGATCAGTCGTTTTGAATAACGACACCGTTTTCTCTGACAAATCCACGTGGCATGGGCATGTTGTCATTGGTAGAAGTGACAACCTGCCCGTTTTTATCCACGGTGATAATTCCGCCATCACCACCCAGTTCTTTTACCAGAGTGAGCGTTTCTTCAACGGCTGATTTTAAAGAACGTTCAGTGTACTGAAGGATGGAAGAAATTCTGACCCCCGCTGAAGCGCGGATAAACTTCTCACCCTCGCCGGTACATGACACGGCTACGGTTTTATTGTTGGCATAAGTGCCGGCACCGATCACGGGTGAATCACCCAGTCTGCCCGGTGCTTTTCCAAATAATCCACCAGTTGAAGTGGCAGCGGCGAGATCTCCGCAGCGATCAAGCGCGACGGCTCCCACTGTGCCATAATGGAATTTATCTTTAGTCATTGGAGCTGAACTCACAAAGTAATCCGAGCTCACCATGTCGAGTCCAAACTCCTTCGCTTTTGCCGAAGCTCCTTCACCCACCATGAACACGTGCTTGGTTTTATCTTTCACCATGCGGGCCAGGCGAATCGGGTTCTTCACATCTCTAACACTTCCCACTGCACCGGCCGCCATCGTTTTTCCGTCCATGATGGAAGCATCAAGTTCCACAGTGCCTTTACTCGTGCGAGTTCCGCCTTTACCAGCATTAAAATGACCTGAATCTTCCATGGTCTCAACCGCTGACTGAACAACATCCTGGGCCGCAGCGCCACCTTTCAGCTGTTCATGGCCCTTTTTCAGGATCTCCACCATGACGGCCTTTTGCTTTTCATTGGCTTTGTAACCAACTCCGCCGTGAATCACGAGCGAGAATTTTTTCTGGCCGCAATCTGCGAATGAGGAAAAAGAAATAAGGAGGGATAAAGAGATGAGGGATTTTATTTTCATAAGGAAATTCTACCAGAATCCCTCCTGAGAGGGACCCGGTAGCTATTTCCTGAAAACTATTTTTGAGAAGCGATTTTTTGCATTGCTGTGAAAGTTAGCGGAGAAATAAGGTCTTTCACCTGATTCCAAGCATTCACTGAATCCTGAGCAGACGGCTTGGCCAATTTGGTCATCTCGGTCGCGACATCTGCGAGGAGCATATTCGCCTGATCAAGCTCCTCGTTGAAGCTTGCGCGCTCGGCTTCGCTGATATTGAGCTTGGCAGCTGCGGCCTTATCCAATGCTGTGAATTCAATTTCCTGTTCGCCATCCAGAATCACAATTCCAACTGCTGCAACTGCAGCTCCGGCGATCACGGGAAAGATGACGATGAGGCATCCCATTTCACGGCAGTCTCGGCCCATGATTTCTGCACCAATTAATCCTCCGGCCACTCCGGCACCAATCACATAAAGTCCAACCACCGCGGTAGAGCCGCCGGTAAAGAGACCGACGGCGGCCTTCGAAGGTTTTGAGTGGGTGAGTGTTACGACGGTTAAAAGGACGGCAAAAAGAATTTTCATCTTGTGCATATGAACCTCTTATTGTTGAGAAACAATTTTCTGCATGGTTGTAAACGTAGCTGGTGAAACGAGAGAACTCACTTCTTCCCACAGTCTCGCCGCATCCAGAACTGAAGGATCTTTGAGCTTTGAGATTTCAACCGACACATCACTAAGGAGCATGTTCGCCTGGTCGATCTCGTTGTTATAAGTTCTTCTTTCTATTTCTGAGACTCCGATTTTCTTCGCTGAAACTCTATCGAGTGACTGGAACTGTAGTTCCTGCTCACCATCCAGAGTAATCAGGCCCGCAGCGCCAACGATTGCTCCTCCCATGAGAGGGAAAAGGACTGCGAGACATCCGAGGTCCTGGCAGGTCGCATTTACGATGGCAGCACCACCGGCAGCGATGGCGACACCGGCTCCCGTCATGGCGAGACCCACGGTCACCACTTTTTTATTGCCGATAATCTTCCCCACAGCTGCCTGAGAAGGCTGAGTGAGAGTGAAAACAGTAAGAATTACGGCGAGGAAAACAGTTAAACTTTTCATGTGACCTCTTATTTCTGAGAGACGATTTTATGCATCACTGAGAATGTTTCCGGAGAAACCATGTCTTTCACGGAAGCCCAGGCAGCGGCAGAATCATTCTCATCTGCCTTTTCCATGCGCGAGAGTTCTGACTTCACATCAGCTACCAGCATGTTCGCCTGATCGAGTTCTGAGTTATAGACCGCCAGCTCCGAGGAAGAGATGCCGAGCTTTTGCGCCTGGGACTGACTTAATTCCTGAAACTCCACTTGTTGTTCTCCGTCCAGAAGAACGAGACCGAGAAGAACAACCGGGCCTAAAATAAGAACTGTAAGTCCGGCGCACATTCCGCTGCTATCGTTACGGCAATCCACCAAAAGGGACTTGGCCGCAACAAGTGTTCCCCCGCCAGCGATCACGATCCCGGCAATCAGAACCGGAGTAGAGAAGGCAGCACCCACCGCGGCCTGAGAAGGCTTGGAGTGTGAGAGAGTTGTGACAGTAAGAAGAACAGCAAGGAATAATCTGAGTTTTGACATAATGACGTCCTATTTTTGGGCAGCGATTTTTTTAATCGCGGCATACGTTAGTGGATTGATCAGGTCGCGATGGCCTTCCCAGATGCGGGCAGCATCTTCAGCTTTACTGAGCTCAGTGAGCTCTGCGGAGACTTCAGAAAGGATGGAATTCGTCTGATCGAGTTCAGAGTTGTAGCTCTCCTGCTCTGCTGGCGAGAGTCCGATTCTTCGCGCCTCTTCATTGGTCAGCTCACGAAATTCGATCTGTTGTTCACCGTCAAGGATGATGATTCCCGCGAGAAATAAGACTGTTCCGATCGGAAGACAGCCGAGGTCATTGCATTTTCTGAGGGAAATGAATCCGCCACCCATGAGCGCAAGTCCAGCGATGGCGGCACCGCCACCGGTTCCTACGACGGCCTGTGATGGCTTCGAATGAGAAAGTGACAAGACAGTAAATAGAACAGCGAAGAATACTCTCAGCTTATTCATGGTGACCTCCGGTCTCTATAAAGTGCGCGGAATTTACCACCAATCCTTCAGGGAAGACTAAACCGTGTAAAAAAGGAAGGGCCCCTTTCGGGGCCCTTCCTAATGATAATCCACGTATGGATTATTCCTGGGAAGCGATTTTCTGCATGGCCGAGAAAGTCAGCGGACTTACGAGATCCTTTACATTATTCCAGGCATCGGCAGAATCCTGGGCGGTGGGGCTTTCAAGACTTGTCATCTTTTCAGTTACTTCTTCGAGGAGCATGTTGACCTGATCAAGTTCTGAGTTAAAGCTCTCGCGCTCACTTTCAGAAACACCCAGGAGGGTGGCTTTCTTCTTATCGAGTTCCTGAAACTCCACTGCCTGTTCGCCATCCAGGATCACGACTCCGACCGCAATAACGGCACCACCGAGGAGAACACCGAGAATTCCATTGAAACAATCACCTGAGGTGCAGGTGGACTGAGCGATAGCGGCCGTCGCATACCCGCCTACCACTCCCACGGCGATGACTTTCAAACCAAGAATCGCCGTGGCACCACCTGTAAAAATACTAACTGCTGCCTGTGAAGGCTTCGAGTGAGAAAGTGTTACGACAGTTAAAAGAACGGCAAAGAAAATTCTGATATTTTTCATATGACCTCCCGGTCGTTGTTGTGAAGTGCGCGCACTCTACCTACCGGACGGTAGGCTAGCAAGGGGGGTGTATAAAAAAGAAAGGGCCCCTTTCGGGGCCCTTCTGTTATCAGAATGTTATTGGATTAGTTTGATTATTCGGAGAGTTCAGGTTCAAGCAGCTGGATCTTTGGTTTTACAAAGCGGTGAGCACGCGACTTGATCTCTTTAAGGATAAGCTGGCTCTTGGAGAAGAAATCCTTCCCATGCTTATCACTCGAAAATTCATCGAGGAGATAATTCACTTCCGTCTCGAGCTGTGAATTGCTCAAGGTCTTAAGATACTTTTCAAAGCTCTCTACCGAACGACGAAGCTCTTTCAATTCTTTGAAGGCCCCGAGATCAACTACATTCACGTTAGACATTTTCCCCTCTTTATTTCGACTCTACCTTCCTGGCGGAGTCTCTCCATGACAATCGCAAACGGCAGGCCATGTTCCGGTCGCGCATTTCGATTAGTCGTTATGGGAGCCTTATAAAGAGTTTAGGCAGGCTAAGACAATGGTGATGCCGGTCTTTCTTCATTTATTGTAAAGATTACCGTTCACACAGCGCCCAAAGATGAACAATTTACCGGCGTTACACGGTAAAAACTGGTGACATTAAGCGTCTTCTAAATAAAAAAGGGGCCCTTTTGGGCCCCCTCAAAGTCACCGAAGCTTTCGGTCAGGTATTAGGCATTTTTCTTAAACCATGATTTCGATCCGACTGGATCCGGCTTCATCGTGTCGGCACCTTTCTTCCAGTTGGCCGGGCAAACTTCACCCGACTTAGCTGTGTACTGGTAAGCCTCAACGAGACGAAGAGTTTCATCAACAGAACGACCTACAGAGAGGTTGTTCACAGTAGAGTGCTGAACGATGTTGTTGTCGTCGATGATGAAAAGACCGCGGAGAGCGACACCTTCATTGACGAGGACTTCATAGTCACGGGCAACTTTCTTATCGAGGTCAGCGATGATCGGGAATTTCACTTCACCGAGACCACCCTCAGAGCGCGGCTGTTTTGTCCACGCCAGGTGAGAGAAGAATGAATCAACTGAACAAGCGATAAGTTCGCAGTTCATTGCTTTGAATTTATCAGCAGCTTCAGAGTAAGCGATAATCTCTGTTGGGCATACGAATGTGAAGTCTAAAG
>JAKFFP010000378.1:0-2690 GCA_036675045.1 Bacteriovoracales bacterium | reverse complement strand
GAGCTGACTTTCACGGATGGAGGTTGCATGTCACGATTATTTATTTTCTGTACGACCCTTGTTACTTTTCTTCTCCCGGATATCTCGGAGGCGAAACTGATTCAGATTATTCATACCAATGATCTTCACTCTTATTTCACCGGTTACAACGATGCCAGCCGGTCCGGCGGATATGCCAGGCTTCGGACTAAGATCAAAGAGCTGAAAGCGGCGGCCGCCGCCAAAGGAATTGAGGTGCTTCACCTTGATGCCGGAGACTGGGGAGATGGCACTTCCTGGTATCTTTCTCATAACGGAGCTGATTCCGTCCGCGCTCTCGGATTACTGGGAACAGAAGTGGCCGTGGTTGGTAACCACGATTATCTTCTGGGAGGAAATACTCTCGGAAAGCAGATTCGCGCCGCCGATGTGAAGACGAAATTTACCGTCGCCAATTTCTTATCCACTCCGGAAATGGAGTTAGGAAACACCGTCACTCCTTATGTGGATGTTGAGAAGGCGGGAATTCCCATCCGGATTATCGGACTCACGACTTCGGAGTACTATTTCCAGCATTCCGTTTCTCCCGGAAAAATTCTGCCGGCAAATCCCATAGGTGAAGCGCAGGGGCTTCTCGCTAAAAAAGCGGGTCGGGAACTGGTGATTGCGCTGACTCACCTGGGCACTTACCAGGATAGTCTCCTGGCTAAAAATTCAACTTCAATTGACGTGATCGTGGGGGGGCATACCCATTCGAAGTTAACCGAAGTGAAGTGGGCGAAAAATAAAAATAAAAAGAGTATTCCGATCGTCCAGGCGTGGGCGCATGGGCTTGCCGTCGGTACTCTGACCCTTGATGTGAAAGAAGGCGGAGGAGCAAGTGTCGTGGAATACAAACTCCATGAAGTGGGCGCCGATGTGACTCCTGATCCGGAAATGCTTTCTTTCATTGAAAAATCCGCTCCCGGCCGTGACAAAAACCTCTTATTCCCCGCCGATGAGGTCCTGGGAGAAACCCAGACACCGCTCGCGGGATATCGTAACGGAAGACCGGTTATTCGTTCCAGCTGCTGGGGTCGCCATCTGGCCACGGCGGCACGGAGGGCGGTTGGTGCGGCCGTGGGAATTAATGTGGCAAATTTTGAAGGAGTGGCAAAGCCGGCCGGGCCCGTTACCTACGGCGATCTGGCAGATCAATTTCCGCACATCCGGAAGTACGGCGATCAGGGCTGGGAGATAGCAACAGTTTATATGTCCGGACTAAAACTCAGGGCGCTGATGTACTACATCAGCCGGCGCGGATATGGAGTTACTTTTTCGGGATTGGGTTATCTTTCACCTTCGGACCTGGAAGAGAAGGGGACCTATCGGATAGCTTTTCCGGCGGAAGTCGCCTATGCCATTCAGACTTCGATTCCGGGATACCGTCATTACCTTCAGGGATTAAAATATACCGGTAAGTACTACTGGCCGGTGATGGCCGATTACATCCGGGAAAACACCCCGCTCACTTGTCGCTGATTATTCCAGCATGGCCTCAAGTGTGATCTCGGCATTGTTCTTAAAGAGTTTCGAAACGGGACAGCCTTCCTTTGCCTTATTTGCCAAATCCTGAAACTGCGCCTGAGTTGCCCCAGGGATTTTCGCTTTAAGCTTAAGATGGATGGAGGTAATGGCAAAACCCTCACCCTGTTTTTCCAGGCTCACCATCGCCGTTGTTTCCATGCTCTCGGCGGTGAGTTTTGCTTCTCCCAGAATCATGGAGAGTGCCATCGTGAAGCAACCGGCATGGGCGGCACCGATCAATTCTTCCGGATTTGTTCCCACGATACCTTCAAATCTCGTCTGAAAACCATAGGCCTGGTTTTTCAGAGCTCCGCTTTCCGTTGATAAATTCCCCTTACCATCTTTTAGTCCGCCGCTCCACTGGGCGACAGCTTTCTTCGTGATTTTCATAGGAGGCTCCTTAAGAAAGAAGCCGCCCTTTCCGGGCGGCTAGTTATGGTGCTAGACTTTACCGCTTCTTCTGAAGCTGTCCTTGGCCGTGTCAGCTAAACCGGAATAGTTACGGTCTTTGATGTCTTTCCGGATCTTGGTCTTATCTTCATCAGTCGTCTTATCCCACGCCTGCTTGACATTCGTTTTCACTGAATTGAATTTCTCTTTTAATGATTCTTTCATAAACATCTCCCTGTGATCAGAGAGATAAAAGAGCAAGAGTTGTGCCATCCGGAAATGAACTTAGTTAATGAGGATGATGAGTCCGCTGCTTTTCAGGACTCCAGATGAGTTCAAAGAAATCGGCGAGCCTCTCATCATCGGCCATGACGGAGATCTTATCTCCCGCTTCGATGGTCGTGCTTCCCCGTGGAATAATCACTTCTTCATTCCTTTCTATGGCGATGATCAGTGACTGTTGCGAGCTGATTCCCAGATCCACCAGACTTTTGTTGACGGTATGGGAATGAGCAGGAACATCGATGGTCACAATATCCGTTAAGTGGCCGGGAGTTGAGGTATAGGTTTTGATATTCTCAGCATTTTTGTCATATACCCCGAAGAGCTTTGAAACAAAGGGGATCGATGTTCCCTGGACAATGAGAGAACTCAGGGCGACGAAGAACACCACGTTCCCCGAAGTGACGACGAACTTCGGCCGTCCATCGAGGCTCCGCGCAGCTTCCCGCAGGCGGCCGAGAAAGGCCTCGGGG
>JAKFFP010000324.1:0-2692 GCA_036675045.1 Bacteriovoracales bacterium | reverse complement strand
CGGAGAAAATCGAAGGTGCCATGAAAAAGCTCGCCTTCGTGACCGAGACCAAGGTCTCCCTCCGAAAAGGCACCGTTACACTTTCATCTGAAAAAAATTTCACTCCCGCCCAAAAAGAAGAAGTCTCTAAAACCTACCAAACCCTGGAATACGAAGCGAAGGAAGTCCCGTGCGAATCCTCGCTCTGATTTTTTTTCTCACTCTTCCTGCCTTCGGAAAAGTGATCACCCTCGAAACACCTCAGGGTGGATCCTTCGTCCTTCCCACCACCGAAGGAGTTCTCTCCAGCGACGACCTGATCGGAAAACACGTCTTCCTCACTTTCGGTTTTGCTCATTGCCCGGACATCTGCCCCACCACTCTTCGCCGGATGAAACAGGTCGCGGAAAAACTCACCCCAGCTGAGCGCGCGAACTTCCGCTTTCTCTTTGTCTCGGTGGATAATGAACGCGACTCGATCGAGTCACTTAAAAAACTAAAAAAGGTCTATGGCCCATCATTCATCGGTGCCACTGATACCGACGAAAGACTCACGAAGCTCGCGACATCATTCGGTGCCCGCTACCGTCGTTTTAAAAATAATCACGGTCACCTCATCGTCGATCACACCGACAGCATCTTTCACATCGACCAAAGCGGAAAATGGATCGCGACTCTCCCCTACGGCTCCTCCGTTACAGAAATGATCACTGAGCTCCGCTCACAGGTGGCCAAGCCCGACCAGGCACTCATGAAAGCGCGAACCGCGACTCTCCTCGGGAAAAACGATAAATGCGATTTAAGCCTTAAAGCCTGCGAGATTAAATCAGGCAGCCACACCTTTACCCTCGAAGCATCTCCGCGTCCCGTGGCCTATCAGAAGCCTTTTAAGATGAAATTCACCACGACTGATCCCAAGGCTTCGCCGATGGAAGCGGATTTCGTGGGAGTCGATCTGAACATGGGATACATTCGCCCGCGGTTTGTGAAAAATACTCTCTCCACCACACTTCCGGTCTGCGAGCTTCCGAAAATGCGGTGGCGGGTGCGGGTCATTCTGAAAGACAAATACCTCGACTATTTCCTTACTACGGCAGACTAAAGGTTCCGGAGTTTCCGATTAATGAGTTTGCATTTCCGCTCAGGGAAATTCCGTGCACGTAAATCTTTTTTCCTCGATGTGCAGCTAATACCTCAGCCGAAATGAGCGCGCGGAAGCGATGACCAGTAGCCGTTGGATCGGCGCAGAGATTATTGACTGGACCTTCTGAGGAGTAGTTCGCCTTCGCTGAGCCGAAAATCGTTCCTGTTCCAGCCGCTCCGCCGGCGTAAAAGTGGATGTCGATCGAACTTGAAAGTCCTTTGTCGCAGGCCCAGCCGGAAATGATCGCCAGGGAGTCAGAAGTTTGAACTGAATCGACGTGACCAGTAATGGCGAAACGTGGAAGGATATTCGCCTGGACATTGATGAGTTTCACCTTAGCCTTGCCGCCTGAAGAGGGAACCGCGACAACATTAATCTGCTTATCCTGACCAATGATTCTTTCGCTCTGAGTGAGCTGGATCTTAAAGCGATGAGGAAGACCTTCGGTGCCGCAGATCTGACCGATCGCGGATTCTCCATGGACGTTCGTTCTGATAGTGCGCAGGAGCTTGCTACCAGTCGCCGGATTGCCTGCATGGATCTCAACCGTAATTGTCCGGGGATTATTTTTCTGACAGGCCCAACCACCGACTTCTCCGCTGGTCGTGAATCCATCAACGTATCCCATCGCTTCGCCAACAGGAAGTGAGTTCACGGTACAGCTCGACTGGAGATATGAACCCGAGAGGACGCCATCATTACATGTTCTCACTTCGGAACTACACTGCTCACCGCTTGCGACTTTGGGTTCCTTGAAACGCGTGACACTAGTCCCATGCGGGATCGTGATCCCATTCGCGTAACAATTGTATTTACTGACTCGTACTCCCGGGAGAGACAATTTTCCGGAATTCGCGACGGCGAGGTTTCCATTTCCACTGAGAGATATCCCGTGGACGTAAACGGACATACCAGGATAGGCAGCGAGCGCCGTTGCAGGGACATCAAAGCTGAAGCGATGACCTCTGGTCGTGGCGTCTCCGCAGGCGAAATTGACTCCCGGCTCAGAGCCTTTGTCAGCGAGTGCTTTTCCGATAAACTTTCCGCCTTTACCGGCAGCTCCGCCGATGTAGATGTGGGCATAGGCCACATCCTCTTTTCCATAGTCACAGACCCAACCGTCGACGGTTGTTCTTCCGTCAGCACGTTTCGTAACGGCGTCGACAAATCCCGCGATCTTATTGATCACCGGCCCGTCACACTTCACGAAATAGTTTGTGGAGACGCTGTCCTGGGCTTCACCGTAAGAGCTTTTTACGACCGGGAAAAATGGTTGTTCAGTCTTCAGGCGGATGTAGAAATCATTTCCTTTCGAGTAGTAGCCATTAATCGTAGAACTTTCTAATTCCGCCAGCGTGTCAAAGCGGGTAGCACCGGGAAGGGAACAGTTTGACCCAAAACCCGACACCTTTGTCAGGGGAAGAACCGTGTTCATTTTTTCTGCTGTCATTCTCACCTGAAGATTCACGAGACCTTCCGGAGCGGCGATGGCACTAGGTCTGAAAAGAACTTCGTATGTATGGCCTGGGTTCGAAAGAAGAATCATCTTTTTATGAAGAAGATGACCAC
>JAKFFP010000339.1:0-2694 GCA_036675045.1 Bacteriovoracales bacterium | reverse complement strand
GATCTCAAAAAGAAATCGTTTCCTGTGGAAACTCATGATTAATTTTGAAGAAAGATTCGAGCGAAGAGAGCAGGGTTATTTTTATCTTCTCAGTAAAAAAATGGGAGCTGCCGAAAAAGTAGGTCAACTTACTTTCGGAACGCTTCACCGGGTAAAAGTGATCACCTATCGCCTCATTATTTCCGGGCTCAAGACCCTCATTCGCAGCGCCCGCTTCGAGATGAATCTTCTCCCCTTGTCCACGGATGAACTCATCAATAGCATGATTCACGTGCTTCTCCGCCGGGGGGTTCATTTTACCCGCAGGAATACGGAAAAGTAGATCTCAGAAACTTTGAGAAACGACTTTTTCAAGTCGGACCTCTGCCTGGCCACCACGTGGCTTTTCAAGTGGAACCTCTGTCTGGCCACCACGTGGCTTTTCAAGTGGAACCTCTGCCTGGCCACCACGTGGCTTTTCAAGTGCTCGGAAATTTCATGAGTTATGCGGCACGGGGGGCGAACGGGAACCACTCTACCATAGAGAAAAGTAAGGGTTTTTCGATAGTCAAAGACGGGTCTCCGTTCTTAAACTATAAGAGAGGCCAATTTATGAAACTCATTCTGATCACTCTGATGCTCACGTCACATGTGTTCGCGGGACCCCGTGAAGAGGCACAGAATTATCTCGACCGGGGTGCGAATGTATCCGGTGTTGTCAACCGCATGGATGCTTTTTCTAAACTCTTCATTGGTCGTCCCTACGGCGTCGGCGGTCCACTGGGCGAAGGCCCGGAAGGTCGCTACGATCAGGATCCTCTTTATCGGTTTGATACTTTCGACTGCACGACTTATGTTGAAACCATCGTCTCATTGGCCCACTCGCGCTCGGTGGATGAGTTCGAAGCTGCGATGAACAACATTCGCTACGAAAACGGTGATGTGGATTATCTGAAGCGCAGTCACTTTACCGATCTGTGGTGGATACCAAGAAACATTCAAAGCGGTCTTCTCACCGACATCACTCATGATCTTGGAGAAAGACAGGTTCTCGTGGCCCGTGCTGTGATCAATCTGCCGGGATGGCTCAAGAAAATTCATCCGGAAGAAATCCGCGTGCCGAATGCAAGTCAGGAAGAGAGGAACTCACTTCTCGCTGAACTTCGCGGGATGCATGTGAATTATATATCTGAGATCGCAGAAGTCCCTTACGTCTCGATCAACTGGATTCTCAAGAATCCGTCATTCGTGAATAAGATCCCTCACGGGACGGTCGTGAATTTCGTTCGTCCGAACTGGGATCTCACTCACGAATACGGCTCGCACCAGAATATCTCTCATCAGGCCTTTCTCTTCCGTAAGGGGAATGTTCTTTTTCTGCGTCACGCTTCCACATCCAATCCCCAGACAGTCTTTGAACTGCCTTTCCTCGACTACATCAAGAAGTTTGAGAATCATGCGACACTGAAGGGTGTGCATTTCATGCGCGTAAACGAGTAATCCTAACGCAGACTTCGCCGATTAAAAAATCAGACGACTTCAATAATCAGATGATGAATATCAAAGCTCTTCTGAACGAGATCCCGATAGTAAGAGGATGGCTGGTTGGCATTCCGGCGGATGACGATCTCGCCACCCACTTGTCCGGGAGCGAGTTTCCACAGATGAATATCAACCACTTTTGAGCCGTCAAATTCAAGTGTTCTTACGAGATTTTCGCGGTTAATGGTTTCGTCGTGAGCATCCAGAAGATCTCTGCCGGAACTCTTAATGAGACCCATGGACCACTTGAGAACAACGATACCACCAAGAACTCCTACCGCCGGATCCGCCCAGACCCATCCCTTCCACTGCGCCAGTAGAAGAGCGATGATCGCGAGAACTGAGGTGATGGCATCGGTCAGGATGTGAACATAAGCACTCTCGTGATTATGGTCATGAGCGTGCGAGTGCGAATGGGAGTGAGCTTGCGCCTTGGGAGCGAGCTTACTTCCATGATCACAACTGTGATCGTGATGATGATGTCCGTGAGAAGAACTTTCTCCGGTATGAAGAATCCAGGCACAGATGAGATTGATCACAAGACCCAGGACCGCGACTCCCAGAGCTTCACGATAATGAATTTCATGGGCGTGATTAAAGCGCTGGATACTTTCGATGATCATGGAGCCCGCGATGAGAACCAGGAATATTGCCGAAGTGTAACCACCGAGAGAAAGAATTTTTCCGCCGCCGAAAGTAAATGATGAGCGGAATTTCGGATGACGATAGAGATAGTAAACGACGAGCGAAAGAAAAAGCGCCAGCGCGTGCGAGGCCATGTGCCAGCCATCAGCGAGAAGCGCCATGGAGCCGGACCAATAACCGACAGCAACCTCGGCCACCATCGTTACCAGTGTGATGACCGTAACCCACTTGGTTTTCTGCTCATTTGCCAGGAATACAGTGGTATCTCTTTCTTCAATCGTACATTGCTGATGCATGAAGAAAGTTTACTGTTTCGGGGACCTAAAGTCGAGTAAACCGAGGCTCGCTCCACCTGTAATCAGAATCATGGCGATAAAACTCATCAGGGTGAAATCCTTTCCGGCGAAAGTCACGAGTCCCAGGGTGGAAATTACCGGAGTGAGATAGGCCATGGCCCCCAGGATCCGGGCATCCCCGGTGCGTGTCGCCGTATCCCAGAAATAAAAAGCAAGACCAAAAGGTCCGAGA
>JAKFFP010000228.1:0-16078 GCA_036675045.1 Bacteriovoracales bacterium | reverse complement strand
TATCAAGGATCTTAAATTCTTCTTCGACTTTCTTCGTTCGGGAAATGTGCAGGTCACTCATCCCGCCGAAATCCAGTCCTATCACTTCCAGTTATACCGGGATCATCTCCTGGAAAAAGGCCTGGCCTCGGCAACCATTAATCGCCGCCTGGTATGTGTTCGTTCATTTATGAAATGGGCAATTGCCGCCAAACTCATCGATCACAATCCGCTCGACACGGTAAAGCTTCCGAAAGTCCAGACCGAATCACCCACCGTTGCTTTTGATGATGAAGAAGTCCTCCGCATGATCAATGCGCCGGATCCCGCCACTCACAAGGGTAGAACTCATCGGCTGATCATGGTCATGCTCTTTCACCTGGGTCTGCGTCGCTCTGAGCTCACCAATATGAAAATGCACCAGATCGTCGATGATCGCGGTCACTGGACAATCCGCATTCACGGAAAGGGTGACAAAGTGAGACTCGTGCCTTTGAACGTTACTGTCTGGGAAGAAATTAATCTCTATATCGCGAGCTTAAAAGATAATGACATCAATCTGGGCCCTGAGGATTATCTTCTCCAGACTGAGACCCGATTCAAGAACGACCGCCCGATGGATGGTTCAACCATTTACCGGGTCATCGAAAAATACGCCCGTTCTCTGGGTATCAACAAATCTGTCTCCCCCCATTCCTGTCGCGCGACCGTGATCTCTCACCTTCTCGACACCAGTCGAGCCGCTATCCGCGACGTCGCGACGTTTGCCGGCCACTCCAATATCACGACGACCGAGCGCTATGATAAACGCCGGAAGAATCTCGATAAGAGTGCGGCCTATCTTGTGGATTACGAGAAAAAATCAGGCTGATTGTTTTCTGAAGGGATTCTTATAATGATCCCGCACGAGTTCTTTCGTGTAGGACATGAATTCCTGGATCTTCTGAACGTGAGAATCCTTTTCGCACTTAATCTTTGAGTAAGGCACGAAGAGAAAAACCTTCTTGTTCTTGAAAAAATCAAAGCTCGATTGAACAGACATATCATTCATCTGGCAAGTTACGGAATCTGCCTTGTTTGATGAATACATAAGATTGAAAGCGAATTGCGAGAAATGCTCTTTCAGTTCATCGAGATTTTTCCCCATCGCCCCAGCCAGTGAACCCGTATCAATAATGATCCGGAACTCCGGAGATGCGGCCATCTCTTTATGGAAAAGATCTGAATCAACAGAAAAAAGAAGGCCATTGGTTGTCAGCTGATCAAGATTAACCAGCTGGGCGCGGGAAAATTCCTCACCATATTCGAAAAGAACTTTCGATTTCACGCGCACGCGGAAATCACGGCGGGGAAGTTTTCCCCGGATGATGTTAATCAGAATGAAATCGCGATAAATTGTCTTGTTGAAACATTCCGAAATCGCCATTGTTTTAAACGGGCCTGTTCCGGAAATAAAAGAGATCTCAATCGGACCATAGGAATCAATCCCGCCAATGAGACCCGTGCGATTGAAAATATGCTTTTCATAAAGCTCATGCATATGAGTCTGATGAACTTTATCGCGGGTCTTGATCCACACTGGGATCGTTGTCAGCTGGGCAATGCCCGCTTCCCGCCGCTGGAAATCCTGCATGAGCTCAGGCTCATTTTCGAGAGCTGTTTTTACTGAATCACATGTTTCATGAAAATCGGCCCAGTGAAAAACCATCACCCCGTTTTCACCCAAAGCGAACTCTTCACCCAAAGTATGATGAAGTGAACTCTCTTTTAAAAAGGATTGGGGAAAAAGGCTCGTGACATTCATTTGTGACATGGATTTCTTCCGGTTGGTCCTCATCCTGAGGATCACAGATATTTTATCAGAATTAGCTGAGGGACCGAACGATATTTACAAATGACTGATTCTCCTTTCTAAAGTAGGCAAAAGAAAACCAGCTGAAAATAAGTGAAATGCCGAAGGGAATTAAGAGTGAGATCACTATACTGTTGAAATTCAATTGAACCGGCAGACTTCTTTCCACAAAAATATCCGGCATAAGCTCGTGACCAAATCTCTCAAGTATCGTCAGCGCCACAGAGCCAAAAATGCCGCCTATAAGAACTGTCACTCCCGACAGTATTAAGGTGAACTTAAAAGAGAGTGCCATCAGTTTTTTCTGACCCATACCCAGGATCCAGAAACTCATCAGATCGCGGCGGATTTTAGAATAAAAAATCATCAGCCCGGAAGTAATTGCAATCGCCACCAGAAGACTCATGGAAATAAAAAGAAAGAGCATGACCTTTGTTTCGAGATTCAGCGACCACACCAGGGCCTGATTTAATTCGGCCCAGTTTAGTGCCCGAGCTTCGCGAGGGGCGGCCCCCATCAATCTTTGCATGACGGCAGGAGTTACTTCGCCAAAGATCCTGATCTGGTTCACCGTTCTTTCCCGCAAGAGATTCTGCACAAAGCTCAGGCGGGAGAACATCTCGGTATCATCCACTTCTGTAATTTCCGTGTAGATATAATCCGAAACACTATCAGAAACGAATCTCGGAACTTCTCCCATGATGGAATCCGTCACCCCGGGAGCGATGACCTCAATGTCATCCATAAACTGAGTTTTGATTTTTCCGGCAAGATCACTCCCGAGAACAAGCCCTGAAAAGTCCTTGTCTTTCAGAAATGCGGGAAGTTCATCGGCCAGATCAACACCGTGAATTTTCGCCGGGGCCACGAAATTTTTTCTCCTGAGCATCACCTCAGTTTCAAGCTCTGAATAAAAAGGAATTCCTTCCTTACGGAGAATTTCCTTCAAGGCCCCCAGAGATTCGGGTGTTGTTCCTGGAAAACGAAGAAGGTAATGACCATTGACGGACTTTGACCGTGAAATCAGACCATGCTGAAGGCCACCCATGATTCCCTGGATCACCATGAGTGAAAAGGCAGAAAGAAAAAGCCCCGTCACTGCGATAAAAAGAAGCTTCTGCCGGGTCTTGGCCCGGAAAATAAAGCTTACGAAATAGCGAAAAAAAGGAGCGCTATTCATTACAGGTCGTAGAACTTTTTCTTATCACTGATCATCATCTCGAGAAATGGTGCGATCGCAAAGCGCTCGGCACTCACCTCTTTGGAGAAATTTCTGATTCGATCGGCAAGAGTCTCGAGACCGTCCTGATCCGCCCAGCGCAGTAGTCCACCCTTGAAGGGAGGAAATCCTGTTCCGTAGATCATTCCGATATCAACGGTCGCGGCCTTATCGACAATCCGGTCAGCGAAAATATATGCGGCTTCATTCACCATCGGAAGAAAGAGCCTCATCTGGATGACCATTTCATCCATTTTGGTCTTCTTCCCGGAAAGCATCTTCTGAACTTCAGGATTTTTTCCGGTCACTTTTCCTTTCTCATCATAAAGGTAAAAGCCCTTGCTGTTTTTCTTTCCAAGGAGTTTTGCTTCATAGAGTTTTGAAGTGAGCTCATTTGGCTTGAGCCTTGCGCCCAGTCCATCGTGAAGGATCTTCCCGACTTTCATTCCCACATCAATTCCGATTTCATCAATAAGCCTGAATGGGCCCATCGGCATTCCAAAATTAAGAGCGGCATCATCAATGGCCTCCATCGAGACACCTTCTTCAAGAAGATAAGAAGCTTCATTGAGATAGGCCCCGAGAATCCGGTTCACCAGAAAGCCCGGACCATCTTTTACCACGATCGGAGTTTTCTTCACGTCCAGCGTCCACTTATAAAGTGTGTCGATGGTGTCCTTCGAAACTTTTTCATGGGTGATAATTTCCACCAGTGGCATTTTGTTTACCGGATTGAAAAAATGAAGACCGGCAAAGCGGGTAGAATCCACCAGGGCCTTACTCATTTCTTCCAGTGACAGTGAAGATGTATTGGAGGTAAGAATCGTATCCTTTCTCACGTACCCCTCAAGCTCCGCGAAAACTTTCTTTTTCACATCCATGTTTTCAACCACTGCTTCCACTACCAGATCAACAGACTTGAATCCTTCAAAATTGGTGGTCGGTTCAATGGAGCGCATCTTTCTCTGAAACTCATCCGGAGTCATCCTGCGTCTTTTCACGGCACCCGAAAAATTCGTCGAGGCCTGCTTCAGTCCCAACTCCAGCGCCACTGGCGTAATATCTTTCATGATCGGGGCCTGGTTATTCTGGGCAAAAAGCCAGGCGATACCACCACCCATGACACCGGCACCAAGAACCGCTCCCCGTTCAATCGACGGAAGCCTGTCCTTGTTATCAAGTTTTTTTGAATTATCCGTCAGGAAAAATATATGCTGGAGATTCTTCGACTGAATAGACTGCGAGAGTTCGGCAAATGCCTCAGCTTCTTTGGCGAGATAATCGGTGCGGTTTCTGCCCGCGCCGTACTCAAGAACCTCAAGAATCTTTAGTGGGGCCGGATAAAATCCTTTCGACGTCTCAAGGACCTTCTCTCTCGCCTTCTGAAAGATGATCTTCCGCGCGAGGAAATTACTCGAGGCCACGGCCTGGATTTCCTCACTCATCGTTTTCTTTTTGCCGGTCTTTTTCTCAAGGAGATAAACCGGTGCGAGTTCTTTCATTCTTTCCGTCGGGAGAATCGCGTCCGCGAGTCCCATCTTGAAAGCATTCTTACCTTTAATCTGTCTTCCGGTAAGAATCATATCGAGTGCGGACGGAAGGCCTACTTTTTTAGGAAGACGATATGTTCCGCCGAAGCCCGGGAGAACTCCCAGCATGACTTCAGGTAATCCCAGTGCGGTTTTCGGATTATCAGAAACAAAAATCTTTTTGCACGCAAGAGCGAGCTCAAGCCCGCCGCCAAGACAAACTCCATCAACCAGTGCCACGGTCGGCATCTTGAGGTCATCGATGGCATTGAACATCGTATGCGCTTCATCCAGGGCCCGCAGGGCCTCAGCTTCCGTTTTAAGGGAATTGATCACGGTCACATCAACACCCGCCAGAAACACGCCCGGCTTGTGAGAAAAGAAGACCAGTCCCTTGGCCGTTTTGTTGGCCTGAACGTTCTTGATCGCTTCTTTCATGTCTTCAAGTGTTTCGCGGGTAAAAGTCGTCATCGACTTCTTTTCATTTTTTCCGAAACCGATCCAGATAAGACCATCTTTTTCTTCATAAGTTATGTTCTGCATATTACACCTTGAGATTTTCGATAATAACTGCCCCGCCCTGACCCCCACCGATACAAAGAGTTGCTAGCCCATATTTCTGGCGACGGCGCTTGAGTTCATGCGCAAGGGTCACCACCAGGCGCGAACCTGTTGAACCAACCGGATGCCCGAGGGCAATCCCTCCTCCGTTCACATTGAGTTTCTCCAGCGGGATATCTCCGATCACTTCATCAATTCCCCATTTCGCTGAAAGATTCTTGTCACTCATGACTTTCACACATCCCAGAACCTGGGCCGCAAACGCTTCATTAAGCTCGACAAGATCCATCTGGGCCATCTTAAGCCCTGCGCGCTTCAGGACTCCATGTGAGGCGAGAACCGGACCAAGTCCCATTCTCTCAGGCTCAAGGCCATGGAAGTGGAAATCCACCAGTCTTGCCATCGGTTCGAGATTATATTTTTTCACTGCCTCTTCCGAGGCCAGTAACCACATTGAACCGCCATCCGTGATGGGACAAGCGTTACCGACAGTCACTGTTCCTGTTTCTTTTTCAAAATACGGCTTTAGCTTCCCGAGTTTTTCCACCGATGAATCAGCACGTGGCCCGATATCGTCAGCAATCATCTTATCGAGCTTGGCACCCGCCATGATCGGAAGAATCTCATCCCGGAATTTTCCTTCTTTGGTAGCGGAAATTGCCAGATGGTGCGAGCGATCCGCGAACTCATCCTGCTCGCGACGGGAAATCCCGAATTCACGCGCGAGCGTTTCTGCCGTCTGGCCCATGTTTCTACCGCAGAAAGGATCCGTGAGGCCCTGCTCGATGGCAATTACCGGTGTCAGATAATTCGGACGAAAAGTTGAAAGTGTTCCGAGTTTCTGCGCCGGAGACTTGGCCTTCATCATATTGATGAAAAAATCCGTCATCTCTTTGTTATAAAGGAGCGGCATCTGAGACATATTCTCGACACCTCCGGCAAAAATAATATCATCTCTACCCAGGGCAATTTTCACATAGGCTTGCGAAAGGGCTTCCATTCCCGAAGCACAGTTTCTGTGAACGGTGTAACCGGAAGTCTTTTTATGGAGGCCCGCCTCCAGTGCCATCACTCGTCCCACGTTGGGATACTTCGGAGGATTTCCGGTACACCCGACAATCACCTCATCCACTGCATCCGAAGGAATGCCATACTTATCTACCAGGTGGCGGATAAGATAATGACCCAGATAAGGGGCCGCAATTTCTTTCAGATCTGCACCTGACTTCACACTTGGCGTGCGCTTGCCATCGACGAGATAGACCGGTTTCATGAAACTTCCTTGTTGGGATAAATATCCAGAATATTTTAGTCTACCCGGGCGGTCTTTTTAACTGAAAAGCACTTTTGTCGGATATAGTATTTTGAAAGTAAGTTACCCTCTGCCGTTGATTGCAGGCGCGACATAGTAAGCGCAAATTTTCGACGGTGGATTTTCCTCCCATGGCAAAGGGCCTTATGTGATCAAACTCCAGTGCATATGTGCTTTGACACTTGGTACACATTCCCCGATCTCTCTGCCAGACCTCGGCCTGAATCATTTTGGGAATAAATCTCGTGTCTGTCGAACTGCCACTGACATGACGTTTAATCAAGGTGGGATCCCAGATTTTTGAAACCTCTTCGCACATTTTGTTGAGAAGGGAATCATTGTCCGGACAGGAATGGGCCTTGAGGTCCCTGACCTGATCCAGCTTTTTCTTAGTTTCTTCCTTCACCACCAGAAACACATTTCTCGAGACCGCTTCTTTCCGATGCTCATGCAGGATTCTTTCTGTTTCTCTGGTAGATCGACCTTCGAGCTTTTTCAGGATGGCAGCTTTTTCTGTCGAGTTTGATATTTTTTCGTCTCTGAAAAAAAAACTCGCTTGGTTCAATTGTGTGAGATTGAGAGTCCCCTCTTCAATTTGCTGAGCAATCTCCGGAAGATCTTTCAAGAGCCGGCAACCGGAAACTCTCCGGGAGGCCTGTCCTTCAGAGTATCGAAGTATTCTTACGCAATAATCGAACAGACTACTGCATTTAAGTTCAACAAATAATTTTCGCCTGTCGATTTCCTTGAGATGCCAGAGAATTCGTCCGCCAATACTTCGTTCCTGCTCAACCAGGTGAAGAGTATCTTTAAGTAATGTTTCGTCCGTCAGATGATTTAATTTCATAAACCATCAATACGGAAAAGATACGGAAATGTAAACTTAATATTTTTTCGGCGCCGGCGAAGCCTCGCGTTACTCAACCACCGGCAAATACCAGCACTTCGGTCTCATCCCGAAGGTGTCACCATTTTTTTCATGACAGTAGCCCTCGCTCTCGCTGGAAAAACTCACCGGGATCTCAGGACCTTTGTCACAGATCGCTCCCTGATAAGCGATCTCCGCGCGACACGCATGCGTCGGATAACTGGTAATAGTTTTTTCCACCGGCTCCTGCTCCAGCATGAGTAAAGAACCCGGATCAGATTTGGTGCGCCGGTATGAAAAAGTCTTCGCCATATCTTCACCGGCCTTCGCGGTCCGAAGACAGATCTGGTAATCGTCATCATCAGGATAAACTTTGCGACACATGTTCTGAACGGCCTCATGAACCTCAAGGGTGAGGGCCTTCTGGTTATCAGGATCGTTTTTCAATAAATCGCGCATGCATTTTACGGCCGCAAAATAATCTGCCTGACCTTCAGCGGATGCCCATCTGCTCTTTCTGGGAAGCCCACCGAAATGGTGTCCTATTTCGTGGCAGGCAACGTACATCAAAGCATCTTTAGTCATGAACTTTCCGCGGGCGAGCGCCCCCGAGAAAAAGAAGCGAATCTTTTTCTCATTTACCCAACCTGTCTGGGCATTGAACCAGTCGTTGGCCCAGTCCAGGGTGTATTCCATCTCCAGACCTCGCGCCTTCACTTCCGGTTCGTAATGATTTTTCACCCGGAGAAGAACGTCCTTAAAATCATCTTCAGTTATCCCGCTGAGTGATGGCCCGACTTCGTCACCGAATCCTCTCATCTGTGAGAGCATGAACTCATGCGGTTCCACCGGACACGCAAGAACTGAATTCATCATGAGAAGGAACGTCAGAAAAAATCTCATTATTTGATCCCCGCTTTAAACCAGCAGCCTGGCCTCATTCCGTTCCGATCACCATTTTTCTTATGACAGACACCCGCTGTCTCATCGGTATCACTTAACTCTCCGTCACGATCGCAGATTGCACCCCGGTAAGCTGTTTCCGCGCGACAGGCATGACCCGGATAGCGCATGATGGTTTCATTAACCGGCAGGAGAATCTGATTGAATAAGCTTGGATCAGCGTCCGCTCCTCTTTCTTTTGCCTGAAGAAACCTGAACGCATCTTCCGCTGCCTTGGTGGAGCGAAGGCAGATATTGATACTTTCCTCATCGGAGTAAATTTTTTCGCATTTCTTTCTGATATTTCCGGGAAGCTTCAGCTCGCGCGCTTTCGCATTCTCCGGGTCTCCTTTCAGGATCTCTTTCATGCAGCGGAGATTCGCGAAATAATCTGCCTGCCCTTCAGTTGAACACCAGGCAAGTTCTTTTTCTTTCGGAAAGCCGCCGAGGTGATGTCCCATCTCGTGGCAGGCGGCGTAGAGGAAAGCATCTTTATTCATGTATTTCGCGCGGAGAAGCCCGCCGGAAAACATGAAGTACGCCTTCTTCATGTCTTTTGCTTCTGAGGTCATGGCATTTCCTTCTTCCACATCCCAATAAAGAAGGTATTCAACTTCGTAGCCACGGGATTCAAAAATCGGATCGTAAACTTTACGAACTCTCCCGATCAGCTCAAGGAAATCTTTCTCGGTATATCCGCTCTGATTCACCACCAGGGACTTGAAATGCGGACGATGTTTAAAACTGGCCATAGTCTCGGGGCTCACCGGACAGGCGAAGACCTCGAGGGCTAAAATAAGAAGTAATAAAAATGGCATGCCCAAAGTGTAGCAAGCCTTAAGATCGGGAGAGAAATGGGTGTAAAAATTACATAGAAAAGGCCCCCATTCGGGAGCCTTTTTTCGAGGAGAATCTTTCAGGAAATGAGGGCTAGAATATAACCATCAATCCGGCGGTAATCGAAAGCGCATTTGATTCAATAACTTCATCCGCCAGCTGACCGAGACGTTTCTGGTCCGGGCTGTTAGAGACGTTCTTCGAGTTTTCCGAAGAAAGACTCGAACCAAGGCCTCTTGAGTATGCACCCTGGAGAGTCATACCAACTGAGCGGGTAAAGAGAATTTCAGTACCGAGTGAGAGACCAAGGTTAGCAAAGCTCGCCTTGTATTCTTCGTTACCAAATTCATAATCATATCCGAACGGAGATGCATTAAAGCCATCGTTCTTCATATAGTTCAGGCTCGCCATGTTGTAACCAACGTTCAACCCGATATATGGGCGGAAGCGCTCAGTGCGGGCAATAAAGAACTTACCACCGATATCAAAGTTAAAGTTCTTGTACTCGATCTCGCGGCCTTTCGCTCCGTACTGGTTATAGTAAGGCATCGACCAGCCCTGATTTCCGTAAGTATTGTTCGCAAAATCTTCCGTCTGAAAGTTTGTGTAACCAAAACCTACGTTCATGCTGAAACGGTCAGTGATATTTGATTCTGCACGAAGCCCGAGGTTATCAGCGCGAAGAGTTTCAGTTTCACCGGAGTAAGTTGTCACACCACCAGTGAGAGCAAGCTTCAGCTGCTCGAATGGCTTGAGTGGTCCATCAGTTACCGGGGCAACTTCCGCAGTTGAAACTACCGGAGCGGCAGCTGCCGTCGTTACCGGCTGGACAACAACTTCTTCATCGCGACGATTACGAACATACTTGTCACATTCAGGACCTGGATTTTCCTTCATGAGACATTCGATCTTCTTATTGTATTCAGCAATCTCTTTCTGAGTTGCCTTCTTCTCATCAATATATTCTTCAGTTGTTTCCGAAAGCTTCTCTGTTGTCTTAGAGAGTTCTTTGAAGCCTTTAGTTTTCTCTTTATTAAGATGAACTTCGTTCTTCTGCTTTCTGATTTCCGAGCGGATTTGCTCGAGCTCACCGTCTGTGACTTGCTTTTCCTTCAGGTATCCATCGACATCGATAGGATCTGAGTTCAAGACCTGCTCTTCAGACTGAGCGAAGGCAGTAGCGAATGACAATGTCAGTGCTAACGCCAAAAGGGTTTTAGAGTTCATAGTTCCTCCTCGAAAAGGAATAAGCTAAAAATAATCGGTTGGAACATACCCTGATAACGCAATGTGAAAAAGGAAAAGTCACAGAGTGAGAAAAGATTACAAAAAGTGAAAAATTTGCTAACTATCTGGTTTTACGGACTTGAATGACTTGAAAGCGCTTGTAAGGCCTTCCATTTACTGAGCCGGCGAAGAGGGCCTTGTAGTTGCGGAGGGATTTGGCGATGAAGCTATTGGGACTTTTAAAGAAATACTCGTCCATTCTTTTCTTGAACGTAAAGCCCAGAACGAGGGCGACGACCACCATGAGGAGGTACTCTACTGAGGTTTGTCCTTTCTGGTTTTTCTTCTTCATGATCCTATTATAGCCCCTCTATCCCGTAGGCGAGTGCCATAAGTCCAAAAGATTTATATCGGAATGGGCCCCAGTACTCAAACCCCTCGATAATTGAATCCGAGAGCGTAATCTGGAGCGGAAGCCGGGTGAGGACAGCTGCCTCAGTTTTTCGCATTTCCCGTAGTCCTCGCATGTCCAGCGTGACGGTCTGAATACCCGAGAACTGCCAGTCCTTCTTCTCGAAGGGAAGAATTTCCGCATCCCGATCGAAAGCGCGAAGGGTTCCTTCCCGATAGAAATGAGGCTTGGATCCCGGAAGTTCTGGATAGGGCCATTCGTATTGGGCGAGTTCTCCGCCTTCACGAATAAGTACCCGGTAAGGCTCTTCGCCTCCGAGGGAACCTTCCTCAGTAATGAACGTGAGAGAGGTTGCCGGGAATGGAGACACGGGTCTTTTCTGGGGATTGATCTGCGTTTTTCTCATCAGGGGATACTGAGAGTTCACCTGAAACGGAACTTCATGCGGGAGATGCGAGAAAAACAGAACGCGCTCACCGCTGATAACACCTTCAAAGCTTTCGAGAAGAAGGTTCTCAAACTTCCGGTTATGAAGCTGCCAATACTGGATAGTGCTTTCTTTCGTGTCCCCACCCATGAGAGTGAGACGCCGCTTGAGTTGGGTGGTGAGAAAGAAATCCTGCAGGCGGTATACGGGAGAAAGTAAGCGGAAAAAATAAAACGGAATCTCTTCGGGCGCCATCCGGGTCTTGAGCTTTTCTTCAAACGCGACACTCATCAGATGAAGAAGCGACGGAGCGTTGAGATCCTGCGAGAGAGCGTATTCACGATTCAGCTGATCGCCGAATCTCTGAAAGATAGTACGCACCCATTTCGGGCCCTGGATCTCGAAACGGAATCCTTTGGGACGAAGACTCGCTTCATAGGACAATCCTTCAAAACGCGCGAGTTCCTCCGTGAACCAGGCATCAAAATTTTCAGCTGACTCCTGGTAGACCAGATCAAAATCCTGAGCGTCGAGAAGCTCTGGAAATTTCCGGAGAAGCTCTTTGAGATTTGCAAGGGGACTTCCTCCGGTCTTCATGCGGAACTGAGAAGTCACAAATTCCAGCGTTCCCGGTGAGAGAAACTGGCGAAGGTCCGAGAGTTCCGGGATGTCCTGAATTTTTCCGAGTCTTAGAAGTGCCAGGACTTCCAGTTCCGATAAAAAATTCTGGGGATAACTCTGGCCGCGAAATCTCTCATCATCGATGAGAAGGGTCGATCTCTTCCGGCGCAGGGAAATAATTCCCCTGACCAGAGAAACAATATTAAGACCGATGAGAATTTCCTGATAACGATTCTTCAGCATGAAATGAGGGCCCTTCGATAATCAACATAGCCTCCGGCCATTTTAACATGTCCCGGAGCTGCTTCAAGGGGATGGTAAAGCCAGTGTCTGAACTCCTGACTGTTTTTCACAACAGTCATTTTTCCCAGGGACACAGCTATGTCGAATTCCGTCGAGCGGTGGTGGATGGGGCCGCAGGAAATCTGATCTGCTCCACTAATAAGGGGCTCCAGCACTGAGTGGATACTGGTTTCAAATCCCCCGCCTACATAGGCCTTTCCGAAATCAGAATAGAGCTCGCACAGGACTCCTTTTTTATTCAGGATGACGGCCCTGTTTCCGAGTCTCTTTTCGAACTCGGAAATAATCTCTGGATCGAGCTTATGCGGGACAACCAGGATCGAAACATCATCCGGCACTCCATCCAGAAGATGAATATCCGATGGCCAGGCATTTCCGAAAATAAGTCTTTTCTCGCGGGGATTGGCGTGAAAAGGAAGCCGGGCGTATTCCGGAAAAATACGATCGAACTTTTCCGTTTTTCCTTCGAGGCGGCGTCTGATCTGCTCAATCCGGAAATCAAAAGAGACACCGGGAAAGCCAAGCTCTCTTCCCGTCTTCGCATCAGCTTCCGTGGCGTAAACGATGGTCGTGGCCTTGGCGAGAAATTTCTTTTTCCACCAGGACGTTTTCTTCTTGAAAGTCATCCATACGAGATTCAGCTCTCCGGGATAAGTGAGGAATTCCGGAAAGAGATCATATCTTACGAGGATGAGTTTCCGGGAAGTAATCCATTTCAAAAATCCTCCGGTAAGAACGGGATAGCGAAGCGAACGAAGATTATCCGGATATTTTTCGCAAAGTTCCCGGACACCTTTTTCCACACTCGGTGAAAAATAAATGAGCTCGATTATTTTCCCATTGGTGAGTGCGTCGGTAATCAGCGGCAGGACCTGCTGGAACTCCCCTTCACTTGAAAACTCGAAGGCCAGATCAGCCGGAGCGGAAAACTTCCGCGCATAAGGGTCGTTTACGTTTTTTCTTTCAAAACTCACCCGCTCCCTGATTTTGGGAATGAAAAGAAGAACCAAAGCGAGCAAGCGGATCACGACGGAAAGAAGGTTCATGGCAGCACCCCGCGGACCTTCGCCATGACTTCATCAACTGTTATCAGATTCATGCAGTAATGCTCTTTCCGGTAGCAGGGAGATTTTCCTGTCGTCGAGCAAGGCTTACACCACAGGTCTTTTGAAAGATAAGCTGATTTTTTTCCGTGCGGGACAAAACCGAATAAAGGGTCGGTCGGCCCGAAGATCGTGATGACCGGAACCTCATACGCTTCCGCGATGTGATTCATGCCCGAATCATTACCGACCGAGAGTTCCGCGCGGGCCAGGATCATCATGGATTCTTTAAGTGTTGTCTTTCCCTGCAGGTTCAGGAGTTTCGGAGAAGAAATTTTATGAAAGGCATCACAGAAGGAATCATCCGGGCCCGCCAGAATCACCACGTGATAGTCCGTCGTCGCGAGAATCTTCTCCGCCAGAGATACAAAACTATCAATGTGCCAGCGCTTGGGAATAAATGATGCCGAAGGTGCTAATACAACGTACTTTCCCGGTACCGGATAAACCGGAAGCTCAGATAACGAAGTGACTTCTTCATTTTTCCCCTGACGGTAAGAACGGGTGGCATTGAGACCGCGACCGTCACCGAAAATATCCTGAAGATCCCGGATGATCCTCTCCACCTGAGGTTCCATGCCGAAGATCTTTCCATGGAATAATCTTCTCACGGTGATACTTTTTATCTTGGTCAGGAAGAATCTTTCCCATCGTCTTTTATCAACTGTAATTTGCGGAACACCCCAGAAAGAAAGCTTGAGCCGGAATGATCGCATAGTCGCGTGGAGATCAAGGATAAGATCAAAGGGTTCTCTGTTCTTCAGATTTCTGATGAACTCTCCCCAATCATCCTTTCTTCGGTCAAAACCAATCACGTGATTGATTCCAGGATGCCCTTCAATCAGCGAAACGAATTCGCGGGATGTGACAAAGGTCACTGTGAGATGTTTCCCGAAAAGGGACCTGAGCCAGTTGACCGTGGCGGTCTGAAGAACCACGTCCCCCATACTGGAGAAGCGGATAAGACAAATGTGCATGATTTATTGTAAGGGATAAAAAATCAGATTTCCATGGGAACGATGACGCCTTTCCCCTTCTGCATCCGTTTAAACATTTTCTGATTGTAATTATCCCGGAAGGTTTCCCATTCTTTCCATCTTTGCGGACCCAGGGTGCGCTCATATTCAGCTTCCCGCTCCTCTTCAAGTTGAAGAATGGCCTTACGCTGCTCGAGCGTTAGTGTACCGACCTGGTCCGATGGAAGGATCCTCTGGTATCGGTCGTAAAAGCGCTGTTTAACTGATTCAATTTTTTTGAATTCATCTTCCGAAAATCCCAGTTTCCCAACCAGAAAATCTTCCTTGTCTTTTACGACATCCACAACAGAATCCTCCAGGTCACGCTCGTCAAATTCTCTAGGAGTGGGAGCGACTTCGGCTGCTTCTGCCGGAACCTCGACAATGACTTTCTTCTCAATAAACTGCGGCTCGGATTTCTTCACCACGATCTTCTCAACGATCTCTTCCCGGACGACTTCCTTCTTCTGGAGAACTTTCCAGCCGAGAAATCCATTGAGTAAGACTGAGATAAGCAGGGCCCATTTCATTTCTTATTTCCTCAAAAGCTTCGCGGCTTCTTTGGCAAAATACGTGAGAATAATATCGGCGCCGGCGCGGCGGAAGGAAATGAGGGTTTCCATGATGACTTTATCATTATCGATCCAGCCATTGGCAGCCGCGGCCTTCACCATGGCGTACTCTCCTGAGACATTGTAGGCCGCAATCGGAAGGGTAAAGTTTTCTTTCAGGCGATAAATGACATCAAGATAAGGAAGGCCAGGTTTCACCATGAGGATATCAGCGCCCTCCTGCTCATCCAGCATCGCTTCGCGAAGCGCTTCTTTAGCGTTGGCTGGATCCATCTGATACGATTTTTTATCACCCTTCTTGGGAGCGGAATCGAGCGCTTCACGAAAAGGGCCGTAGAAGCCGGAGGCGTATTTCGCGCAGTAGCTCATGATAAGAACATTCTGAAAGCCTTCCTCGTCCAGGGCCCTGCGGAGATAACCTACCCGACCATCCATCATGTCAGAAGGGCCGATGATATCGACGCCGGCCCGCGCTTCGCAGATCGCCTGCTTCGCAAGAATGGCGAGGGATTCATCATTGAGAATTTCTCCGGTCTTCGGATCAACCAGCCCGTCGTGACCATCAGAAGAATAGGGATCAAGCGCGATGTCACCCATCACCATCATATCAGGAAGGGCCTCTTTCACGGCGCGGATAGCGCGGGCATTGAGACCATCCGGATTATATGATTCGCGGGCATCAGAGGTTTTGAGCCTCTCATCAATGGCCGGAAAAAGAGCGACGGTATGAATGCCCAGGGCGAATAATTCCTTTGCTTCCTTAACCAGTTCATCAACTGATAAGCGAGAGTGCCCCGGCATGGATTTGATCTCAACTTTCAGACCAGTTCCTTCAATCACAAACAAGGGAGCGATGAGATGGGCCGGCAGGAGATGAGATTCTCTCACCATGGAACGAATGACTTCATTTCTTCTGTTACGGCGCGGGCGATTCATAAACATTATCAGGCCTTCTGCATGGATTTATACACCAGCGCATACATCTGAATCTGCTTCATCATACTGGCAAGCCCGTTGGAGCGATTCATGGAAAGATGCTCTGTGATTCCGACTTCTTTTAAGAATTCTGGTTTCGTAGTGAGGATTTCATCCGGAGTTGCATCGGAATAGACGTTCGTAAGAAGTGCCACGATGCCTTTTACCAAAACGGCATCAGAGTCAGCGTGGAAAAAAACTCTTCCCTCCTTAAACTCGGGATAGAGCCAAACCTGAGACTGACATCCCTTCACCTTATACTTCTCATCCCGCTTATCTTCCGGATAGGCCGGTAAAGTACGACCCAGCTGGATAAGCTCTTT
>JAKFFP010000096.1:0-2724 GCA_036675045.1 Bacteriovoracales bacterium | reverse complement strand
TCCTCGAGTGATTGATTCTTTTCTATGGAAATGAAAGTGATAAGCATGAGTGAGACCGAACAGAACTGGAGTGCCGGCGTTCTGATCTCCGGCAGAATGTTCTCCCGCCACTCACGCACGAGCTCGGCGTAATCTTTTTTCGCCGCCAGGTATTCCCTCTTCTTACGAAGCATCTCCGCCCCATCAAGCAGGATTCTCGCCTGGACATTCTGCTTGATGACAACTGCATCGGTTTTTTTCACTTTCGTCTCAATAGCAGCAAAATCGGACAGGACGGAAGTGCACTTGTCACAGCTTGTGACGTGTTCACGGACTTGCTTTTCCTTCGAAGAAGAAAGGGCGTTTTCAAAATAATCCTGAAGGACAGCGAGCTCAGGATGTCTCATGGCAATTCTCCTGCCAGGGCGAGCTGGTTTTTCAGCGTTTTCCTCGCCTGAAAGAGTGACTGTTTGATGCTATTGACATCTTTTCCGCAGATAAGGGCAATTTCGAGATACGAAAGATCATCATGAACTCTGAGGCTAAGAACTGCTCGCTGGAGTGGAGGAAGCTTTCTCATTTCGGTTTCCATGACAATCCCCCGCTCTTTTCGCTCGTACCTCTCGTCTTCTGACTCATAAACATCTTCTTCGGGTACAGTTCTTTTCTTTCTCTTTCTGATCTCATCGATTGCCCGGTGAGTGGCGAGACGAAAAAACCAGGTTTTAAAACCCGATGTGAGATCACTTCGTGGTTCGTAGAAATTGATTTTACGGATGAGAAGCATAAAAGATTCATGAAGCATATCTTCTGCTTCCTGAACGTTTCCCATCATGTGAAGCAGGTGGCGCAAAAGGCTCTTCGCGTGACGATCATAAAGAACCTGAAAGGCAACTTCGTCACCCGCTTTTAATTTCTCCGCCAGACTGTCATCACTTTCAGACATACACCCCATAAACGGGACCCGACCCCGAAATGTTATATGGATAATTCTAAAAAAGGTTTGACGCCTTAAGCTACTGAATAATCGAGGATAGGGATGGGGTTAAGACTTTGTTAGTTAGAGGGCAGACCCATGAGCGGGTCTGCCGGAGGAAGACAATTAATCATTCAGGAGTTCCGCCAGTCGTGCGAATTTCCCGGTAAAAGTCGTCGCCTTATCCATACCCCAGATAAAGTCCGGGCGGTTTTTCGAGATCCAGTTACCTCCGATGATCCTGCCGCGGGCATCGATATCGAGAAAGTATTCGTAGTGTTTCACATCGTTCACGTGGGCGGGAGTTCCGTTAGTCGCCGTCCAGCTGTTGGCCTTGATCTCCTTCACGTAACTCATGGCCGTCTTCACGCGGATGCGGCGGACAGTCTTCGTAGCCGAATCTTCCGAAGGAGGAAGGTGATCATTGATGATTGTCGTGTGATAGCCGTTCACAGCGTGATTCCAGACGAGCTCATTTTTTTCAAGATCAAGGATCATGCTCTCTTTCTGAATCCCAAGAGTGTTAGCAAGCGTGATGTGAAAAGCTCCGGCGTTCAGGTCTTCCCCGGCGCAACCAGGATTCAGGAAGAAACACCGTTTCCCCATCTGGCGGGTGCTCTCCACTTCGTGATGATAGGCATAGTAGAAACTGAGAAGTGCTTTGATATCCGAAGATCCGAAAGGAATCATGATTCCGTCATTACTCATGAGTTTTTTTGCTGTCGGTTCTACGTGGTTCACCGCGGCCGGCGCCCATCCATGACAGATGCCGTACCATTCAGGCGCGCGGGGATTTGCGAGTTTTGAGACTTCTTTTACCAGTGAGTATTCATAGTCACCGATCAGGAGATCAAATTTCTCTGACGGTGCAAGGGCCGCGAGTTCAGCTTCGGTCATCGTTGGTACCATATCTCTTGCGGGAGATACCAGGCGAAATCCGACCGGCGCGGCCGTGTTCCAGCGGCGATTGATGGAACCTTTTCTATTCGGCCACCAATCACTGGCCCACAGCTTTCTCATGTCTGCAGGAGTTCCTGAAAGAGGAAGCAGGGAAAAGTTTCGCTCATACAATTTATTTCTGATCGAAGGATCAGAGTGACGTCCCCATTCCTGATTGATAGATGCCTGGATAGTGACGGGTGCGATGACGAGACCAAAAGCAACTAAAAGACATTTCATGGGACCTCCCCCTTAAAATTAGAGGCCGTGATATAGCCCGGACTTTAAGAGTCTGTTAACAGACTTCATGTCGAATTTAGATGTATGAAGGGAGCGCTGCCTTGATATAGAATTATCACGTGTCAATTGCTTCATCACGCGTAAGTATCAGCGGTCTTTTCTTCCTGCACGGGATGGTTTTCTCATCGTGGGCGGTCAGAATTCCGGCGATCCAGGAGTTTCATTCTCTCTCTGAAGCAAGCCTTGGAACAATTCTTCTCGCCAAACCCGTGGCGTCTCTTCTCTGCATGCCTTTTGCCGCCATGGCCGCGGAAAAATTCGGAAGCCGGAACGTTCTCATCACCGCCATTACGCTTTATGGATGCGCCCTGGTCGGAATCAGCTTCATGCCGAGCGTTCCGTCTCTTATTCTGAGTCTTTTCTTATTCAGCCTTGCCAGTAACTTCGTGAATATTTCCATCAACACGCAGGCGATAAACCTGGAGAAGCTCTATTCAAAAAGCGTCATGGGATCTCTGCACGGGCTTTGGAGCGTGGCAGGTTTTGTGGGCGGCGGGTTCGGCGCCCTCATGATTTCGCAGAAGATTCCC
>JAKFFP010000321.1:0-16260 GCA_036675045.1 Bacteriovoracales bacterium | reverse complement strand
GAAAACCAGCGGGAAACCGATCTGGCTTAAAGCTATTTCCAGATCCTCCAAAGAGGAGATCGTCAGACCTTTAGCCACAGGGATGGCCTGCTCCTGCAGGATCCGTTTGGTTTCATCTTTATTGCCGGCTATATCTACTGCTATACTGCTGGTTTTATCGGTCATGGTAGCCCTGAACCTGACCTGGTTCTTGCCATACCCAAGCTGAACGAGGGAGCTGCTGTTAAGCCGTATGAAGGGGATCTGCCTTGCTACAGCTTCATCAACTATGGATGCGGTACTGGGCCCGAAACGCTCCCTTTCACGCATTTTTTTCATGGTCATAATATCGTTTTCAATATCATATTCCTGGTCTGAAATCAGCGCCTCTGCAACCCTGACTGCAGCCTCTGCCGCGTAAACACCTACCTTTTCTTCAATATAATTGAATACAACATTATATATACCTGAGGTATTGGTTTCCCGGGTTCGCCCGAAACCGGTTTCCATACCGGCCAGAGTTTGGAGTTCAAGTGCAATATGTTCAATCACATGGCCCATCCAGGTACCATCAGTCACACGTTCAAATAGTCCTCCCTCATAACCCGGAGAGCAGCGGTGAGTTATTAATGAGGGAATAAGCAGTTGGAGCCTTTCTTTGAAGCCTTCAATTTTATTGGTAGGTTTCTGCTCCATATCTTCCAGATCCAGACGCATCTGAATTAATTTTTTCCGGAGATCCTTCGAGATCACTGTTCTTCGCCACAACTTCTCCGCTTACGGGAGCATAGAGATCCGAAACAGATTTAATTGATTCAACGACACCAAAAGTATTACCAATTTTTAATTCAGAACCGACATCCGGAACTTCCAGGAAGACGATATCGCCAAGTGCTGACTGTGCGAAGTCGGTAATACCAACAGTTACAGTGTCACCCTCAACGAGCGCCCATTCGTGTTCTTTGGTGTACTTCAGATTAGCTGGGATATTTGTGCTCATTATTTATGTCCTCCGGTTACGAACGGTTTCTTCGTGAGTTGTGCTGGATATGCCTTCTGACGGATATCAATATTGAATACTTCATCCTTTGGGGCTTTATCAATTTCAATGCGAGCAAGTGCAATACCTTTTCCGGTCACGACCGACATCGTTCCGCTGGTGACCGATCCCACCACCATTCCCTGTCCATCCATCACCGGATAATTTTCACGCGGGATGCCCTTGTCGAGAGTGAGCTTAACAAGTTTGTATTTAGCCTTTTTCGACTCCAGTGCAGACTTGCCAACAAAATTTGTTTTAGAGAGTTTCACTGTCCATCCAAGTCCTGCGTCAAATGGATTCACTTCATCGGTGAGTTCATGGCCATAAAGTGGATAGCAAACCTCGAGTCTCAGAACATCCCGGGCAGCGAGGCCACAGGGAGTAACTTTCTTCTCCATGAGCAGCTGCCACATTTCCTTGATCGCGGCATGCGATCCGAAAATTTCAAATCCGTCTTCCCCGGTATAACCCGTGCGGGCGATGATCACCGGATGAGATCCGAAATTTGATTCAAAAACAGAGTAATATTCAATTTCCGGAAGGTCCTTCATCATCGGTCTTAATACTGCAAAAGATTCCGGCCCCTGGAGTGCAAGAAGCGAATACTCGTTGGATTTGTTCACGAACGTGCAATCGAAACCCTTATGAAGCGCCTTCATCCAGTTAAAGTCTTTGTCGATGTTTGAAGCGTTCACGCAGATGAGAACTTTTCCAGAGCGAAGCTTGTAAACAATCAGGTCATCCACCACCGTCCCGTTCTCGCGACAAAGAGGAGAGTAGATGGCCTTACCCTGAGGGGCATTGAGAATGTCATTCGTGACGATGTAATCAGCAAATTTCTCTGCATCAGGACCTTCCACGAAAAATTCACCCATGTGACTGACGTCGAAGACTCCAATTTTCTGTCTCACTGCCAGGACTTCATCTTTTACAGATGTGTATTGGACAGGCATATCCCATCCTCCAAACGGCACCATCTTGGCACCCAGCTTTACATGTTCATCGTGAAGACTGGTTTTTAATAAATCGCTCATATTATCCTTTTAACTGTTTTTCTGCGGCAGTTATGAGATTCTCTATCAGACTGAGAACTGTCATCGGTCCCACGCCGCCCGGGACTGGGCTTATGGCGCTCACTACATCCATGACATCTTCTGTATTCACATCTCCGACCAGTTTTCCATTCATGCTGTTCATGCCCACATCGATCACGACCGTTTTCCGGGAGGGATCAAAGTATGAGCGATCAATGTGGTGGCCCTTGCCGATCGCCGCGACCACAATGTCAGCGTTTTTCGTGAGTTCCCGGAGATTTTTGGTTTTCGAATGTGTCAGGGTCACGGTGGCATTGAGATTTGAAAGAAGAAGTGAAAGAGGTTTTCCTACAATCAGGCTTCTTCCGACAATCACCACATTTTTTCCTTCGACTTCATACCCGTAGAATCTCAGAAGATTCACGCATCCTTTCGGAGTGCAGGGGAGAAGAAGCTTCATATCTGTTGAGCCTTCAAAAAGCTTTCTGGTGTTTTCACCATGAAAGCCATCAATATCCTTAGAGGGCTCGACCAGTTGCGGAAGATCCAGAACAGCGAGGTGATCGGTCACCGGCAGCTGAATGATAATTCCGTTGGTGCCGGGATCTTTATTAAGTGCGTGAACAGTACTCAGAAAATCTTCCGGAGAAATTCCCGGAAGTAACTGATGAAGAGTGAACTTTGCTCCCACTTCTTCGCAAAGTTTTTTCTTGTTACGGATGTAGCTGAGTGATGCGGGATTATCACCCACCAGAACCACACTCATGGCCGGGTGACAGCCTCTCGCCTTCAGAGATTCGCATCTCTTTTTCAGCTCTTCTTTAACTTTTTCAACACAAGGTTTTGCGGAGAGGATTCGTGCAGTCATAAATATGCTGATAATATAAATTCCGCGGGTCAAAAAGTCCTTTCTTATTTCAATTCTGTTTAGTATCTCAGAAGCATGAAAACTCTTTTTTACGTCGGGCTGGGTATGCAGCTTTTTGGACTTACTGCTGTAGGACTGTGCTTCTTTTCTGGGATTAAAAATGGAGATTACGGACAGTTAGAGCTAATTCAGCTTGTTCTTGGTTCACTCGTGTTTTACGTCGGAAATTATCTTAAGGGTCGCTCGGCTAACTAGACGTCAGCAGAATTCTTTAGGTACAATCTTCCTAACATCACACAGGAAAATTTTTTGATTGTCCTAGCTATCGATCCAGGATCTGTCACTGCGGGTTACGCTCTCTTGCAAAAAGAGGGACGAAAAATAAACTACATTACTTCCGGGATTCTGAAGTTCGATGGAAAAATTGAATTTCTGCACAGGGTAAAAGACATCTTCGAAAAAACAGAAGCGCTTCTGGCCGCCTATTCTCCGGATGAAATAGCTCTCGAATCACTCATTTATGTGAAAAGCCCGGACGCTCTCATGAAGCTCGCCCAATCCCGCGGGACAATGCTGGCCGCTTTAACGAAAGATTATCACGGGAAAATTTTTGAATATTCACCGAATCTCGTGAAGTCGACAGTCACTGGGCATGGACACGCCGACAAAGAAGGAATTCAGAAATTCCTGAAGCAATACCTGGGCATAAGCGAGTTCAAGACTCACGATGAAAGTGATGCCTGTGCTATTGCTCTTTGCCATCTTCTCAACCGGGATGTTCTGCGCCTGCCGGTAGAAAAGAAAAAAAGATCCGTTAAAAAGGCAGGAACCGGTCTGGCCGCCGCCCTCGCCCATCGAATCAAGGAACCTGCTGTATGATCGGATATCTCTCAGGCACAGTTATTTATTCTGACTCTTCAAAATCCATCATTCTCACAGCTCAGGGTGTAGGTTACGAAGTTCACACTGCTACTCCCTTAGTACCAAATAAAGACACCGCACTTTTCATTTCTCATATCATTCGGGAAGATGCTCAGAATCTTTTTGGCTTTGAGTCCGCTGACGACAAGAAATTTTTTGAAATGCTCCTCAGCGTGAATGGAATCGGGCCGAAATCCGCGTTTGCACTTGTTACTCATCTGGGAATGTCCCAGATTATCACTGCCATCACTCTTGAGAATGTGGATGTGTTGAAATCTGCTCCGGGTGTGGGAAAGAAAAGTGCCGAGCAGATCATACTTTCTCTCAAGGATAAAGTGACTAAGCTTGAAGTCGGGATGGTCACAAAAGAGATGCCGGTAAAAACCGGTGCCAAGGCCAAAAACGATGATCAGAAACTCGACGCTTTCCTGGTGAAAGAAACTCTCGCTGCCTGTCAGGGACTTGGTTTCAAGGACCAGGACGTTCTTCCGATGATTCAAAAACATATGGGTACTGTGAATAAACCGGAAGAGCTCCTGAAGCTTATTCTGAAAGAGCTGAGGTAATTCATGGATCGAGTTGTCACCGGAGACGTTTCTCCCTCTGAAAGAGAGCAGGAAGCCCAGCTTCGTCCGCAGAATTTTTCTGAATTCATCGGGCAGAACAAAGTCGTAGATAATATTGATCTCATGGTGAAGTCTGCTCTGGTCCGCAAAGCGGCGATGGATCACGTTCTTCTTTCCGGGCCCCCGGGACTCGGAAAAACATCCCTCGCCATGCTTATCGCGAAGGCGCTCGGTTCTGAACTCCATGTGGTTTCAGGCCCTGCGATCGAGAAAAAAGGTGATCTTGCGGCCGTTCTCACGAATATGAAACCGCGTGATGTATTGTTTATTGATGAGATCCACCGGATGCACATCACGGTGGAAGAAATTCTTTATTCCGCGATGGAAGACTTCCGTCTCGATATCCTGATTGGTCAGGGCGCTTCCGCGCGCACGATGCAGATTGATCTTCAGCCTTTCACGCTCATAGGCGCCACCACTCGTTCGGGATTACTTTCAAATCCTCTGCGCGATCGCTTCACCGCTCATCTGAATTTTGATTTTTATGAACCGGACAAGATCGCCCAGATCATCCTGAATAATTCAAAAAAAATGGCGATCACTCTCAACACTGAGTCAAAAAATGAAATCGCGAAGCGCTCGCGCGGAACTCCGAGAATCGCTAACCGTATCCTTCGCCGGGTCCGGGACTTTGCACTCGTTAATGGAACTTCCAATGTCGGCATGGTGGAAGTGGAAGCAGCACTTTCCCTTCTCGATATAGATCATCTGGGACTCGACTCCATGGACCGGAAGATTTTGACCGTTATGAAAAACTACTATTCCGGCGGCCCGGTCGGGATCGAAGCACTCTCGGCAACATTGGGTGAAGACAAACAAACCATCGAAGAAGTCTACGAGCCATATCTGTTAAAGCAAGGCCTTATCCTGCGCACTCCCCGTGGCAGAGTTCTTTCGGAAACTGCGAACACACACGTTTCTTGACGGACCCAGTCGGGTTTACTACATACAGCACAAAAAACTATCTTACAAAGCTACTAAATTCATTTATAATTGAATGACGTGCTCGATTTATTCAAAGGTTAGAATGATAAATCAAAGAACCCTTGCTAAAGACGTGAAAGTGACCGGGATCGGTCTTCACTCTGGTAAGAAAGTTACGATGAAGCTGATTCCGGCAGATGCGGATTTTGGCATTCAATTCGTTCGGACAGATATCATCAATTCCCGGCCCATGACGGCCAATGCCCTTACCGTTGGAACTACGGAAAATGCCACGACTTTAGGTTCAGGCGCAGAAGCCATTCACACTGTTGAACATCTTCTTGGGACGCTTTATGGTCTCGGAATTAATAACTGCCTGATTGAAATTGATGGCCCGGAAGTTCCGATCATGGACGGTTCCGGTGCTTCCTTCGTTTTCCTCCTGAAGGAAACCGGAATCAAGAATCTTAATAAATCGAAAAAATTTCTCGTGATCCTCGATACAGTTCGGGTGGAAAAAGACGGGAAGTGGGCACAGTTCGAGCCAAGCCAGAACCTGGTGATTGATTCAACAATTGTTTTCGCTCATCCAGCTATCAAAACGCAGAGATTTTCTTTTGAATTCTCCTGCGAGAATTTCATCCAGGATATCGCCCGCGCGAGAACCTTTGGATTTGCCAAAGACGTGGATATGCTGAAGAGAAAGGGCCTCATTAAGGGCGGATCTCTTGATAACGCCATCGTGCTTGATGACTACAAAGTCATGAACAACGAGGGCCTTCGTTTTGCTGACGAATATGTTCGTCACAAGATCCTCGACACCATCGGAGACGTGAGTCTTCTTGGTTATGAAATCGCAGGCAAGATCACGACTTATAAGTCAGGTCACAATCTTCACAATCTTCTTTGCCGGAAGCTCCTGGAAAACCCTGCAGCCTATGAAATTGTTTCGGCGTCAGCGCTCAAAGCCGAGGTGCGTGAAGCCCATAAATTGCCTCAATTCATCACCGTCTCTCACTGATCTTTTCCCAAATTGAGAGCTTTTAGTTACCATAGTCCCACTTAGGGGGATCTATGCGTTTATTTATTCTGCTCGCTCTCGTTTCTTTTCCATCATTCGCCATGAACTGGTTCGACATGGAACTTGGAAATGAATATGTCCTCAAGCAGGACATATCTCTTCCTCAGCGTGAAAGAAGTGGCTCCATGCTCGAAATCTCCCAGGGTGAAAAGTTCGTCCTGAAAGAAGTTGTCGGGATCACCATGGGTCTTATGATGTTCAATATGGAATATAAAAACTGTCCGGGTCCAGCGATGGAAACGGAAGTTGAAATCATTCCGGTCAACGGAACATCACCGGTAATTGAAGTCGGTGCCATGGTCGCTGAAAACTGCGAACTCTGGGTTTATGTCGAAGGAAAAGATTTCTGGACCAATAGCTTTTTTGAATAAAGGATCTCATGCGTCTCTCTACTGGATACTGGCAAACTCTTAAAGAAACCCCCAATGATGCCGAAGTCGTTTCTCAGCAGCTGATGATGCGCGCTGGTCTCATCTATAAAACCGGTGCCGGGCTTTATACGCTCCAACCGATGGCATTCCGCTCATATCGAAAAATTGAAAGAATTGTTCGTGAAGAGATGGATCGGATCAATTGTTTTGAAGTTCTGATGCCTGTAATTACCCCGGGAGAGTTATGGCAGGAATCCGGACGCTGGGACGCCATGGGCGGCCAGATGCTGAAATTCAAGGACCGCGCAGAACGTGATCTTTGCGTTTCGCCTACGAATGAAGAAACAGTTACGGATCTTTTCCGTCGGACAGTTAATTCCTATAAACAACTTCCGGTTTGTCTTTATCACATCAACACAAAATTTCGTGATGAGATCAGACCTCGTTTCGGATTAATGCGTGCCCGTGAATTTATCATGAAGGACGCCTATTCATTTCATAACGACAAACCTTCCCTCGATAAGTTTTACGATGAGATGTTCACTGCTTACAGCAATAGCTTCTCCCGTATGGGTTTAGATTTCATTGCTGTTGAAGCAGACGGTGGAAACATGGCCGCTGGTGGCGCCAAGACTCACGAGTTCCAGGTTGTCGCTGATAATGGTGAAGATTACGTCGTAACAGTTCCACAGACAAAATTCGCTGCCAATATCGAGAAGGCGATTACAGTTCGTAAGAATCTCGCAACTGCTCCTGCCACTGAACTCACAAAATTTGCGACTCCTAATCAGAAAACGTGTGAAGAAGTGTGTGCCGCTCACGGGATGCACATAACTCAAAGTCTTAAATCACTCGTCATGCACACGGTGATTAAAGGCAAAGATCAGTTCTTCATGGTCATGCTTCTGGGTGATGACTCACTCAATGAAGTGAAATTTAAAAACAAAGTCGATGCTGAACATATCCGGCCGGCGCAACAGGCAGAACTCGATCGCCTGGGTCTCGTGAAAGGCTTCATGGGTCCATCTACTACTGCAGAAGGCTTCAAGGTCATCTTTGATGAAGCAATCGACATGAACGCTGCTTATGTCGTTGGTGCCAATGAACCTGACCATCACTTGAAAGGATTTGTTCCTTCTCGGGATACAAAACCAAAAAATTTCCGTGCTGATCTTCGTCTGGCCAAAGAAGGCGATTACATTGGCGACGATCAGATCGTTATCAAAAAAGGTATCGAAGTCGGTCACATCTTCCAGCTGGGTGACAAGTACACCAAAGCGATGAAAGTAACTGTTCTGAATGAACAAGGAAAAGGCATAACGCCTCTGATGGGTTGTTACGGAATAGGTATGACCCGTGTTCTCGCTTCGGCGATTGAACAGAATAATGATAAAGATGGAATCATCTGGCCGGCGTCTATTGCACCTTATGATGTCTATCTCTGTTTCATTGGAAAAACTCCTGAAACAAAAACTCTGGTCGAAGGGATCTGGGAAGATTTCCGGAAGGAAGGACTCGAAGTTCTCTTCGATGATCGTCAGCTGGGACCTGGGATGATGTTCAAGGACGCAGATCTCATCGGACTTCCTCTTCGTGTTGTCATAGGTGAGAGAGATTATCTCGCGACCGGTGAAATCGAGATCAAGGTCCGTAAGACCGGCGAAACAATCAAAGTAAAAAAAGAAGAACTGCTTTCCACTGTAAAAGCAAAACTGAAAGAGCTTGGTAAATGGCTGTAGATTTTGAACTTATTTTTGGAATGCATAGTATCGCTGCTGCTCTCGGAAATCCGCGGAGAAAGCACACCCGTTTAGTCGCCACCGATGAAGGGCTCATGGAGCTCCAGAGAAAACATCAGATCAATCCTAAAAAATTGAATGTGAAGGTTGAGATACTTTCTTCTCACGCTCTTCAGGAAGAAGCGAAAAAACTTTGCTTCTACATGGATGTGGAGTTTTTCCGGGTTCCTGGTCAGATTTTTCTCGAAACATCTCTCTTAGAAACATATGAGCTCCAGGAATTTTTAAAAGCACCAGCGCTGAAACTTCTTGCTCTCGATCAGATCACCGATGTTCACAATGGAGCGGCCATACTCAGAACGGCATGTTTCTATGGCATCGATGGCGTTTTAATCCCATCATCAAAATCTTTCGGCCTCACGCCATCTTTTTATCGGATCGCCTCGGGTGCTACTGAGTACGTGAATCTTATCCGGGTGAATTCCTTAAGCCGTGCTGTCGGACAGTTAAACGAGGCCGGTTTCCTCACGGTCGGTCTTTCCGAGCATTCTTCCGAGAATTTAAGCCAGGATGACCTGCGGAGCCAAAAGAAGATTTGTTTGCTGCTCGGAGCCGAAGAGACCGGATTATCAAACGCGGTTGCACGTTTGGTTCAGAAAAACCTCAGTCTTCCTTCTCAGGGAGAGATTAAATCTCTCAACGTAGCTTCGGCTGCCGCGATTTCCATGGAAAAAGTTTTCGGGCACTAACCTGAAAAAACTTGATTTCGTCCACTTATCCCATTATAAATTTCGGACTCATCTGTTTTTCTGATGAAGATTATGGGCTGCTCTAGCTCAGTTGGTAGAGCAACGGTTTTGTAAACCGTAGGTCGCAGGTTCGATTCCTGTGAGCAGCTCCATTCTTTTCCTCTGATGATGAGAAAAAATGGCGTGGTTCCCGAGTGGCCAAAGGGAGCAGACTGTAAATCTGCCAGCGTCAGCTTTCGGTGGTTCGAATCCACCCCGCGCCACCATTTTTTGTATTGTTTCTGCGGGCGTAGCTCAGTTGGTAGAGCGCCACCCTTCCAAGGTGGATGTCGAGAGTTCGAATCTCTTCGCCCGCTCCATTTTTTCCCGGGAAATGCTCTCGTGGCTCAGTGGTAGAGTACGTCCTTGGTAAGGACGGGGTCGCGGGTTCAATTCCCGCCGAGAGCTCCATCCCCGGGGAAGAGAGTAGGTTTTTTTTATTGTCAATTTAATGGCAGGTAGAGCATACTCTACCAGTCTAAAACATAACGTTTATAAGTCGAAAACCTCATAAGGAGATTTAGCCATGGCTAAGGAAAAATTTGACCGGAGTAAACCTCACGTCAACATCGGTACAATCGGTCACGTCGATCACGGTAAAACAACACTCACTGCTGCTATCACAATGACGATGGCAAAAGTTTACGGTGGTACAGCGAAGTCATACGCCGACATCGATTCAGCTCCTGAAGAGAAAGCTCGTGGTATTACAATCAATACAGCTCACGTTGAATATACAACTGCTAACCGTCACTATGCTCACGTAGACTGTCCGGGCCACGCCGACTACGTTAAGAACATGATCACTGGTGCTGCTCAGATGGATGGCGCGATTCTCGTTGTTGCCGCTACTGACGGTCCAATGCCGCAAACTCGCGAGCACATCCTTCTTGCTCGTCAGGTAGGTGTTCCAGCTCTCGTTGTATTCATGAACAAGATCGATATCGCAGATCCTGAACTCGCTGATCTCGTTGAAATGGAAATCCGCGAACTTCTTTCTAAATATCAGTATCCTGGTGATGATATTCCTATCGTCAAAGGTTCTGCTCTTGCTGCTGTTGAAGGCAAGAATCCTGAGCTCGGCGAAAAAGCTATCGTTGCTCTCATGGAAGCAGTTGATTCATACATCCCAACTCCAGCTCGTGACGTTGATAAGCCATTCCTTATGCCAGTTGAGGACGTGTTCTCGATCTCTGGTCGCGGTACGGTTGTTACAGGTCGCGTAGAGCGCGGAATCGTTAAGGTCGGCGAAGAAATCGATATCATCGGTCTCCGTGATCTTCAGAAAACAGTTATCACTGGTGTTGAAATGTTCCGTAAGCTCCTCGACGAAGGTCGCGCAGGCGATAACGTCGGTCTTCTTCTCCGCGGTACTAAGCGTGAAGATATCGAGCGCGGTCAGTGTATGATCAAGCCAGGAACAGTTAAGCCGCACGCTAAGTTCCGTTGCGAAGTTTACGTTCTCACAAAAGAAGAAGGCGGACGTCACACTCCAATCTTCAAAGGTTACCGTCCACAGTTCTACTTCAGAACTACAGACGTAACTGGTGCTATCACTCTCAATGAAGGCGTTGAAATGATCATGCCAGGTGATAACACTTCTTTCGGTGTTGAGCTTATCGCTCCAATCGCTATGGAAAAAGGTCTTCGTTTCGCAATCCGCGAAGGTGGACGTACTATCGGCGCTGGAACTGTTTCAGACATCATCGAGTAATCTAGTTTTTTACAAAAAGGGCCACCTCACGGTGGCCTTTTTTTTCGTCTTCGGGAGTATAGCTCTAACGGTAGAGCGAACGATTCCAAATCGTTAGGTTGGGGGTTCGAATCCCTCTGCTCCCGCCAGACTCCTCTCAGGATTCTGGCGGCTGATCACTGATGCAGCCTCCAGCTTTCATCACTCAAGAACCTAGATCCATGTAAATTCCGACCCGCGTCATCGCCCTTTGCAAGAACCGTTCCTAATTGTCAACCAAAACCACTTTTTTTGTAGACAGAACTCCCGCGATTTTGCATAAATGTGGATTCGTTTCAGTTTAAATTGAGGTTTTAAATGGCTGTGGCTTCTAATGAAGAAGGCAAGAAGTGGATACAAGCTTCTCTTGCCGTCGTATGTATTCTTCTTGGGTACGTTCTCATCAGTTTTTTCGAAAAGTTAGCTGAATGGTTCGCGCTCGAATCGAAGATTCCTTATTTCTTTGGAATCACTCAAGCTTTTTCGGTTGTGATTGCTGCCGGAACATATTTCTACATTTTGAAAAATCCAAAGACTTCGGAATTTTTAGCAAATGTCTATGAAGAGATGATGAAAGTTGTATGGCCCGATAGCCAGCAAACATGGAGACATACTTTTGTCATCATGGTCGCAGTGACAGTCATGGGATTCGTTTTCGGATTCTTTGATTTCGGTGCGAACTATCTCTTAAGACTTGTGAATAAATAAGGATCTCCAATGACTGATGCAAATACAGAGAAGAGAGTACTGGCCGTTGGCGATACTCCGGATTTCAAGTGGTACATCGTTCACGTCCTGAGTGGATTTGAGAATCGCGTTCTCAAAACCCTTAAGGAAAGAATTGTTAACCACAGCATGACTGAATACTTTGCTGAAATCCTCGTTCCGGAAGAAAGCGTTGTTGCAAACGTTAACGGAAAGAAAAGAACCATGAAGAAGAAATTCTTCCCTGGTTACGTTCTCGTGAAAATGATTATGAACGATAAGACGTGGCACCTTGTGAAAGACACAGACAAGATCACGGGCTTCATCGGCGGTACTAAAGATAAGCCGATGCCGATTTCTGATGAGGAAGCGGCATCAATGACAGCATCTCTGGCAGAAGGCTTCAAGCGTACTCGCTCTGTTGCAAACTTCTCTGAAGGTGATTCTGTTAAGGTGATCGAAGGGCCATTCGCATCTTTCGTCGGAGTTGTTGAAAACATCTCTGACAAAGGTAAAGTGAAGGTTCAGGTATCGATCTTCGGTCGTCCGACACCAGTAGAACTCGAATTCTCTCAAGTAGAGAAGGTTTAATAATTAAGCGGGAGACGTTAGTCGCTAGCACCGCCAGGAGTATTTATGGCTAAAAAAGTCGTAGGTTTTATCAAGTTACAAATCCCAGGTGGGAAAGCAAACCCATCACCACCAATCGGTCCAGCTCTTGGTCAGCGTGGTGTGAACATCATGGAATTCTGTAAGGCATTCAATGCCCGTACACAGAAAGAAAATGGTGTAACTCTTCCGACAATCATTACGGTTTATTCGGACAGAACTTTCACATTCGTTACTAAGACTCCTCCAGCAACTTACCTCCTCAAGGATAAGTTGAAGCTTCAGTCTGGTTCTAAAAAGCCAGGGCACGAAGTAGCAGGAACTGTTCCTCGCAAAGTTGTTACTGAAACAGCTAAAGCGAAAGAAGCAGATCTGACTGCTGCAAGTATCGAAGCTGCAGAAAGAACTATTGAAGGTTCAGTCCGTTCAATGGGTCTTAAACTGGATTATAAATAATTTGCGGGAGACCTCTCAAAGGGTCGTTTGAACCGAAAGGATAGATTATGAAAAAAGTATCTCCAAAGTATAAAGTAGCAGCTAAAGAAGTTGATACTTCTAAGCTCTACACAGTTACAGAAGCTCTCGCTCTCGTTAAGAAAGTTGCTTATGCAAAGTTCGACGAGACAGTTGATCTTGCTTTCCGTCTTGGTATCGATCCACGTCACGCTGACCAGATGGTTCGCGGCGCAATCGTTATGCCTGCCGGTACAGGTAAGAAGACAACTATCGTTGTCATCACTGCTGGTGAAAAACTTGCCGAAGCTGAAAAAGCTGGTGCCGATTTCGTTGGTGGCGAAGACATGATCAATAAAATCGCCGGCGGATGGATGGATTTCGACCGTGTTATCGCGACTCCGGACATGATGGGTAAGATCGGTAAGATCGCCCGCGTTCTCGGCCCACGCGGTCTCATGCCGAACCCTAAGCTCGGTACAGTAACTACTGATATCGCTAAAGCTGTTGGCGAGCAGAAAGCCGGTAAAGTTGAATACCGTGCTGACAAAAACGGAATTGTTCACGTTCCAATTGGTAAGAAGTCATTCACTGAAGCTCAGCTGACTGAGAACTTCAAGGCGATTTGCGGAGCGATCCTCCGTGCTAAGCCAGCTTCTTCAAAGGGTACATATGTTAAATCACTCGTTGTGAGTGCGACAATGAGCCCAGGTGTTCGTATCGATGCAATGGATGCATCTACTGTCTCTCTTTAATAACCAGTTACCTTGAAGGGGTTTGTGACAGCCGGTTTCTTCACATCGAAGTGTAAAGCCTGCCGAAACTCCCCTCCAAATATTATCAACGGAGGAAAGAATCTATGATGACACGTGCAGAAAAAGACGCAGTTGTCTCATCGATCAAAGAGAAAATCGAGAAGTCACAAGCTGTCTTCTTGACCAACCTCGTAGGTATCCCATCTGTGGATTCTGTACGGATCCGGAAGAATGTTCGCGAAGCTAAGGGCCACATGGTCGTTACTCGTAACACTCTTTTCGCTCGTGCAGCCAAGGGTACTTTCGCTGAAGGTCTTCTCGCTGATCTGAAGGGAACCAGCTGTGTGGCATTTGCTTATGATGATGCGGCAGCAGTCGCTAAAGTCGTAAACGATGCTTCAGGAGAGTTCGAGAATATCGTCACAATTCGTGGCGGTCAGCTCGGTACTCAGAAACTTACAAAAGCGGATGTAATCGCGCTGGCTAAATTGCCTTCACGCGACCAAATGCTCGGAACATTGCTTGCTACATTCAATGCGCCAGTATCTGCCTTTGCAAGAGTACTTTTCGCGATTCAAGAGCAGAAAGGCGCGGGCGCTGCCCCAGCTGCTGCTACTGAAAACGCTTAACAATTAACGATTTTATTTTTTTTAGGAGATTTTATGTCTATTACTAATGATCAACTCATCGAACACGTATCTAAAATGTCAGTTCTCGACCTCGCTAACCTGGTTAAAGAGCTCGAAACTAAATTCGGCGTATCTGCAGCTCCTGTAGCTGTTGCTGGTGGCGCTGCTGCTGCTGGTCCTGCTGCTGAAGAGAAGACTGAATTCACAGTTGTTCTTGCTGAAAAAGGTGCTTCACCAATCAACGTTATTAAAGAAGTTCGTGCTATCACTGGTCTCGGTCTTAAAGAAGCTAAAGACCTCGTTGAAGGTGCTCCGAAGACAATCAAAGAAGCAGTTGCTAAAGCTGAAGCTGAAGAAATCAAGAAGAAGCTTGAAGCTGCTGGTGCGAAAGTCGAAGTTAAGTAAATTTGAATCCCTGTCCCTCTGGGATGACATGGAAGCAGGCCTAAAACCTGCTTCCATTTTTGCGTTTTAAGAAGATTTTTTAGTTGAGCCTTAATAGTCAGGAGTCTTAAATGACAAAAGTATTCGCGCCAAATGAGTGGACACGTAGAAGTTTCAGCAAGAACGACTATGTGATGTCACCGCCGAGCTTGATGAAACTTCAGATCAGCTCGTACGAGGATTTCCTCCAGAAAGATATTCCTCCTGCTAAACGTGAAGAAAAAGGTCTTCAACACGTTTTCAAAGGTATCTTCCCAATTTTCGATTTTAACAAGACTGTCTCTCTCGAGTTCGTCAGCTATACGCTGGAAGAGCCGAAGTATTCAGTCGGTGAGTGTCGCGCACGCGGCCTCTCATATGAATCACCATTGAAGGTGACCGTTCGTTTGATTTTCTTTGATATGACGGCTGAAGCTGAAGATGGAAAGAGAACAATCTCTTCTATCAAAGAGCAGGAAGTTTACCTCGGTAACATCCCACTCATGGCCCCAACAGGTTCATTCATCTTTAACGGTACTGAGCGCGTAATCGTATCTCAGCTCCACCGTTCTCCAGGGATCATCTTTGAGCACGATTCTGGTAAGAAGCACTCTTCAGGGAAGCTTCTTTATTCAGCTCGTATCATTCCTCATCGCGGTTCTTGGCTCGATTTTGAATTCGATCACAAAAACATTCTCTACGCCCGTATCGACCGTAAGAGAAAGTTCCATGCAACTGTTATCCTGAAGGCAATGGGCTACTCAGTAGCTGATCTCCTTAAGGCTTTCTATCCACTCGAGAAAATCAATCTTTCTGAGAAAGGTTATTCAAGAGAACTCGACTACGAACTCCTCACAGGAGCGCGCGTAGACGAAGATATTCTTCACCCTAAAACTGGTGAAGCCATCATCAAGAAAGGCAAAAAGATCACGAAACCTGCGGTTAAAAAACTTCAGGAATCAGGTCTTAAGTCTCTTCCACTTAAATTGGAAGAGGTTGTGGCCAAGGTCATCGCCGACGATATCTACGATAAGTCTACAGGTGAAGTTATCGCCTCTGCCAATGAGGCCTTAACTGAAGCTAAGATTTTCGAATTGATGAAAGCTGGTATTAAGTCTGTCAGCTGTATCTACATTGATAACGTCAATTACTCTGATCAGATCAGAAACACTCTCTATCTTGATAAGACTCATTCGACTGAAGAAGCCCTTATCAAAATCTTCGAAAGACTTCGTCCGGGTGAGCCGCCGACTATCGAAGCCGCTGAGCAGCTTTTCGGCGGACTATTCTTCAATGCCACTAAGTACGATCTCTCGAAAGTTGGTCGTATGAAGATCAACTACAAGTTTGGTCTCGATATCCCGGTTGAGAACACTGTTCTTACGAAGGAAGATATCCTTACAACGGTTAAATACCTCGTAGATCTTAACAACGGTAAGGGTCAAGTCGACGATATCGATCACCTTGGTAACCGACGAGTTCGCGCCGTGGGTGAACTTCTTGAGAACCAATTCCGCGTCGGTCTAGTCAGAATGGAAAGAGCGGTAAAAGAAAGAATGTCGATCCAAGAGCTCGACACCA
>JAKFFP010000142.1:0-2741 GCA_036675045.1 Bacteriovoracales bacterium | reverse complement strand
CGATGATGGATGAAGCGCCCTTGATCTGGATGTCCATTTGCTTGGCAGCAGTGATCGCCCGGATCGCGCGCGAATTCGTTGTGGTACTGATATCATCCGAATCAAAATGAGTTCTCAACTTGTAGTACTGCGGGGTACTTCCCGGGATCATGACTTTGAAGGTTCTTTCTTCCAGCCGGGTTATTTTCTGCTCCCCCATGACATGACCCAGATAGGTTTCATCAACCGCTTTATTGTGATCAAAAAAACCGGTGGGCTTATTTACGACATAAGCGACCTTGCTTACCAGGAGTTGCGCGCTCCTGGGCTTTGTGATGCCGGTTGTATCCAGCTCAAGGAGGTCAGGGAAAAAACCCGCCAGTTCTTCTTTGGTTGTGAGTAAAAAAGAATAATGGATATCGCCTTTCAGTAGCTCTTCGCCCTTCACTAAGAAGTTCAGCTCTTTCTGTTTAACTGCTGCCGCATAAGTGCTAAAGTGGAATAATAAAAAGATAAGTAGTGCCGTTATTTTCATGTGCAGAACTTATCGGAACTCTCAGACAAACAAAAAGCAGATTTATGATTCGTCCTGTTTGCCGCATGGGGCACCCGGTACTTCGACAAAAAGCAGCTGAAATTTCCAGAGATTATTTAGTTTCTGACGAATTCCGTCAGCTGGTGCAGGACTTGCGTGATTCCATGAAGCACTACGGGGGAATCGGCATCGCCGCCCCTCAGATCGGAGTCTCGTTGCAAGTGGCGATCATCGAGCTGGGTTCGGTAAATCGCTATGAGGAAGAAGCCAGCCTGCCCTTCACGGTCTTCGTGAATCCGAAACTCGAACTTCTGACCGATGAGCCCCAAGGATTCTGGGAAGGTTGCCTTTCAGTTCCGGGACTGCGTGGCTTTGTCGAACGTCCGAAAAAACTCAAGGTGAATTTCCTCGACGAAAATGGTGAGTCGAGAGAAATCATCGCGGAAGGATTTCTGGCGACCGTCATCCAGCATGAACTGGATCATCTTTTCGGCGTACTCTATGTCGATCGTATCAAGGACATGCGACTCTTAACTTTCCAGGAAGAGTACGATCAATTCCTTTCCGGCAAAGAGGAAGAACTCGAGTGAACCAGCTGACAAAAAAAATCGCCTTCAAGGAGCTCCTGCTCTTTTCACTTCCCATTATCCTGGGTCACATCGGCATCATGCTGATCGGCACTGGTGACATGATGATTGCCGGAAGATATTCGCGGGAATGCCTGGCGGCCATCGGGCTCGCCATTTCCATTTCAAATCCGGTCATGATGCTGGCCTTGGGAGTGCAGTTTGCGATTTCACCACTTCTCGCTCAGAGATTAGGGCGAGGGGAAGACATAAAAGATTATTTCTGGACCACCATGGCCCTGAGTCTCTTCGTGGGAACACTCGCGACCGGTCTCACCTACCTTTCCGTGAATGTTCTTCCTTACCTCGGGTATTCCGATAACCTCAATGTCATCATTCGCGAGTACATCATCATCCTGGCACCCTCGATGATCGTTCTTTGTCTGTATCAGGGAGTGAAAGAATTCTTCCAGGCGCAGGAGAAAACGTTCTCCGCCAATATCATCGCACTTGTTGCCGCGGGACTTAATGTGGCCCTGAACTATGCTTTCGTTTTCGGCGAATGGGGATTCCCGGAGTTAAAAGAACCGGGCCTTGCCTGGGCCAGTCTCACTCTGAGGGTGTTCATGGGGGCGGCACTTTTCCTCATGGCCATCGGTTCCTGGAAAACCAAATGGACGATCAACACATCTTTTTGCAGGGAAGTTTTCAAGGTCGGTCTTCCGATATCCATCTCAATATTTTTTGAAGTCATGGCCTTCTGTTCAGTCACACTTTTTATCGGAAAATTCGCTGAGATCCAGACAGCGGCAAATAACATTGCCCTCAACTACGCCTCGCTGGCCTTCATGGTTCCGATGTCCATTGCCTCGGCGGTAGGTGTAAAAGTCGGTCACGCTTATGGAGAAAGAAGCGTTCACAACATCCGTGTTTTCTCTATCGTGAGTCTCATCGTCGCAGTTTCGTATACCGCGATCATGGGACTGGTGACTTTTAATTTTCCTGAAGTCATTCTCTCCGTTTATTCCGGCGACCAGGAAGTCCTTCATTGGGGCAGAAAGCTTCTCTTCTGGGTTGCCTGCTTTCAGATCTTTGACGGCGCTCAGGTGACTCTGGCGGGAATCCTGCGCGGTCTTTCACTCACGCGTATTTCTTCGTTTGGAATTTTTGTCGGCTACTGGATCATTGGGATCCCGCTGGGATATTTTCTCGGCTTCCATACCGGACTTGAGGCCCAGGGATTCTGGATGGGACTGGCACTTTCGTTGGCGTTAGTTGCCTTGATGCTGGGGTGGATTCTGGTGAGAAAGATGAAAGCTCTTGTTCGCGAAGGACTTTAGAATTCTCCTTCGAAAATTTATTTAAATATCATCCAAAATGGTCTGATCTTCTTTGAAAAGGGCAGAGGTCCTGGTCGCAAATAAAAAGGCCCTCATCCTTGAGGACCATAAACTCAAGGTTTAAGGAGCAAAGTCCCCATTCCCTGGAACCACAACGTGCTTGCATGCATATTTTAAAAGATCTTTGAGGCTCGACTTCTTCGCAAAAATCATGTGCGGAGAAGGAACCAGAATCGCCACGAGTTCCTTAGCAGGAGTGCGGAAGACAGAACGAATCCAGAAATTTCCACCGGCCGTGAGATCTGAGTAGCTGTAGCCCGA
>JAKFFP010000014.1:0-16292 GCA_036675045.1 Bacteriovoracales bacterium | reverse complement strand
GACCACCGCCGGGAATTCGGGAAAGAATCCATTCCCTTCATCGATGAGATTCACCGGTTTAATAAATCGCAACAGGATGCACTTCTTCCCTATCTGGAAAACGGTGATTTTCTTTTTATTGGTGCTACCACCGAGTATCCGCACACGTCTCTCAATAAGGCCCTCATCTCCCGGGTCTCACTGGTGGAACTCGAGCAGCTTTCGCCGGTCGAGCTGGAAGAAATTCTGGGCCGGGCCCTCACGGATCTGAAGCGTCCGGAGCTTTCTCCCTATTTGCCGGAGCTTTCAAAACTTTCTAACGGCGACGCCCGCTTTGCGCTTAACCAGCTATCGCGCCTCATGGCGTTTTCGAATGAGGAATTAAAAGACAGTGAAAAAGTTTTAAAGGAGCTTTTTCTTCACGCCCGTCAGTACGATAAAAATGCCAATCGCCACTATGATGTGATTTCCGCTTTCATCAAATCCATCCGTGGTTCGGATCCCGACGCAGCTCTTTTGTATCTTGCGATCATGCTCGACGGCGGTGAAGATTCGGAGTTCGTGGCCAGGCGCCTGATGATTCTCGCAAGTGAAGATGTGGGTCTGGCAAATTCCCAGGCCCTGACTGTGACCACCAATGCTCATTACGTAACGACCAAAATCGGAATGCCGGAAGCGCGGATCACCCTCGCTCATGCGACGGTTTTCATGGCGTTGTCACCGAAATCCAATTCCGCTTATACGGGAATCAATGAGGCGATGAGCTTCGTGAAAGAAAATCCCACCATTCAGGTTCCGGGCCATCTTTCGAACGTCTCCCCGGAGAAAAAGAATTATAAATATCCCCACAGCTATCCCGGCAACTGGACCGAGCAGAGTTATTTACCAAAAGAAGTGAAAGAAAAATTTTATCGTCCCCAGCACAACGGTTCAGAGCGCGCGCTCTCTGAGCAACATGCTCAATTGACTAAAAAGAAATAGAACGGGCAATACTCCCCGGTGAATCCCTCTTACTCCATCTTTTCAGGTGCTTCAGATTGGTCTTCTTTTTGCTCTTAAAAGTGTGAATCAGAGGAGGAAATATGGAAGCTCACGCCCATCCGCCTGAAGCGGGAAAACCAAAGAACATTACTCAGACCATCAGTCTCATTGTGGGATTCGTTCTCTTCGTGATTGGTCTGGCAGGGATTCTTTATCCGTCATTTGCGGGACTTCATCTCTCCACTTTTCACAGTACGATAGTGGCGATCGCGGGAGGAACACTTTTTTATAACGGCTACAACGACAACGAAAGAAACTCATTTCTTTCATGTCTTTGTTTCGGTTTATTCTTCCTTCTTCATTCACTGGCGGGATTTGCCTTCGGCAAACCCGGCACACCAGGTGTAGGAAATACAGGAACTGATCCGGAACTGTTGCGGATCATCCCTAACTTTTCTGAGCTCGGAACTATCGATCACGTGATGAACGGAATCATCGGAGTGGTTCTTCTGGGTGGTGCTCTCGATTGGTGGCGAATTCAGCATGAAAGAAAACGCTGGAATCGCCATGACCGAAGACGGGAACGCTTCAACCGTCTCGCCCATCGTTAATTTTCAAGGCCCCTACGGGGGTCTTTTTTTTCACAACATGTGGAAAAGTCGTAATACTCGCCTCTTCTTCTCAGGTGCCCCCTTCATCTTAAAGGCCGGTGATGCAGTAACCACTGGTGGTCTCATGTTCTGGGGAAAAAAGCACCAGTGGTGAGTCATTTGGCCGCGTGGGAGCGAACAATGAAACCATTGTTGATCTCAACACGGGTGAGTGGACATTTTACGCCATGGCATGGTCCACAGCTCCGCTCAAAGGAGATGTAGCATGCGGGATAGAATCACGATCTTTCAGAAAATACGGAACTGAGACTGTTGAACTGTCACTCACGAATGCCAAATGTACCGATGATGTTTTTGCGGGTTCAGATTCAGGAGTGATCCAGGACAATGCCGGAATCAAATCACTAGGCAGCACCAAGGTAACTTTTTGTGACCAGATCTCATCGATTACCGGAAGCTCACAGGTCTGCAGTGATGAGCCGGGGATTAATCCGGTATTAAGGGCGCATAAGCGCGGCCACTCCGCTTCTTTCAGATTTTCGCTTGTTTCATTCGATGCCAGCGGTTCCAGTTACAATTTTCTTTCGGATAAAGCTTCCACGGATTGCGTGAATGCCGTTCCCACTGATTACACTGGTAACGTCGCAACCGAAGTGCCCCAACTTCCCTCGGGAAAAATCGGGACGCAACTTCCCTTTTACGTGAAACTTGAAAGTTATCCTGGTAACCAGAACTGCACGGACTCCGGTCACGGAATCCGGGAAGTGATCTTCAGGTACGGGATCGAATCAGCTGACACTGTAACGGCCAGGCACACGATCGAAGCAGGAGTTCCGGACAAGCATAAAATATTTGTGAAGATGGGCACTGATGTAATCTGTCAGGGGAAATCCCTTACTCAGGATTTCGCGGGTGGATTAGCGCTGACACAACATTCCCCATTGCTGATTTGTAACATTGATCAGCTTTATAAAACTTCTCTCTATGGCGGATCAAGCTTCAAGCTCATGAACCATATTGATCTAAGTCCTTATGCCAAGGGTACTCTGAACCATCCAAGCTTCAGTGTGATTGATGCTGCCTGCGTGCAAAGCGGAAGTAACTTCCGGCCCATCGGAATGACCAACACCTGCCTCGCAGGTGGGCACGATTTCGACTTCTATGGCAATGATAAGACGATCACCGGAATGAAAATAAATATTCCCACTGCTGACTACGTCGGTTTCATTTCCCGAAAAAATAGCGGTGTGGGTTCTTACTGGGATCTCACATTCGCAAACGCTTACGTCAAAGGGCTTCGGTATGTGGGCGTGACCGCGGGCTTGTCCCAGGCAGCTGCGAGGAACATCACCGTTAACGGGGCCTATGTTCAGGCGGTTGATCATTCTGCCGGTGGATTAATGGGCGAAGCTCGAGGTGGTGCGTTCAGTGTAAATGTGATGGGTGCAAACGTCATCTCAGCGAACGGCAATGCCGGTGGTATCGCCGGAACAAGTAATACTTTGAATGAAGCACTCTTCAGTGGCAAAGTGACTTCCGGCGGTCCAAGTGTGGGAGGTCTGGTCGGTGAACTGATAAGCGGAGCCTTTGTCTGGTACAGCCGCGCTGAAGGACTGGTGCAGGGCCTGAGGGATGTCGGGGGTCTTGTGGGATTGGTCGCAGGCACATCATTCAGGGTTCAAAACTCTTACGCTACAGTCGCGGTCATTTCTACTGCCACTGAGGCCAATGGTGCTGGAGGGCTTATCGGACGTCTTCCCGCCTCGAAAACTGGCTCCAGTTTTTTTTCAAATTCATATTTTTTCGGAACAGTGTCGGATGCATGTATCCTGGGCGACAGTTCCTGTCTCGTCGGAAACCTCGTGGGCTTTGCTCCACCTGCCTGGAACATCGTCCCGGATCCCAAGCTCTATTATGCAACACCCGGAGTTTCAGCACTTCTTCAGACCGACGGCCCGCCGGGCACTGCTTATGCGCCGGAATTATTCCTTGATGCGAATACGACGTTCACATTGTCTGACATCTCAGGAGCTATAAATCGCAAGAGTGGTCACATACCCCGTTTGAAGTTTGATCGCGACCGACATTTTTGTAGAGAAAATAATTTCAGCCTGTTTTCGGTTAATGATCAGATAAATACTCAGCTACGGGGAACGTCTGCCCTCACTCCAGTCTATTTGTGTAACACAGTTCAGATTACCGAGATGCAAAGCTATCCGGATGCAAAATACAAGCTCGCCACATACATCTATGATTTCAAACCGCAGACGACTTCAATCGTAGATTTCTCGGGCGCAATTGATGGCGCTGGTTTTGCCCTGATAGGCAAAGAAATTGGAGATGGCTCCGCAAACATTTCGTGGTGGAGTACTGTGACGGGAGAAATTAAAGATCTGGGACTGTACTCACCCTTCCTGAGATGGAATGCCGGCTCCCCTCTTCCAGGTGAAACGATTACTCAAAATGATGCAGGTACAATCACGGACATTGAAGAGATTGACGTTCGTTCGGACTAAGCAATCTTCAGGGATACGATGAAGCTCGTGTTGGGATTGTTTTCATCATAGACAAGTGTGCCGCCCATTTTCTCAACCATGGACTTGGAAATCGGAAGGCCGATCCCGGTCCCCTTGCCGATTTCTTTGGTCGTGAAAAACGGGTTGAATATTTTCTCCCGAACCTTCGCCGGTATTCCAGGGCCGCTATCGGTAACATGCAGGCAGATTTCCGGGCCTTTATTATTGATCCGGATTTCGACCCACTTCACTTCTTCTGTCTGATCAATAATGGCATCAAATGAGTTGTTCAGAAGGTTCACCAGGACCTGAGAGAGCTGAATCCGGTTGCCGGAGAAGACGGACTTCGCATCTCCGGGTGAGTAGCTTTTCCGGAGTTCAATTCCCTTGGAGCGAAACCGTGACTCTGCAACTTCAAAAACATCCCCAAAGACGTCTTCCCAGCAACCCGGGGCAACATCATTGTCTTCCGCTTTTCGTGAAATGTTCCTGAGCCCCACGACGATCTTCGCGATCCGGTCGACGGTATCATCGATATCTCCGAGCGCGTCCCGGAAGGACTCAGGATTGAACTTTTCACGGTCAAGAATTTTACGAAGAACTTTGCTGGTCGATTTAATTATCGTGAGCGGATTATTAATCTCGTGAGCGATGCCACCGGCCATTTCTCCCAGGGACGCCAGTTCAGCGCTGCGGATGACTTCCTGGACTTTCACTTCAATAACTTTCTCAAGATCTTCAGTGTGTTTTTTTAACGAGTGGTCGCGGCGCTCGACTTCTTCAATCATGCCGTCGAAAGTTTCACCGAGCTCGCGGAACTCTTCGACGTCCACTCCTGACCAGCCTTCCTCATCCCGCAAGCGGATGTGGTAGGCCTTCTGACGACGAACGTTCTGCATAGTGCGGAGAAGAATCTGAATCTGCCCGGAGACTTTTCGCTGGAGGACAGTGGAAAGACGGGCACCCACAAGAAGAGTCACACCCATGATCGCGAGGAACATGAGGGCATGTCGGACGCCGAAGGTCCGGGCCATGTCAAACTTTGCCATGAGATACAACCTCCCGAGGAACTGACCATTTTCCACGATGGGATAGGTCACGAAAATCCGGGAGTCGCGTATGATATATTCGTAGTTTGAGTTTTGAGATTGGAAATGTTTTTTGCCGGGATGATCCTTGTACAAAGCGATGACGTTCCCGTTCTCGTCTTCAGTGGCAGCCGCAAGAACACTTTCTTCCTCGCCAAGGGAAGAAAGTACCCGCCCGCACTCTTCTGAGTCTTTAAAGACAAGGCAAGTGGAGAGGTTTCGCGAAAGAATCTTTGACGTCGTTTCAAATTTCTGAAGTGAGAGATCCCGAAAGATAAAGAAGTCAGTGGCACTGATGAGAATCCAGGTAATGAGAAGACACGCGATTGCCAGGGCCATCTGAAGCCGGAAGAGTCGTTTGGAAAGAGTGAGGGCCCTCACTTAATACTCCGGGCGAGCTTCAAAAGACGTGCATTGATCCTGATCTCCCGACGTTGGGCTTCGGAGTTGTTGATGTCAAAGCGGAGCTTTCCTTCTTCCAGGACGAAGTTGATCACGGCCCCATCGGGAATGCCTTTGTCTCTCTGGGTTATGACGAGGACCCCGCTCTGCGAAGGGATCTTGTCCCGGGACGTGAAAAGACAAAGGATCCGGGCCGGAGCGACGGAACCTTTGCGATCGTAGCGCATAATGCGAACAGTTTTCCCTCTGACGGGAGTGCGAAAAACATCTTCCAGGTGATTGAAAAGTTCATCTTGCCCTTCGACCGCAATAACAAAATCTTCTCCATCGGCCTGAGGCCAGTCGATGTAGTTAATGATCTTTTGAATATAGATGGCTTCTAATTTTTCAAGATCCGCGCCCGCCCAAACGGACGAGGTCCATAGAAAAATGAAACTGAAGACTAGGTGCGCAAAACTCATTTCGCCTATCTTAAGTTTGATTAAAGATTAACCAAGCTTTTTTTTTTAAAAATATAAATAAGTGTTCCATTAAGAGTTTATAAGAAATGCTTCACAATTGAAGAATCTATAGATATTCCGGACAGCATTTCATTTTCTTTAAACCACGAGCGATCTTTGTCTCAGTCTCCGCGGCAACAAATGCCTACTTCAGTATCAAATTCAAAACTATAAGATGGTTCCAAATCTTCTTAAGGGACACTATGCGTCATCTTGTTATCGGCCTTGTGCTCATCGCATTTTCCGCTCATGGACAGGACCTGCAAAGTCTTTCTCTGGAAGAGCTCATGGAAGTGAAAGTCAGGGTGGCCACGCAGACAGAAAAATCTCTCCGTGAAGCTCCGGGAATTATCACGGTCATCGATGAGGATGAAATACGTCGCACGGGTGCCAGAAATCTTCTTGAAATTCTCAGCACCGTCCCGGGATTTTCTGTTGGCCATGACGTTCTTGGAAATATCTCTATTATCACGCGCGGGATCTGGGCACAGGAAGGCCGCATCCTGATTCTCTGGGATGGACATGAAATGAACGATCGCTCGTATGGAACGATTCAGCTAGGAGATCATTTCCCGGCCGATCATATAAAAAGAGTCGAGATCATCCGCGGACCGGGATCAGTGATCTACGGTGGGATCGCCGAGCTCGGAGTGGTGAATGTCATCACAAAAAGCGCTGAGGACTTGAATGGTCTTTCGGCGTCTGTCACTCACTCGCGCACGAGTGAAGGACCCATGGGGACCACGAAGAGTGTCCAGCTTGGACAAAAAAGTGGTGACCTCTCCTTCACGCTCAAAGGGATATTCGGGGAATCGAACTTTTCCGACCAGAATTACACGGATGAAAATGGCACCACGGTTGACCTGGGAGATAAAAACTCACAGCTTAGTAACGAACACCTGAACCTGAGACTCGAATGGAAAGAATTCTATTTTAAATATCTCCGCGACGATTACCGCTCGAAGAACGTCGTGCTTTGGGGAGACCTGGAAAATAATCCTGGCTCGGGAGACATCCGAAATCCCGTACCAAAGGGTTATCCGACCATCAGCCGCCAGTTCGGCTGGGAGGGGAAAATTTCTGATCAGTGGAAACTTCATTCTTATTTCCAGGACAAGAACCAACTCCCCTACTATCAACCCGACGCGACCAACGAAGTGGCGCTGGGGAATTCCTGGCGACGTTCAGTGGAAAGAAGACTTCTCGGATCGACACTTCATTACACGCCAGATGAGAAGCAAAACTTTCTTTTTGGAGCGGAGATCTCAGATGATAAAAGCCTTGTGCTCAACCGTCTGACATACTCCGGGACACCCGATACTTTCGGCGACGGGTCCAGACAGCATCGCCTTTCGAACACGGCTTTCTTTAGCCAGTACGATCTCTCAACGTCTCTGGCAAACATTACTGCGGGTATCCGTTACGATAACCCGTCCGTCACCCGGGACGTCTTTGTTCCGCGGCTGGGTATTACGAAAGTGATGGGTCGTCATCATGTGAAGGCGCTTTTCGCCGAAGCATTCCGCGCGCCACTGATCGAAAACATTTCTCTGAATAAGTCCATCGCTCCGGAAATCACCCGTACGTATGAGCTCGAGTACGGCATTCAGTTCACCCCGGCAATGTCGCTCACGACCAATCTCTTCTCCACTTACGTCAAAGACATCATCGTTTACTCATACGATGCCATGACGGACTCTGAGCACTACAACAACTATGATCTGGTGAAAACCCATGGGCTCGAGACCGAGCTAAGATGGAAAGGCGAAAAACACGAAGTGCGAGGCAACTACTCCTTCTATTCCGTCGACGTTGCACAAGCAGCTCCTTTTGAATCAGAACTTTCTCGTAACAGTCTCCTGGGTGCCCCAAGACATAAATTTTATCTCTCTGATTCCGTTTCGCTCACCGACAAGCTGGTCCTGACCCCGTCGGTCCTCTACTTTGTGGACACTACCAGCTACGAATGGAGCGGCGGAACTTTTAAAGAACGTATGATGCCGAACCAGCTCATCGGTAACATTTTTCTCCGCAAGAACGATCTCTTCTTCAAAGGATTTTCAGCGGGAGCAGGGATCAACAATGTCCTGAATTCCTATGTGTTCTACGCTCAGCCTTACGTAAAAGAAGGCGACTACCGGGCGGGGCCCTATCCCGGACGCTCGCGCGACTATCACATCCGGCTTGAATACGTAAAAGAGTTTTAATGGATACACTTAAGCGCTGCCGACTGCTCATCGTAGATGATGACGAATTGATGAGGTCCACATTGCAAAAGCTCTTCGTTCACCACGGTGCCGAGGTCCATGTCGCCGTTTCCGGTAAACGTGCCCTCGATGTCCTCGAGGAAGAAATTTTCGATGCTCTCATCCTGGACATCCAGCTCGCGGGGATCGACGGCTTCCAAGTGGCCCGTTCTGTCCGCGCGAGTTCGACGATTCTTTTCCCCGCGGTTCCCATCCTGGCTCTCTCCGGGAACATTGACAGGGACATCAATGAAAGATGCGTTGCCGCCGGCTTCAGCGGATTTTTCCTGAAGCCCTCGGAGCTCGATGCCCTGATCAATGAGCTTGAGCATGCGATTAATCCAAGATACGTGTGCACGCTTGACTTCGCGGCCTTAAAAAATTTCCCCGACTTCGATGAGATGAAAGATCTATTCCGGAAAACCATTCTGGCGACTCTTGAGCGGTTAAACGAAGCCATCCGCATCGAAGAGGGCGAAACGGTCAGGGAACAAGTTCACAAAATGAAATCGTCGGCGCGCCTATTCGGGGCTACAAGTTTAGGAGAGCTGTGTGAGGACGTTGAGAGAAACGCACGTTCCATGCCAGCGCGTGAACGCTTAAAAAAAATTCTTGAAATTAACCGGCTGGCAAATTACGTGCTTGAGGATCTGGAGTCACGAGGATGAAAATACGACGTGCCATTATCGTAGAAGACGATGAGTTGATGGTTTCCTACATGAAGAGCGTGCTCGCTCCGCTCGGACTGGATATCCAGGTATTCAAGTCTGCCGAAAACTTCTTGCTGAATCCGCAGCGCTATCCCAAGCGCGCACTTTATCTTCTCGACTTCAATCTCCCCGGTCTCAATGGGAAACAGATTATCCAGTTTATCCGAAATCATGACCGGTACTCCCCCATCTTTATTATTTCCGGTGAGAACAATGTTCAGAGGGTAAACGAATGCCTCGAGGCCGGAGCTGATGACTATCTTTTCAAACCAGTTGATCCCCGGCTTCTTGTCGCTAAGCTAAAACGCTCAGAGGAAAAGTTATCCCTTCTTCAATCGGTAGACGATGAACTTGAGCTCGACCTGGGGAAGAGATCGATATCACTTCGCGGAAAGCAAGTGAGCCTGACCATCCGGGAGTTCAACGTCGTACAACGCTTCCTCGAAGCTCCGGAAAAACATCTGATGCAAGACGAGCTCATGACCAAACTGGAACTGAGAAACACTAATAGCCGGGTATCAGCAAGTATCCTAATTTCTCTTTTGCGCAAAAAAATTTACGGCCTCGGTCTCGAGATAAAAACAATCCGCGGTAATGGATATAAGCTTCTGGTTCCTTGCGATGAGCGGACGAAGTGACAAGTTTTTGAGTTGTTATTCCAGGATGATTCTTAAAAACGGAGGGAGTTAGATGAAGCAATTCTTCATAGTCCGGGTAAGATACCAGAAAATGATTTCATCCGGGACGCGTGGAAAGCAGTACTAGGTTCTAAAGAGCAGGTTCAATATCATCTCTTAAAAAGATAAAGGATTCGCGGATATGGAGCAGAAGATTCTACTGGCGACGCAGGATTTCGAGTGGGCACAGGATGTGAAGTCCAAACTTGAGCCGAAAAACATTGTTTGCGAAATGGTTTCCCAGGGTAAGGAAAGCCAGCTCCTCCTATACCGTCAGAAGTTCAATATGATTTTTCTCAATCCGGATATTACGAACCATTCGGGAGTCGAGGTCCTTAAGTTCATCAAACTCAATCAGCCGTCGCTCAAAGTCGCCCTCCTGTTTGCCAACGAAGAGCGCAGCCGGGAATACGACACTCTTGTAAAGAACTCCGCCAAAGTTGGCATCAATAAAGTTTTCGTTGGCCCTGTTCCGGCCAAGACAATGCTCGACTTCATCCTCGACAACTCTCCGGGCCATGCCTGGAAAAACGGCGATCAGGTTCTGGATGAACCACAGCTCCCGGACGAGCGGATAAAAGATAGGGACTGCACTCAGGTTGACATAGAAGCTTTTTACAGCGGTAACCTGGCCATCTTCGACTACTACCTTCGGCTGAAAGAGAACCATTTCGTCAAAATCGTCAAACGCGGGGAGAATATTGATCCGAACCGTATCAAAAAACTTCAGCAGGGCGGTGTGAAGCAGTTCTTTTTCCTGACGAAAGAACGCCGGAACTACATTAACTACATGAACGAAATTCTGAAAACATCTCTCACAACGACGGCGGACCTGAAAGTCGCCCTCCACCAGGTGAGCAATGTCTCTGACATCCTGATGGAGGAGATCCATTCGCGCGGACTGAAACCCGAACTCGTTGAAGAAGGGAAAAGTCTCAGCAACAATTTATTTTCGATGATAAAGGGTGATAACAATCTCCGGTCCATCAATAACTATTTCACCGAATTAGGTGTCGAGAAGTTAACTCATTCTTTCCTCACGTCATTTTTCACGGCGATCATCTGCAAGAATCTGGATTGGGCCGGCCCCAAGACGATCGAAACCGTTGTCATGGGTGCCCTGATTCATGACATTGGACTCCTGAAGCTGCCGCCAGAAATCCGGAACAAAAATCCTGAAAAAATGACGGCGAAGGAATTCGAGCTTTATCAGGACCACCCTAGGCTCGGAGCGAACATGCTGCTGCAAGTGCCGCATCTCAATCCGCAAATCGTCCAGATCGTTTACCAGCACCACGAGAATAATACCGGTTCTGGATATCCCAATGAACTCTCAAGCTTGAAAATCTATCCACTGGCCAAGATTATCGCCCTCGCTGATGAGGTCGCTGAATCCGTCTCTCTGAATCTCGTCTCTCCCCTGGATGCCGTGAAGATGCTTCTTCGCGATCGGGATAAACTGATAAACTTTGACCCTATTATCATCAAAGCGCTGGTGGCGGGCTTCGTTAAGGGCAGCAGCCACTCATGAAAACGATTTTCTATCACGGAGCCGACGATGAATTCTTTCAGTCCCTTTCGAGGTTCTCAGAGAATTTTCTGCCGGATTCGAGAGCGATGCATATCCCTCCCGGCAACGCTGATCTGATCAGGCAGATTTTTCATCTGAAACCGGGAATCGTCTTTTTGACTCTGCCGGTTGAGCCGGAACTCATAAACGCCATGGTGAAGCTGAAGCAGATCGAAGAGACGAGATCGATCTTCTGGGTTCTGGTAGTGAAGAATGAAGAGGAAGTCAGAGCGAACGAGCTACTCCTATCCGCCGGGGTCGTCCTGTTCCATTTGCAGGAGCTCGAAAGTGATCCCCTCTTCAGCGAGACTTTTTTTCTGGTCTTTCAGTTAAAACAAAGAAAGAACAGATTCGCGCGGGCCAAGGGTCTCGACATTCCTCTCACAGCTTCGAATCCTTCGGTCTTGCGTTCCGTTTCTGAATCATCGGCCTTCATTGAAACGGATCTTGAACTCGAGGGTTCCATCATCGTTCCCTACAATTTCCTTAATCATGACTCGGCCATAGCATCTCCAATCCGGAAGAAGCATGTGCTTCTTTGTTCACCTTTCATGTATGGATACGAAGTTGAGTTGCCTTTCCCGGGCCCCTGGGACGAACTAACCCCTGAATCTCTACAACCTGATCTTGTGACGACGTGGCTGAACCTGTATCAGGAAAAATTTTCGACACGCCAAAAGTTCCTTACGATCTTTTCCCAGAACCAGAAATTCTACGAAGACATGTGTACACGGGACCGGAACTCTTCCTTCTGGCTTAACTTTCATTCTAAGGCGGCCTCTTCGACGAACCTCTTCCATGAGGCGAAGCCCGGACTTGTTCTCTTCGATCTCGTCACCGATAAGGGACTCGATGTGTATCAGCTGGAAGTCATCATAGACAATCTGCGCGTGACCGACGGCCAGGAAACTCTCGTCGTTGTTTTTAATTCTCGCACGGAATCCGAGGCACTTAAAAAACTCTTCAACTATAAGTTGATCATGGCGGTGCCGACGAGTTTAAATTATGAGTTTTTTTCTTCATTTCAGACGAAGATTGCAGATAAGATTAAGAACGAAAACAGCGTGAGTAAATTCTTCCAACATACTGATCACTCGAGGCTTCTTTCCGTTCCTTTTCCAGTTCATCTTTCAGGCCTCACAGAGAATGACATTACCTTCTATTCTCCTCTGGAACTTCACTGTTACACTGTTTTAAAATTCGAACTTCCCATTCCACTGTTTATCACCATCGTACCGGACGAAGAACTCCACAAGGGAATCCGAGGAAACCATTACAGGGGACTCATTCATGGCCTAAGTGAAGAAAACAAAGCGCGCCTGAGGAAAATAGTAAATCAATTGATCTTCTATCCGGTGAAGGAATTGTCAGAAGAATCTGTCGCGAACATGTTGAAGCAGGACTATAATCAAAAAAATGATGTCCCCTCTGAAGAGCCTACCAGAACCGGAAATGATTCCATATTCCCGGCCTCCACAGTAGAGCGGGAACGGCAAGTTACTCAGGGGATTTCAATCCTGCGCCCGAAAGGCAAAAAGAGTAAACTATGAGTTCATAATTTTCACGGCCGCAAATTGTGGAAGATGCAGAATTATAAACATTATGACGATAAAGAGATTGTATGAAAGGTAACCTCCTGATCATTGATGACGAAGCCCTCCTCGTGAAAAATATGCAAAACATCCTCGAGGACTACGCGGATGAAATCTTCACCGCCGGAAACGGTAAAGAAGCCCTGGATATTTTCCGGCGTGAGACCATTCACTGTATCGTGTGCGACATTAACATGCCCGTTATGAATGGTGTCGAATTCATCAAGCGCGTTCGTGAAGATATGAGTGATGTCCCTTTCATTTTCTATACCGGCCACGGCAACAGAGATCTCATGCTCGAAGCTGCCAAATACGGTGCTTTTGATTTTTTAAATAAACCCAGCCTCGACAATCTGGAAGAGATCGTCCGGAATGCGCTCAATCACTGCACACAGGGTTCAGTCACAACCTCGGACCATATGTCTGAATATTTGCAAATGCTGAAAGATCTCGAAGAGAATTCCGGCAATTAACTTAATCCCTTGTTACCATTTCTAGAGCAATCTTTTCCCAAGAACCGTTACGCAAACGGCCCGGTGTTTCATTAAATCATTCTGAATTTTCCCGGGAACTCTGACAAAGAATCGAACTTTGTGATTTTTACTCCTGCCAACAAGGAGTTACCATGAAAGCCTTCGTCATTTTCTTTTTGCTTCTCACACAAACATCTTTTGCCTGTGAAATTAAAGAAATCCGGAAAGATCTTTTTTCTCATTTCAAATCCAGTATTCCCATCTCATCACCCATGGGCGAACACGCGGGGATATCAACCCTGAAAGAGATAGCTCTCACCGACACAATGATGAGGCTTCGCGGAGAAGATTTTTTCATCACAAAACTTGTGTTTGATATTCTCTGGACTAACGGGATGAGAGAAGAAAAAGAAATCCTGATGGCGGCGGTGATCGATATGGCCGGTTGCCGGATCGAATCTTTCGAATCCGGAGACATCATGGGTGCTTCCATCTCCACCAGATAAAAAAAAGGCCCGCCAGAGGCGGGCCCGAAAAATGATCAGATCAGATCAGAAACATTCATGTTTTCGAGGTGATGTTTCACCGAAGCGAGGAATTTACTTCCCAGCTCACCGTCGATGAGACGGTGATCATAGGTGTGAGTTCCGTACATCATGGAACGAATCGCCATGGAATCATCTTCCATAACCATCACGCGCTTCTTGATAACTCCGGTACAGAAGATACCAACCTGCGGCTGGAGGATCACCGGTGTCGCGATCAGCGTTCCGAATGAACCATTATTCGTGAAAGTGTAAGTCCCACCCGAGAGGTCATCCATGGTGAGCTTCTTGGTCTTCGCTTTGTTAGCGAGGATATCAAGCTGACGGGCAATTCCCGTAAGGTTCAGGTCACCGGCGTTTTTAATGACCGGAACCACGAGACCTGTCGGAGTCGCAACCGCGCATCCGAGATGGATATCTTTCTTGATAACGATGTTATCGCCTTCAATTGAAGAGTTGACCAAAGGGTGCTCTTTCAGCGCCTGGACGATGGCATAGAGAACGAAGTGTGAATAAGTGAGGTTAATTCCTTCACGCTTCTTGAATTCGTTCTTGATCTTCTCACGCTGTTTCACGAGGCCCGTCATATCGATTTCATCGATTGAGTTCACATGGGGAGAAGTCTGCTTCGAGAGAACCATGTTCTTCGCGATTGCTTTTCTCATGTTATCCATCGCGACGATTTCCACGCGATCAGATCCACGAGTTTCTGCTTTTCCGGATGGAGCCGCAGTTCCGGCAGGGGCGGTTTTAGAAGGTGCAGCAGCAGCGCCGCCTTTTCTTCCACCGGCAATATAGGCCTCAAGGTCCGCTTTATTCACGCGACCAGCGGCACCTGAGCCTTTGATGTTTTTCAGTTCACCAAGAGAAATACCGGCGTCTTTTGCCATCGCTTTCACCAGCGGAGTATAGAAGCGGAACCCGTCCTCAGATTCATCGTGCTTCATGGCCTCGGGAGCACCAGTTGTCTGTTGGGAACCCGCCTCAGCCGCCGGCTTCGTCGATTTTTCAGGAGCGGCAGCAGCTTGTGCTTTAGGCGCCGGAGCTGCATCGACAGCTGCGTTCATATCATCTTCGATGATGGCAATAGGCTTGCCCACATCCACGGTTGCGCCTTCAGGGTAAAGAAGCTGAACGATCTTTCCGCCGATCGGTGAAGGGATCTCAGATTCTACTTTATCGGTAGAGATCTCAAGCAGGATCGCATCCAGCTCGATCACTTCACCGGGTTGTTTGTGCCACTTGGTAATTGTACCTGTGGTAATCGACTCTCCCATCTGGGGCATTACTACTTCTGTACGTGCCATATAATTTCCTCACTTTCTGATTAATTCGTTGTCGTCATCGTCTTTCAAACTTGCGACGTACTGACGTACGTCTCAGTTTTCAATCCTCGCCTCCTAGAATGAATCTAGAAATTGAGAAAATTCTTCCTGCTTCTTACAAATTAAGTGCTCTGCCCTTCGCTGCCAGAACCGCCTCACCCAGGAATTCTCCCAGAGTCGGATGCGGATGAATGGTCGCGAAGATTTCTTCATCAATTCCTTCCATCTGACGGAAGAGAACGTATTCGTGAATCAGTTCAGTCGCATTCGTTCCCACGATGTGGGCACCAAGAAGCTCACCGTGCTTACCCATCAGGACTTTGATGAAGCCGTTATTTTCATTCGAGGCAATGGCCTTCCCGTTTGCCGTAAAAGGTGCCTTCCCGACTTTGTACTCAATTCCTTTTTCCTTGAGCGCTCTTTCGGTGAATCCGACGGAAGCGACCTGAGGCTGGCAATACGTACAACCGGCGATATTCATTTTATCGATCGCGTGCGGGTGCTTGCCGGCGAGGTGCTCAGCGGCGACAACACCCTCGTGAGATGCTGCGTGCGCGAGAAGTGGCGGACCGGAAACGTCACCGATCGCATAAATCCCCTTCACGGAAGTTTCATACATGTTGGTGACTGAGATAAATCCTTTCTCTGTTTTGACACCGATCTTATCCAGACCAAAGCCTTCGATATTTCCGGTCATACCAACAGCAATGAGACCCATCTCAAATTTGTGATCAGTGTTTTTTCCGCCTGAAGTCGACGTGATCGTGACATCGTTACCATTATTCTTCGCCGAAACTTTTTCCACTCCGGTATGAATCTTCATGCCGAGCTTTTTATAAGCGCGCTCAACTTCCACTGAAGCGTCAGTGTCTTCAATCGGAAGAAGATTTTTCTGCATTTCAAAAATCGTGACTTCAACTCCGAACGCGTTCCAGAAATAAGCGAACTCCATTCCGATCGCTCCAGCACCAACGATCCCGATCGACTTCGGGAGTTTTTCAATTTTCAGGGCTTCCCACGCACCGACCAGGCGTTTTCCGTCATGCTCGAGTCCCGGGAACACTCGGACTCGTTCTC
>JAKFFP010000015.1:0-16294 GCA_036675045.1 Bacteriovoracales bacterium | reverse complement strand
GTGAGAGCACTCTTAAATTTTCGGGACTTCTCCCCGGGAAATATATCCTGAGAACGAATTATCAGGACGAATACAACCGGAAAGGAGAAGTGAGTGTGCTTGAGCTTGAGGTTCCGGAAAAAAGCAGTATCGCGGCTCCTAAACTGAAAGGCATTAAAGTCAGATGAAAACTTTTCTACTGTTAATATTTCTCTCGTTGCCGGCATTTGCTCAAACCCGCTGGATTGATATTGAATGGGAAGAAGTCGCTGGAGCCGCGAACTACGAAGTGGAACTTTTTGAAGGGGCAGACGGAAGCCTTACTCCACGGGGAAAATATAAAGTCGATACATCGTCCTGGTCCAACGCCGTTCCTCCCGGAAAATATTCTCTTCGCATACGCTCACTGGATAAGCGGGGCGTTCCCGGAGAATGGTCAGACTATATTCCGGTAAAAGTCAGAATGCATAATCCGAAACTTTTCCAGCCGGGACCTGAATCACAAGTCAGCACGGCCCAGGTTGATTTTGAATGGAGTGAAGTTGAAGGTGCAGCGATCTATCAGCTCGTTGTGAAAAATGAAAAAGATAGCGTGGTCTACAACAGTACGGTTAAAGACATCAGGGCGACCTTATTCCTGGAAGATTTAGGACAATACTCCTGGACTGCATATGCGCTGGAAGAAGGTGAAGCCCAGCGTACCAAGGATGATTTTGTTGCTTCAACCTTCAAGAGCTTTACCCGAGTCGGTGGAGAACTTCAGGCACCGGAAGTTAAAGTGACCGTAAATGATAAAATCACGCTGGAATGGCCCAGGATCAGAACGGCTAAACAATATGAAATTGATTATCTGCCACCAGTGAATTCGGACAAAAGCCGGCGCTTTAAGATCCTGACCCATACCTTCGCTTTTTCTTCTAAACGATTGCGCGAAGGAGTAACGACAATTTCCATCAGAGCAACCGCCCCTGGTTACCCCGATTCACCCAAGACTATTGTTCAGCTGGTGAAATCAGGGGACAAGGTAGAGCTTCAGGATATTATCCAGGGTACGAAAGAAGAAACGAACAAAGTCTCACCTGCTTCTCTTCTCTGGAAAGATGAAATTTATGCATCCATGATCCTGTCGAAATATAAGTACTCCAGCACAGACGTAGAAAATGATACAGAACTCGACCAGAAAGAGCTCACCGGGCTCGGTTTGAGTCTTGAGTGGATGCATAAACCGAAGCTCAACTCACTCCAGAGAAAAACAGAATTTTCCTATCTTCAGCTGAGTTCCGGGAGAGAAGCCGCGAGCAAGATCAGGTTCGCGTTCTCTCTGAATAAGGAAAAAATACTAGGTAAAGGAAAGCTTACTTTTGGTGGCGGCGTAACATATCTACAACTGCCGGCCTTCATGGGTAATAGATTCGAAAACGATATTTTTGTTGAACAATCTTCGAGTCTCGGTCCTCATATTCAGCTCGGCTACACCACCCCCGTCTCGGCTTACTGGGCCTGGCAGACAAATGCAGTTTACTCGCAACAACTCTTTTACCTCAGCTCTGAACGGGATGGCGGAAACAGTTTCCCGTGGATGAGTCTCAATACCCGGGTTCTGTATTTCATCACCAAGAAAGAGGCCATTTTCACAGGGGTTGAGTATCAGCGGTGGAATCAGAAATGGTCATCGGATAAATCCGATCTCTCGGGGTTTAACCTCGCGATAGGACTGAAAAAGGGCTTCTAATCTTTTAAGCTTTGCACATAGGCAGATGAAAACTTAATAGATAAGCTTTTTGCATGAAGATACTTCTTCTTGCATTGATGCTCCCTCTGCCGGCAATGGCCCTGGAAACTGACAATTACATTGTCTGGGGACAAGAACTAAAAGATTCGTCTTCTCATCTTGATCATTATTTCCGTGAAAATATTGAACTCGCTCTTCAGAATATTCCCACACATTCAGAAAAGTCATGCGAACAAATGACGAAGCTGATTGCAAAGAATTTCGCCTCCTATCTGGTTCATGATAATCCGGTTGAAAACTGGCTCTTTAAAAGACTCACTTCGCAGGAGATGTATCCGGAAAATATGAACTATGTTCACGGAAGTATCTATCGTGAACCTTATCTTTTTTATATTCCCTGGTTTGGACTCGCACCTAACATTCAGGTGAACGGTTACTACTTCGGCACTGATAAGCTCAGCCATTTCGCCTCAACCGGCATGATTTATTTCAAAAAATTCCTGAAAGAGAAAGCTCTGGGAAAAAGTGAAGAAGAAGCTGTTAAAGCGGCCATTCATTGGGGCATTCGCGACGAAAAAACGGTTCACGGATACTGGGCCAGCGGAGTCTTCAGTTATGCGGATCTGGAATCCAATTATCAGGGCTTTCTTTTCTACCGGGATTTCTGCGAAGGAAAGGCACCCTACCTCAGACAAGGTTCAGCAGGAAACTGGGAACTGGAAACAGCCCCTGATATCAAAAAATACGTTAGTGGATTCTGGGATGAGACCTTCGAACTCTCCTACCGTCTTCCCGAAAACTGGGTAAAAGTGCGTAAAGAAATAAAGAGATATTGCCAGGATGCAAGTTCAAGAGAAGTTCAGGAAAGATTCGAGTATTATAAAAAATCTTTGCCGAGCTATTCCCGGCGATACATCAACACTCTTATCACTTCCGGCACTCTCCCTGCAGTTGAAGATTCCCAGTCTCCTGAACAGGTCTGCAAATAGAAAACTGCGAACTTTATGTGGCATGATCTTTCGGAATAGTTTCTGTTTCCCACTTTAAGCTCCCGGATTTACAAGCCCGTTCCCTGCCTGATATTAATTAAATACTTAGAAATCCGATACGGGTGAAGATATAAAAAATCATCTTTCCGGATGTATAAATGAAGCACGTATTTGTATCTCTTGTTCTGGGTGTTTCTTGGCAGGTAGCTGCGCAGGCTCCCGCAAATGAAGTTCCTTATAATAGCTCGATAGCCATCCCTCTTTCTTCCATTGTCAATGCCACACCTGGTGTCGCCGGAGAGAAAATTGTAGAAATTAAACCAGGTCAGGTTTCTTTTATTGATCAAAGTGTTGATGTTGGCGAATTAAAAATCAATGGCCAACTTCATTGCGTTTCTTCCCCTTCGCTTGCCCGGATTAAGGCCAAAACAATTTATGTGAATGGTGTTTTTCAGTGCGGAACTGTGGCCAGTCGGTTTTCAAAAAAACTTGAAATCCTCCTGAAGCATAACAGTGCAGTTGTTCCGAAAAATTCATTCTCTTATCGAGGCATGATCGTCAATGCTTACGGGAAGCTCACTCTGAATGGATCCCATGGAATGGTCATGGTGGCAAAACTCAATGCCACTCTTGAGAAGAATGTTTCTGAAATCGTATTGGATAGAAACGTCAACACCGTCTGGAAGTTGAACGATGAAATTGCTATCGCGCCGACTTCTTATCATCCTGGTGAAGGTGAGAGTTTCATCATCGTCGGTTTTCCGGCGGCAAATAGAGTGAAGCTTAATCGGGTCTCAACCTATCGCCACTATGGTCGCAGTCAAAACTTTGCCACTTCCCGTGGAACCATCACTCTGGACCAGCGGGCAGAAGTTATCAACCTCACCAGAAATATTGTTATTAAAGCTGATGAATCTGCCGTCGCGATTTCAGATGCAGACCTGCCTGATTCCCAGCTCGGTGGACATGTCATGGTTCACAAGGGTGGCGGCGCCTGGATTGACAGTGTTGAGTTCTCGCGAATGGGCCAGGCCGGTATCATGGCCAGATATCCTTTCCACTGGCATTTAGCCGGGAATGTTCCGGGACAATACATCAGAAATTCCAGCATTCACAAAAGTTTTCAGAGATGTATTACCGTTCATCAGACTAACCAGGCAACAGTCGATCGCAACTCTTGCTTTAATTTTAAGGGCCATGGCTTTTTCCTGGAGACAGGGAACGAAGTCAACAACGTCATAACGAACAATATTGGTATAGGTGCCAAAGCTCCATCTCCTGGGAAAATCCTGCTCGCGTCTGATAATCCAAAAGAATCCGAGAGTGGCGTAACAGGAATGAGATTCCCGGCCGTGAGTGTTTTCTGGATCTCACACCCACAAAATATCGTAAAAAATAATATTGCCGCTGGATCTGTCGGGACTGGTTTCTGGATGACCTTTATTGATGAAGTCAGAGAGTACGTAAATGGCGGTTATAATGGCGCTGTTCTTTCACAGCCTAATCTGGCAAACACAACTGAGTTTCATAACAATATCGCTCATTCAACTTTAGTCGGACACACCTGGGATGGGGGCCCGGACCTGAACACCCCCACCAACAATCCCAATAATCCTATGGATAGAAGGATTGGTACTGCTCACTACAAGCCTCAGAATATTCCTGTCTTCAGGAATCTGGTTGCGTGGAAAAATGCCAACGTTGGAATCTATTTCCGCGGACACACAGCAGTTTTTGAAAACGCCGTGCTCGCTGATAATGGCTGGCAGATGTTCTTTGCCTACAATCAAATTGCCAGGAATTCTCTGGTTATCGGCAGAAGCGCGAATCATGGTCCGGTTGAGGACAACTATCTCTATACTCTCGGGAAATGGCCGAGAAAACAATTTGGTATCGTGATGTATGATGGTCCGTTTGAGTTAGATGGCGTCGATTTCATGAATTATCCATCGACCAAACTGACCAAAACCATTGGTACGTCGGTGGTGGATGTTACTCCTGTTCCGATCGCAACGATTGGTGGGGCGAGAAAGTATACGAACTTCAGCCAGAGACTTCGTTTCTCTCCTGAGCCTTACTATCGCATGTACGATGATGCTGGATTTGAAGTGGCCGGAGGTAAGGGATGGCTGGACAATTTAACCAGCAATTCCTTACGAGATATTGATGGTTCTCTGACCGGACAGGCTGGTTCACTGCTTGTATCAAACAACAATTATCTGACCAATTCCAGTTGCTTCACAAAGACTGCATCATATACCGGCTTTCGTATCTGTCCCTCAGGATTTCAGACGGTGAATCTCTTCCTCGGGGGCACTAGCAACATTAATAAGATCCCGTTCATGATGGTAAAAGACGGAACTTCGTCCCTTCTCAATTATAAACACCTTGATAACGTCAGTAACCAGGGAGTGCCGGCTTACCTGAATAAGGCGGGTCTCATCACTTCAAGTCAACATACCTACGATATGCTTTTCAGAAGAAGAGATATTGCTTCAGGGGTGCTTTCAGGGCTTTCATTCCATACCAACTCAGAGAAACCAAATTTAATTTCACCTGTGGTGAAACTTCATGCACTGGGAACAAACTGTAAGCTCGACAATGGAGCAGTAGCAGTCAGTAGCTTAGATGCCCTCAGAGCGAGCACACATCCGGGCGCTTACTACAGCAACGGAACTGAATTCTACGTAAAATTTAAAACAACGAATCCTGAAACGAATCTGATCAACCCGGCCGCAGCCTATCCGGGTAAGGGTTTAACGACTGGTAACGGTTATGCCTATTCCTGCGCTGGAAGCGTGCAATCGAGAATCATGGGAACAATAGATAATGTGAAAATCGTGGGATCCAATGTTGAGTTCTATGGCTGGGCCTGCGATTACGGTCAGGATGTATCTGTCGATATTCATATTTATCTGAAAGGTACCGGAGTTCCTGATTATGGTTTTTCTATTGGCAAGACCAGTGTTCTTAATGAGCCTGCGGTAAGCGTTGCCTGTGGTAGTGCTCATGGAGCATATCGATTCAAGGCCGTCCGGACCCTGGCCCAGATGGCACCTTACAAAGGTCGCACAGTAAACGTTCATGGGATTTCTGTAACCGGTGGGCCAAACAATCTTCTGTCAAATTCCGGAAGATTCACGATTCCCTAGTCCCGCGACTTCATATGAAAGAGAACTGAGAACAGGGCCCCACTAGGGTCCTGCAGAATCAATCTGACCTTCCATCGCATTTCCTTGAGTTCACAGACAGGCAATGAGAATCCGCTTTTATACTTCTGTGATCCTGCTTTTAAAAGCTTGGGTCTGATGAGACCCATGTTGACGTCAATCCCTTCGAAATCAAGTTCTACGGGCATCAAGCCGTTTGAATTCACATCTACTTCGACATGAAGGTTTCTCTCTGTCTTAACCGGGACGGGAGATATTCTCACCTTATATTCTGAATGGTCGACATGTTTGTAAGAACAAATTCCTGACCCCAAATCACAGTTCTTACTCTGGCCCAATTCTGTAATTTCAATACTCCTCTTTAGCTCGCGGTTTTGTTTTGTCTTCTGATCAATAGTGCTGACTGAATCTGCGTATTCACTTCCAGAAGCATCAGATCTCAAGGTGTCTACCCACTCTCCTCTTGAATTGATGAGAAACAAACTTGTGGTGTGGTCGATAATGATATTACCAGCCGTCCCGGTCACCCTGGCAAAGCGGGCCCCGAAGAGTTTCATAATCTTATTTAACTTTTCATCCGAGTCGGTTCCGGCTTCAAACCCTTGTCCGAACTTTGAGATATAATTTTTCAGGTTCCTGACATCATCTCTTTTGTTATCAACTGAGATAAAAAGAATATGAAGATTCTTTCTTTGAGCTTCAGAAAGACTATCCCGCATTCTTTTCAGGTTTCTCAGCGTGAGTGGGCAGACATCCGGGCACCGGGAAAATCCAAAAAAAAGAACCAGATTCTTACCTCGTACATTCCTGGTATGGAATGTCCCTTCCGTGGAGGGAATGGAAAAATCTCCTCCAGTCGGCGTATACAGCGTGAACTTATTTTCTTTGGACCCCGCCACGTTTGATTGCATGATAAAAAGAAATGTCAGGATGAACTTAATCACAGGCAGTTTCCGATGATTTGTATCCGATATCCTGTATGATCTTCTGGATTTTTCCCAATTGGATGGATTCATCTTTAAACGTCGTCTCAAGAAGCCCCTTCTTCAGGGATACTTCTGCGGAGACGATGGCTTCAGTTTTTAGTAAAACGCCCTGGATCTTTTCCCGGCAAGAGCCACAACTCATACCTTCTATCTTAAGACATTTTCTCTGTGTTCTAGACCATGAGGGACTACTGAACAAGACCATACAACCAATGATAATGAGTTGGTAAAAGCGGTTATTCATGGAAATTGTCACCCCTATCGAATATTCTGATTATAACGTATGAACTCATCGCTTAAGAACATATTCTTTGCCACCCTGGGATTACTTCTGTTTTTCGGTGGATGTAAGTATGTTCTTGGTTTCATGGTTAAAGATGAGGATTCTTCGGTTGAAAGACTTACGGAAGAAAAGAAGAAAATCTATCAGGATAAGGCATTCCAGAGCGGTGTGAACCAGATCATGGATTTTAAAGAGGCCGGATCAGCTACCCTCACAGAAAGTGACTCCCCAGAATTCCAGGCAGACCCACAAGGGGACAATATCGAAGAAGGAGAAGATCCTGAAGACGTCGATATGGATCCGAATTCAGTCTTGTTCCGCAAACACACGGTGGCAACCCGGAAAAGTATCTTAACTGACCAAAGAAATGAAGAAATAGAAATTCTGAACAATGAAATTGAAGAAGATCAGGTTAATCTCGGGTCGAACGGAAATTCACTGACCCCCGAAGATAGACGAATTCTTGAAGAAGGAATCGTGCAGAAACAAGAAAGATTAAAATATTTGATCAATAATCCTGAGGAAGAGTGAGATGAAAATGCAAAACAGATTACTTTCAAACATCCTGATAAACAAACGATTCCAGCTTTCAATTCTGGGTTGGTTTATTTTTCTGTCTCTTCTGATGGTAGGATGTTTTTACCTTTCAAATTGGTTTTTCTTTAAAGTCATGGAACAGGAAGCATTGGCGGCCGGACTGGACGGACAGCATGTATTCTTTAAATTCCTCGCCGATCAGAAATCGCTCATGAATAAGATATTTGCAGTCACCTCCGTAATCAGCACAATCATCATTATTCTAGGAGGTCTTATCCTTTCTCATAAAGTTGCGGGTCCACTTACACAGCTGACCCAGCACTTGAGAAAACATCCATTAAAGAGCATGGTGCCTGTTAAATTCAGAAAGGGTGACTACTTTCCGGAAATTGAAGAGGCGTTCAATAACTCAATCGAAGCCAGCAAGTAGTCTTATTCTTTAATCTCACGCGAGAGATATTTCTTTTTCAGTCTCTTATCCAGAAAGTGAAAGAATAAAAACAAGGCAACACCAAAAGAAATAGACACCCATTTTGGGAAGTAAGTCAGAACCGCCATCACTTCCTTGGTCGCCAGAAGTAAAAAAAGCGTCCAGACAACAGAGGCAGGAATCAGAAGAAGGGCATAGGCCTTGAACGAAAATTTCTTCACCCCGGCAGCGGTAAAGGTCATGCTTCTCATCCCGGGGACAAACCTGGCAATTAAAAGGGTCATGAGGCCCGGATTCAGGGGAATGTTGGTGGATTTTTTCCAGCCTTTAGCTATGAGTCTCCCGACCCCATAAAGCCCAAGGTCTCCCAGGATGATCCCTGTCATGAGCGGGATGAACCCCCGGGCAAATGTAATCTGCCCGCTCCCGATGAGAGCGCCGACGCCTATAGTGGTCGGGTCCTCTGAAATGAATGTCGATAGGATCACGACCAGGGGAAACAGGAACTCGTGATCCAGGAAAGAGGCAAAATCCATTCCCCCAGCTTAACCTAAAAGGACCATTTTAAGAAATACCCGGTGAAATCAATCAAGAAGCATTGAAAGAAACGCGGGCCCCCTTATAATAATCCTTATACCTAAGGGGCATTATGGAATTCATCGTATTGTTAGTCATCGTCATCATGGCAGTCATGTTTTACATCACCATTAACAACTCACTGGTGGCGCTTAAGCAGCAAGTTGCCAAGGCCTGGGCCAACATAGATGTTATTCTGAAGCAGCGTTTCGATGAGGTGCCTCAGTTGATCGAAGTTATTAATCAGTACGTTCAGCACGAAAAAAATATTCTCACGACCATCGCTGAGGCCAGAAAGCAGTACGGACAGGCCCGGAACGAAGACGAGAAAATGGCAGCAAACAAAACTCTCTCAGCTGCTCTTCCGGCGATCTTCGCCTTGGGAGAAAATTATCCGGAACTCAAATCGAATCATAACTTTGTTCAGCTTCAGAATCGGATCTCTGAGCTCGAAGAAAGCCTGGCCCATCGCCGCGAACATTATAATGAAGCCGTGACGACTTATAATACCCGCATCGAACAATTTCCAGCTTCCCTTATCGCCCGTCAGCTTGGCTACTCAGAGAAACATCTCTTTCAGATTGCAGAGGCGGAAAAAGTCAGACCGAGCCTGAAGATCAATGTCTGAATCAGATGGCTTCCGGGAGCTCCTGGCCCTCACAGTCGGTGGTGTCCTCATTTCCTACAATGCCTGGAGCAGAGTTAAACGCATAAATCGCGTGAAAGACTCTGCCAGGCAACTCATCTCCGCTGCCAGCGCAGGGCAGGTAGAGCTTGAGGCCGTCGCATGGCCCATCGGAAAATTTGAGAAGTGTCTCGAGGGTAAAAAGTGTATATACCTCGAACTCAGACTCGAAGAATACAAGGGTACTGGAAAGAATAAAAGCTGGCGCGAAATCTGGAGTTATAGAACCAGCGCACCCTTTCTGGCATTTGATCAAAGCGGCTTCATCAAGGTGAAGCCTTCCGGTGAGCACTTTATCGATATCCTGCGAGAGAGGGTCTATCAGCCTCACCGGATGCTGGGTTCGCAACAAGTGGCATTCAATGCTCTTTGCGGTGACAGAAACATCTTTAATCGTCCGACGTTCTTCGGCTTCTCACTCGGAAATAATTTTCGTATCAAGGAAAGAAAAATCCTCCTCGGGTCACCCATTCTGATACATGGTTTTCTCACTCCTGAAGACAAAATCAGATTCGTGAGCCCCGATCCCGTCTTGAAAGACTTTCATAGCAGATGTACCAAACTTCTCAAGAGCCCGGGTTTCAAACAAAAATTTTTTGATAAAGATAAAGACGGAGTAGTTACCCGCGAAGAATTGAGCCGCGGATTTGAAAGAGTTCTTCAGATGAGTGCCGGAGACATAACCGATCAGCATCAGCTCTCCTCAGATGGAGAAAGACATTGCCGCTATTACGGCGAAGTCTCCGCGAATGAGAACGAGCATCTGCACCTCGCTGATACTCACGAAGAACAGTACCTGAAATCAAAATCAACTCTGTTGGCGTGGTTGGCATTTGGCGCCGGTCTGTTCGTCTTCTTTCTCGGTCTCTATCTGATGGCCCGGCATTTTGGACATGCCTGACCCCTGTTACTGCATCAGGCAAGTGCTGATGTCATAAGTTCCCTCTCCAGCGTACTCTGATGGGGCGTAATAATTCTCGGAGCCGTAGCCCGTTGTTGACTGAAGTTCGAAAAGAAACAAGTGACCTGAGAAAGAATTATTCAACACGGAGAAGCCATTTCTTAAATCCAGACCGAACTTAGACTTCATCATATTTCTACGATATGTAACATGCCCGTTGAGAAGCAGCTCGCGGTCAGCGCTCGTCAATAAATGATCCCGGAACATATAACCATCCCAGGGACGATACCCAGTGTGAACGATAGAAAATGGAATCGCATTGCCCGCGCGGAAACGATACTGGAAAGAATTATTGGTCGCGAAGACACCACAGCCAAACCATTCCTGCTGACCCTTATTATATCCATCCCACAGCTGATCGTTGAAAACTGCGAGTTCAACAAAATGAGGGGATTTGTAGATGTCATTTGATCCCCATGTCCCGGTGGCAAGAAATTCTGAATCAGTGATCTTTAGATCACGACAGACATCGCGACATCGGAAATAAGCACCCGTACTGTCTTCGAGCACACTGTTATTCAGATGGAGATTCTGGATATTGCGGAAAGCATAGATAAAGTGCTGGTGAATGTCGTAACCCAGCTTCACCATTTCTGTTTCACGGATGAGAATATTTTTCGTCCCATTCGAGGGCCCGATTACTCCATATTTAACTCTGGGTAAGTTCAAAGCGGTGATCCCGGCGAGCGTGATATTTTCTGAGCGTGCCACTGTCATGAGATACCCGATATCAACATTCGATTGCGATCTGAAATGAATGTGACGAATAACCGTATTTCGTACGCCATCCAGAGTGATCAAGGCTCCCGGGTCCGAGATTGAGGTACCTGGAAAGAGAAAAACAGTTCCGAAGGCTGCCTGGCCTTCGATCGTTAAACGGTTTGAAATATGGCCGATGCCTTTGAGTGATAACTTACCAGCAGGAGTCGCGATAGAATAGTTTCCGGGCTTAAGCACAACCCGGACAGGACCGGCGGCGAGCTTTGTTCTAACAACACTCCAGAATTTTACGTCATTGTAGAGCGCCCAGTTTTTCGAACTCAAACCAGTGCCGTTTCCTGATGAAACGGGAGCGGCATACATGATGACTTCATTCTGCAGGCCTGGTCTTTGATAGAATGCAACGCCATCAAAATATACTTTCATTCTCCTGCTGACAGGAGAATACAGATAGACTTGTGCCCGATCAGTTCCGACTGGTACCTGAACGTCTTTTAGCAATCGTGACCACAACCTGGATCCTTTCGGGATCGCAAATGATCGAGAACCCAATTTCACCTGATTTTTATAGAAATAGACATACACCAACGGAGACTCTTGAATGTCCCAGCGAGCATCGACTTCCAGGCGATAATTTTTTCCGCTTTCCACTGAAAACATGTCTGACATTAATCCACAGGCGCGATCATCTTTATCATCGACCAGGTAGGCAGATGATTTATCACGGAGACCGATTGAGCGGACGGTAGAAACTGGTTTAAGACAGTTCGAAGTCCAGTTGACCGGAATCCCGTTGGTGGAAGAGCGCTCAAAACTTCCGTTCCGAACGAGATTTCCTGAACTCAATTGATCGTATGAAGGAGAAAGAGTGACGTTAATGAAAAGGATACTGATCACAGCGATTCCCATGACCGTAAGTCCCTGCCACCATGTCTTTGTCAGCTTCATTCATTTCCTCAGAAAGGCTTGTTTCATTTATCGGAAGAGCGCTCAGAATTATGAATCACCTGCCCCGGCACTTCGGGTACCAACTTTAGTTGGCATCGGTTCTATAGGTTATAGTGCATCTCCCTAATATCCCATGGTGAAAAATAAAGACTCTATCCCCGGGATATTCCGGGCAATAATTTAGTCTCTAAGGACATCACATGCTTAAGCTTCTATTCACCGTAGCAACTCTATGTACGATTGAAATATCCCTGGCCCAGGTTCTCGACGTGAACACGAGGAGCAGGATCGCTGAGGTTCCGAGCTGGAAGGGAGTCAACCTCCCGCTATATTCCAATCTCTCAGAAGCTCATCTGGATCGGGCGCGACGTGTTTCTAAAACAAAAGGTTAATTGCCGTGAAATACCTCAGTGTTCTGCTACTCCTCCTCGTTTTCTCAAACCTGTCTTTCGGGCAAAACTCGGTGACCTTTCCTGAAGGTGCCGGATCAAATTTTGTCTTTTATGACTTAGGCAAATATGCAAATGATCCTACACCTGCGAACTGGCCTGAAGTGAAAGTCGTTCTTCTTCACTATCACAAATATCAAAGACAAATTCGTGAACGGTTAAAAGCGATGAAGGCCAATGGGCAGACAAAAATCAGCTTGTTTCTCTGGTACGTGGAAGACGGAGCTAAATGCGTATCTTTCAATCACGTGATTTGCCCTCAGAATGGTGTGATTCCCCCACAAATTCAATGGAACATTTCAAATATCCTGCGTGATATTGTGGCGACCGGTTTTGATACGGTAGTTCTTCGTCTGGGTGCCCAGGGTCTCGCCGATCCCTTCAGTGAAACCTACGTTCATGCGAGAGCGAATGACTCCTGGAAACTCTTCGAGAATTTTTACGCTATCTCTGAAAGAGCGCTAGCAGGATCAAAGGTTAAGAGTCTTTATGATCTGAGTGTGGAGATTGGCGGACATCCCCATTCGCTTCGTCCCGGAGCCCAGCATTTCATGAAGACCATGTGGAATAACTACAGCAAAAAATATCCTGCCTATAAGACAATCGGTTTCTCATTCAATCACGCTCACGAAAAAGGCGTGAAAGAAACTCTGAAGATCTATAAAGACAGCGGCGTCTGGCCTTATGCCATCGGTGTGGACATGTATCAGGATCCGGATAAGTTCTTAAAGCACCTCGCAAAAGAGCTGAAAAACTTCAGCATCAAACATCATCCAGTCATTATTGTTGAGACGTATAGAAACAGTGCTGAGATGGCAAAGGCCTTCAAAAAGGCTAAAGAAAAGCATGGTCTGAACTTTCTCTTTGTCCTGCAGTGGCCGCTCGACCTGGGATCAAAAAGCCCACACGCCAATGATCCTCTGACAAAATATGTTTTTAATTATGTGAACGCTCCTCTCCCATCTGATTTCTTACCGGTGCGGGAACCGAATCATCCTAAAATTCAGGATGCCGGAACCGGTTGTGATGACGGAACATGCCTCTGGGTGAAAGTGGAAAGAATTGAGAGAGGATCATATGTCGACATTCGATTTATGAATGATCCAAATCCCATATCATATCGTGGAAGCGAGCTTGCCATTTACCCTAAGGCCAACGGCACTCACGAAATGACTTTAAAACTTAAATCTTCGCGGGAAGTGCAGGAGTTGCAATCAGCTGGACTTCGAGTCTGGGTGGTAAACCCAAATGGAAATACCTGGTCACCAGAACCGGTTATAGTGAGAGCGAATCGGCCCCAATTCGGCGGCGGAACCAGAAATTTGTTCAGAAGAATATTTAACTGATCACTTAGCGACCTGCCGGAATAAAAAAAGGACCCCAAAGGGTCCTTTATATTCAACGAGCGGAGCTCGATTAATGTTTTGGTTGCGGGAGTAGGATTTGAACCTACGGCCTTCGGGTTATGAGCCCGACGAGCTACCAGACTGCTCCATCCCGCGTCTGAAAAGAGAGAAACTCTTTTAAATTAAGGCATTTATACGCCTCCAGGCCCCTCTTGTAAAGGAGAAAGCTGGAAACTTTTAGTCCAGCATAAATAGCTAAATTTTAAGAGAAATGGCCCGATAAATAAGGGGTAAGAGAATTTACGGGAGCTAATGAATGCATCACTTAAGTAAAAAAGACCAAGAACTTCTGATCAAGTTAAACGTTGAAGAGATGACTCCTACGCAGATTCGCCTTTTGAAGAACATCACTTCTCTTCTTACCAGTGTGGTAAGTGCAGATGAAGAGGCTGAATATTTTGATTCAAGTTCTGAGCTTTTTAAGAAAGTCGCTGAACTCGTTAAGCACTCTCATTTCGCGGAAACAAATCGCAATATGAACTATGGCGAGCAAGCCGTAGAGTTCTCGATTGATAATCTCAATGAGACATTGGATTCGCAAAATTTACGAAATATCGATAACTGAAAAAGAAAAGGCTCCGAATGATGGCCTTTTTTATTTCTGTTTAATCTTTAATTCATGGCCTTCTGAAAATCCCACAAACTCAGGCGCGTACAAGGGTTGAATCGTCGCGGGCCCGGCACGGAATTTCCCTGCCATCGATGCTCTGATCCGGTAACGGAAGTTATATTGTCCGTGAGGTAAGCGCTCGAAGAAGAAGTTCGTTCCACTGTCGCGGATTTCCTCATACCAGTAAATCCCAAGCTCCCACTTATGTCTTGATACCTGCTCCACCGGCTCAAATCCGGAAGGTCTTGGATCTCTCAGGTGAACGTATTCTGCCTGATGCTTAGTTGAAAGTGAGATTTGGACTTCCACCTCATCCCCGACTTCAATTCCTTCACCGTCCTTAACCGGAATGAGCTTCATCTCCGTTTTGTCAGCGACCCGGCGGAAATAGCGGCGGTTCACCTTGAAGAAATCACCTATCGCCTCCTTCGGAAGTCTTTCAGTTGAATAGTGCCAGGTAGCCGAAGCAAATGCCATTCCAGGAGTTGATTTCTCCACCGTGACCGGAACGATTCTGGAAGTCACTTCCTCGCCAGGTATCACGATCTGGTTTTTCTTTCCGGTGTATTTCTCCGGATTAAAATCAAAGCTAGTGGTTTTTCCATTCATCTTCACGGAAATCTTTTCTTTCTCACCCAGCTGTTTGGTCTTTTTCAGATAGTGAGTGAGTGAATAAATCACCTCGGATGTCGCTCGCGTTGATTTCCAGTGATTGAGTTTCTTATTGAGAAAGAGCCATTGAACCATGCCATCGAGTAATTCTTTCTTTGTTCCGATTTCGGAACCAGTTCTCAGGGCCAGCGCATGTGTCTCAATGGTGTCATTGTACCAAAGCCAGGAACGATCTTCCTGTGCCCAATGCGTCCCTTCCTCTTTCGACGTTTTCGCTGAATCCATCACCGAGTCCCAGACCAGTTTAGCGTCAGCTGATTTCTTCGCACGGGACAGAGTAAGTGCCAGATAGGATTTGAGATAAGGAGAATGTTCCTTCCAGTGCTTCATGCTGAAGTTGAGCATGGTGGATTTCTCACTATCGGAGAAAACGTCACCGGTCCATGAAGCGGGATAATTCGACAAAACATAATTGAGAAAAGTCACAATTTCCCAACCGGTATCATGTGCCATAAGGTCGCGCACGATTTCATTTACATAATGCTGATGAAGGTATCCCCACGCCTTCGCGATCATGTCTTTCGGAACGTCCACCTGGAACTCGATCGCCTTGGAAAATCCATAGAGAAGATGCATCGTCACCCATGGCGAAGGAGGTCCACCGGAGAACCATGGAAAGCCACCGCTCGAAGTCTGCGAGTCACGGAGAAGCTTCAGATATTTATCCCGGGTGTTCCTGGCAATGTCCGGATGCAGGACAGTGATGAGTTCCGCATCTTCGGAAGAATTCCCCCCACGGGAGAGATTTAACCAGGGAGCTTCTTCCAGCGTAAGCTTCCGGTTGGGATCACTATCATTCCAGCTTTCGAGCCTGGACTTACGGGCCGAAAATTCCTTTGGCATTTTTCCGAGTTCGGGAAAATCGCTGAAAACGGAAGACATGATTCCGCTTGAAACAAAGCTATTCAGCATTTGTTCCGTACTCTGATAAGGGAAGTTAATGAGGTACGGAAGAGAGGACAGAACAGAATAAAAAAGCTGAGCATCGAGAGTTACTACGAACAGGTCGCTTACCAAGGTCTTGTCTGTTGGATTCATGATACCGGGGAAGTTTAATTCGGCCTTGTCTTTATTTATGAGTGTCACGAATTTTGATTCTGCCAGATGCATCCGGCCCGGAAGAACTGGAAGTGGTCTTATTTCTCCATCCGAGATATTCCC
>JAKFFP010000357.1:0-2756 GCA_036675045.1 Bacteriovoracales bacterium | reverse complement strand
AGCATGTACATCACGCCCACGGTTACGTCCTGAGCAAAGACCTCTCCGGTCATGCCGTCGTACAACGCGAACTTGTTGTCTTCCGGCAGCTGGGCAACCTTAAGCAGGTCTTTAATGTCCTGTTCGTGCGCCGAATCGAATACCGGGGTGGACACTCGAATTCCGTTTTTCAAAGTGCTCGCAATTCGCTTCAACTCTTCTTCCGAAGCCGAATCAATATGCTTGTCCACTTCCGGGCTCGAATAAATGGTCTTAACCAATTTCCGAAGCTCATTTGCATTCCAGTTCTTTTCGAGCATCTCGTTGATTTTTTGACCAACTCCCAAGCAGGCTCCGCCAAGCATAAGCTCTAGAAGCTGACCGATATTCATCCGGCTAGGAACGCCAAGCGGGTTCAAGATCACGTCAACCGGAGTACCATCCGCGAGGTATGGCATATCTTCGACTGGCACAATCTTGGAAACGACACCCTTGTTTCCGTGGCGGCCGGCCATTTTATCTCCGACCTGGATGCGACGTTTGATCGCGAGGGTGACCTTCACCATTTTAATTACACCAGGCGCAAGCTCGTCTCCGCGCTTCATGCGTTCCGCACGTTCTTTGAATACCGCGCGAACCATATCGATCTTCTGCTTCGCAGATTGCATGAGAGCCGTAAGCTCGTCTTCCAGCTGCTGCTTGAGCGGAATGAATCCAATCAACTCGAACTGGATATTACGAACTTTGTCGGCGGTGATCTCCTCCCCTTTTTCGAGAAGAGTCACGGAACCATCTTCCGACAACAATTTGCCAGTGGTCTTCTCACCCGAAAGGAGTTTGATGATCTTTTCCATCACGCTACTGCGGATGGCGTCGATCTCCACTTTCTCATCCCGACGAAGGTTAGCGATTTGTTGCTCAAGGATCTGAACCGTCCTGTCGTCTGGCTCCGTTCCTTCGCGAGCGAACACCTGGGCACCGATTACCGTCCCAAAAATACCGGTCGGAACACGAAGGGAAGTATCGCGAACGTCACCGGCCTTCTCACCGAAAATGGCTCTCAAGAGTTTTTCTTCGGGAGACAACTGGGTCTCTCCCTTTGGGGTGACCTTACCGACAAGAATGTCGCCCGGCTTCACTTCCGCGCCAATCCGGATGATTCCGGACGAATCGAGGTCTTTGAGGGCCTCTTCTGAAACGTTCGGGATATCGCGTGTGATTTCTTCCTTACCGAGTTTAGTATCACGAGCTTCCACTTCGTAGTTTTCGATGTGGATCGTTGTGAATACGTCCTGAGCGAGGATTTTTTCGTTAATGAGGATTGAATCCTCGTAGTTATAACCACCCCAAGGCATGAACGCTACGAGAACGTTTTGTCCAAGGGCAAGGTCACCAAGGTGTGTAGCTGGACCGTCGGCGATAACGTCACCGGCACGAACAGCATCGCCTTCTTTAACCAGAGCTTTCTGGTTAATAGAAGTGTTCTGGTTAGAACGCTGATATTTAACGAGCTTATAAACATCCACGCCTGATTCTTCTTCTTTGAAGTTATCACGCTGGATAACGATACGGTTTGAATCAACGAAGATGACTTTTCCGTCGTGTTCAGCGAAGAGAATCGCACCAGAGTCACGAGCAACAGTTGATTCAACACCTGTTCCAACGAGTGGAGCATCTGTCTTAACAACCGGAACCGCCTGTCTCATCATGTTTGAACCCATGAGAGCTCTGTTCGCATCATCGTGCTCGAGGAACGGGATGAGTGATGTTGCGATCGAAATCATCTGCGACGGTGAAACGTCCATCAGATCAACTTCAGAAGCATCAACGAGAGCAAGTTCACCCTGCTTACGGGCAGCGATCATGTTACCGGCAACTTTACCGTCTTTAATGAATGCGTTTTCTGCCTGAGCAATAATTTTTCCTTCCTCTTCGAAAGAAGAGAAGTACTTGATCTTTTTCTCAATAGAACGGTCTTCATTTACAACTCTGTATGGAGTTTCAATGAATCCGTACTCAGAAACTTTGGCGTAAGTCGCGAGAGACGTGATGAGACCGATGTTTGGTCCTTCCGGCGTCTCAATCGGACACATACGACCGTAGTGAGTAGCGTGAACGTCACGTACTTCGAATCCAGCGCGCTCACGTGTGAGACCGCCTGGGCCGAGAGCAGAAAGACGACGCTTGTGAGTTACTTCAGAAAGCGGGTTCGTCTGATCCATGAACTGAGAAAGCTGAGATGAACCGAAGAACTCTTTAACCGCAGCCGCTACTGGCTTCTGGTTAACGAGATCGTGAGGCATCATCGTGTCGAGTTCTTGAATCGACATTCTTTCTTTAACAGCTCTTTCCATACGAACGAGACCAACGCGGAATTGATTCTCGAGGAGTTCCCCTACTGCGCGAACGCGACGGTTACCGAGGTGATCGATATCATCGACCTGGCCCTTACCGTTGTTAAGATCCACGAGGTACTTAACAGTTGTGAGGATATCTTCTTTTGTAAGAACAGTGTTCTCAACCGGGATATCAAGACCGAACTTATAGTTGATCTTCATACGACCAACTTTAGAAAGGTCGTACTTAGTAGCTGTGAAGAAAAGACCATTGAAGAGCGTTTCAGCAGCTTCAATTGTCGGCGGCTCACCTGGGCGGAGACGCTCGAAGATCTTAACGAGAGCTTCTTCAGTTGAGTGAGTCTTATCGAGGTAAAGTGTATTTCTGATCTGGTCAGAGTAATTCACGTTATCGATGTAGATACATTCAACGTTCTTGAT
>JAKFFP010000369.1:0-16494 GCA_036675045.1 Bacteriovoracales bacterium | reverse complement strand
GAGGAGATGGAGTGCCCGGTCATTGTATTCAAAACTCATGACAGAAGAGGTGATAGAAATCCCGCGCTGTTTTTCCAGTTCCATCCAGTCAGACTTTGCGTAATCGCCGGATTTTGATTTCACCATCCCGGCTTCGCGGACAACTCCTCCGAACCACAATAACTTTTCCGTCATAGTGGTTTTACCCGCATCCGGATGCGAGATAATGGCGAAGGTACAACGAGGCTTAAAACTCATGGGTCTTTCCTGAGATGATTGGTCTTTTCATTGTAAGAAACTGTTATCAGTTGATATCAACTCCTGTCAGAAATGTATAGAAATTCTCTCTGTCGTTCTTAAGAATGAATTAAAACAAGTGTAAGAATTTTCCCCTCTACAATGTAAGACATGAGTAACACTTCAAATGTCGTTTTAGTTTTTCTTATAGTCACTTCAGTCGTTTCTCTGGGGCTTTTGTTCCTGAATGTAAGAAGCACGCGCGGCCGAATCCGGAAAATCCATCAGGAGTACCGTGATAAACTTGAAAAAATGACCAGTGACCGTAACTCGAAACTTTTCGGTCAGTCGAAGTACTCTGAGCTCGGGATGATGTCAGCGGGTATTGCCCACGAAATCAACAATCCCCTGGCGGTGATTCAGGCAAGAACCACTCAGCTTCTGCGCATGTATCGGGATCCCGAGAAACAACATGACTTGGGTGAAGGCCTTCAACAAATCCTCTATACCTCAGAGAGAATCAACCGCACTGTTCAGGGGATCCGGGAGTTTATCCGCCAGGATGATAAGGCCGTTGATCAGGAAATCCCCTTGAAAAAAATTGTGGATGATGTCCTCGCATTTTGCGGCCAGAGAATGAAAAATCACGGCGTGAATCTTCGATTTTACAATATTGATCAGTTCAAGGTGACGGGGAATAAAGTTCAGATTGAGCAGATTTTTCTGAACCTTCTCAATAACGCCTTCGATGCCATTGAATTTCTTCCCGACAAGTGGATTGAAATTTCCGCTCACGATGCTAATAACAAGATTCAGATTTTTGTGAAAGATTCCGGTGACGGTATCCCGCCCGAGATCGCGAAAAAAATCATGGAGCCATTCTATTCGACCAAAGATGCGGGGAAGGGCACGGGATTGGGACTGGCGCTGGCAAATGGCATTGCCCAGAAGCATGGAGGCTCGCTTTCCTATGTGCAGAAAGCGAACCATACGACATTTCTATTAGAATTTCCGAAACCAAGAAATCTCGAGAATGGATGGCAAAAGCAAAATGCCGCTATTCCTTCTCGCGAACTTCACTAGGGTTCCCGCAGACTTTTCAGTTTGACTGATGTGCTTTGAGAATCAGTTCGCAGAGATCTCCGGCGGTTGATTTTCTGAGCTTCTCTGAATCTACCCGGTCAGGAATGATGTCCGGCAGATGTTCAGTGATCTTCTCAGCGAATTGCGGAGTCTTGTTAGCACCCACTTCATCCACCCGGTCAATCGGTGTGAAGTGCGGAACGGTCTTCAGGACTTCCGGATGCTCATTCACCAAAAGAAGAATGGTTTTCACCACTTCAGCGAATTGATCCAGCTCCTTTTTCGAATAGGTCTCTGTCGGCTCGACCATCAGGCCGTACTGTTCCGGGAAAGCGACCGTCGGAGCGTGGAAACCGAAATCGAGGAAGAGCTTTCCGATTCTTGCGATGGAATTGGTCTTCGGCGTCCCGGATGCCTCGATTTTCTTAAACGTTTCCGGAGAAAGTGTCAGAATAAATTCGTGCATGCGCGGAGAACTCACGGCACCGGCCGGAAGAGTCGGATAAGTCTGAGACAAAATTTGATAGAGGTAGCGGGCCGAAAGAACGGCCACCTGGCTCATCTTCTTCACGCCATCTTTTCCGAGTGCCTTGATATAAGTGTAGGCGCGGATCTTGTGCGCGAAATTTCCGTAGTGACGATGAAATGATCCCACCGATTTTTCCGGACGAACGACATCGTACTTCCCGTCATTCAGGACAACCTGAACGCCCGGCATGTAATCCATGAGGCGATGAGAAACAGCAACGATCGCGTCTCCCGGTCCACCTCCGCCGTGAGGAATGGTCCAGGTTTTATGGAGATTGTTGTGAACAGCATCCACTCCGAGTGAATTAAGGTCTACAACTCCGGCAACAGCATTCATGTTGGCGCCGTCCATGTAAACCAGACCGCCTGCCTGGTGAATGAGCTCGGCCATTTCCTTGAAGCCGGTTTCAAAAATTCCTGCGGTGTTGGGATTCGTCACCATGATGCCGGCGACTTTTCCACCATCAGTTTCCAGATAGGTTCTGATCTGCTCGAGATTCATTTCACCGCTGGGAAGTGCTTCTACAGTATAGATCTGGTAACCGGCCATGGTTGCCGTGGCGGGATTTGTCCCGTGAGCTGAGCGCGGAATAATAATTACACGTCTCTTGTCCGATTCACCACGATCGCGGTGATAGCCCTGGAACATCTTAAGACCCACGAGCTCGCCCTGGGCTCCGGCCACCGGCTGAGTTGTGACTCCCGGAAGACCAGTGATCGCCTTGAACTGTTCCTGAATTTCATAGAGAACATGGAGACATCCCTGAACATCTTCAATCGGAGCTTCCGGATGGATGTTTGTGAAGCCGGGGAGAGATGCCGCGTAGTCGTTGATGTACGGATTATATTTCATCGTACATGAGCCAAGCGGATAGATCCCGTCATCCGGTGAGAGATTCTGGTTTCCAAGGGCCTCGTAATAGTTAACGACGTCTTTGGTTTTAAGTTTCGGGATACCCGGGGCATCCGTACGAAGAAGGACTTGCTGGATTTTCGGAGCGGCGGTGGAGGACTTTGATTTCGCAAAATGCGTCTCGAAGTACTTCACGAGTGTTTCTACATCTGCTTCAGTGTGAATGTCGGTGAAACTCATAAGGAGAAGATTCTCTCCCGTGATTTCCGGATGGCGCCCGGAAACATTCACCCCAACCTGAATCCCTGCTTTCGAAGCGGCGGTGATGAAGTTCGCGGTATCGACCGGAAGCTTCAGGGTGAATTCGTTGAAAAACGGAGTCGCCCGGAAACGAAGTTCAACACCCTCAAACTGAGAAAGTATGGTGGCCGCTTTTTCAGCGAGGTTTCTTGAGTGAGAAAGAGTCGCCTGCATACCTTCATCGCCTCGTGCGAGGAGAGAAGCACCTGCAAGAGTCGCTACGAACGACTGGTTCGAGCAGATGTTCGAAGTGGCTTTCTCGCGACGGATGTGCTGCTCGCGGGTTGAAAGAATGAGTGCCTTACATTCGCGGCCTTTCACGTCGGTTGTTTTACCAACGTAGCGGCCGGCAGTTGAGCGGATCGAAAGTTTATCCTGTTCATTGTAGCGGATTCCGAAGACACCAAGTCCCGGACCTCCGAAGTTGGGGCCAATCGCCAGATGCTGACCTTCGGCCACGACCATGTCCGCACCCTGGGCGCGGAAACCGTATTTCACCGGGGCCTTAAGTCCACCCTGACCCAGAAGCATCGGATCAACAATAGCGATCGACTTCACATTGTTGGCGGAACAAAGTTCCACGATCTCATCAACCGGTTCGATATTCCCGAGGTTATTTACCTGCGGGAAGGCAACGGCAGCCACCTGCGGAGTTGTATTGAGGAGGCGTTTCAATGCCTCCATGTCCACGCGACCGGTTTGCGAACTCACCGGTGCCTTGATGATTTTCATGCCGGTTTCAGTGGCGTGGGTTTCGATCACTTCCATGTCGCCAGGATAGATGGTGTTTGCAACAATGATGGTGGTGGAATCTTTCACCAGGCGAAGCGCGCAGTTCATGGCCTCATAGAGGCAAGTCGAGCGGTCGTAAAGAGAAGCGTTGATCGCTTCAAAGCCCGTGAGCTGGGAAAGAAGAGATTGATAAATCCAGAGTGTTTGAAGTGTTCCCTGAGAACGCTCCGGCTGATAGGGAGTATACGCCGTCGTAAGGCCCCGGATTTCACAAACAGGACCTACCACTTCCGTCACTTTATATTGGGGAAGACCGTCACCGAGGAAGGAAAGCTTTACATTATTCTTTGCTGCGATTTCATTCACGTGAATCATGAGCTCTTCATAACTCATGTGCTTGTCCATGCGGATATGCTCCATCTTCACATTGTGAGGAAGGTGAGAGTAGAGATCATCGAGAGACTTCACCCCGATGGCTTCGAGCATTTCAGTAATTTCGTGATCACTAGCACCAATATAAAATGGCTTTAATTCCCGCTTAAGTTTTTCTGGGTGATAGTTGAGAGGAACGTGTTTACTCTTCATGGAAATCCTTGCAGGGACTGAATGTTTTTGAGGTCAGCATATGGTAGGGGAAATCCAGTGGATTTGTTAAGAAATAAGAGTTAAAAATGCATCTAGTCAAACGCTCAAAAAAATTTGGTTGAAACATGGCACTCATCTTCCTGAAAGACGGTGAAAGAATCACTCCGGAATTCGACATTCCCGAAGCGGTAGCTACTTTTGAGTGGGTAAACGGACAATATTGGCTCCATTCCGATGACCCTAAAGAAAAACCAATTGGAATAGAAGTGGATAAAATTCTTGATCGCCATCAGGAATTTTTTCGTAAGAGCTCAGTCCAGAAAGAACTCTTCGCCCGGGCCATCGGGATCAAGGGAGCTTTTAGGCCAAAAGTCCTGGATCTCACCGCCGGTTTATTGGGAGATAGTCTTCTTTTCCTCGCGGCCGGATGCGAAGTAACGGCGGTCGAACGAAATCCCCTGGTCGCCCTCCTGATTGAGTCGGCGTTGAAGAATGCACGGCATCCACTCCTTCAGAAATTCCATTTTCATAAAGGAGAGTCGGCCGGGATCCTCGCCGAAAGACCACAGGTGGATGTGATTTATTTTGATCCCATGTTCGAGGATGCGAATCAGAAATCTTCTCCCAAAAAGGAGATGCGCATATTCCGAACCATGCTTTCGGGGGATAGCGACGCCGAAGAAGTTCTGAAAGCGGCCCTAGCAAGCGGAGTAAAAAGAATCGTCGTAAAAAGGCCCCGCCTCTCTCAAGAACTCGGAAGTGGAAAGCCCCTCCGGATGGAAGGCAAATCCACCCGCTACGACGTCTATTTCTCTTAGCAGAAGCCCTCGGAAAAAGGCATATCCTTCGTTGAACTTTCGCTCGCTTGTGCGGCGTACTTTTCATACGCCTCCGCACTCTTTCAAGTTCGCCTTGAATCTGCACTTTTTCTGATGACTTCTAGTAAAACTAGTACGGATGTCTTAAAGTATTTTCTTCTATCGACGCCAGGAGTTCTCATGTCAAAAAAATATGATGTCTATGCCATCGGCAACGCGCTTGTGGACATGGAATTTGAAGTTCACGATTCATTTTTCAAGGATCATAAGATTGATAAGGGTCTCATGACTCTCGTTGATGAAGATCGCCAGAATTATCTGATGAAGGCTTTGGGGAATGGGCACAAGAAGCGCCAGTGCGGCGGAAGTGCTGCCAATACTATCATCGCGATTTCCCAGTTCGGGGCGAAGGGTTTTTATTCGTGCAAAGTCGCCTCCGATGATACCGGAGATTTTTACCTGAACGATCTGGTGGAAAGTGGAGTTGATACGAATCTCAAAACCCAGAAAAGAGAAAACGGAATCACCGGGAAGTGCCTCGTTCTCATCACTCCTGATGCTGAAAGAACCATGAACACTTTCCTCGGAATCACCGGGTCCATTTCAAGCTCAGAAGTTGATGCCGAGGCGATCCGGAATTCAAATTACCTTTATATGGAAGGATATCTCGTTGCTTCTCCCACCGGGAAAGCCGCCGCCATCCACGCCCGTGAGGTCGCGAAAGCGGCTGGCGTAAAGACCGCTCTTACTTTTTCAGACGTCAACATGGTGAAGTTTTTCAAGGACGGACTGGTCGAAATGATCGGTCCTGGTCTGGATCTCCTTTTCTGTAACGAGTCTGAGGCCATGGCCTACGTGGGAACGGAAAGCATCATGGAGGCGCGTGAGGCGCTCAAGAAAGTGGCGAAGAATTTTGTCATCACTCTTGGCGAGAACGGGGCCATGATCTGGGACGGAGTAACGTTCATTGATATTGAGCCTTACAAAGTGAAAGCGGTTGACTCAAACGGCGCGGGTGACATGTATGCGGGGGCTTTCCTCTATGCCGTTTCTCAGGGGCATACACTCGCTTCCGCCGGTAAACTCGCATCCATGGCAGCAAGTAAGATCGTGAGCCAGTTTGGTCCACGTCTTAAAACTGCTGATACCCTGGAAATTAAAAAACAAGTCTTCGGGAGCAAATAATGTACTACCTCATTAAAAAAGTTTTCGAGCAGAAGCCGGTCAACGAAACCATCGTGGTAAAGGGCTGGATCAAGTCTCTTCGTCAGTCGAAGAAGTTTTCCTTCATGGTCCTGAATGACGGAACAACTCAGAAAGATCTTCAGATTATCGTCGACGCGACTCTTGAAAATTACGAAGCCGTTTCAAAGCTCACCATGGGGTCCTCGGTGGAAGTTGAAGGTCTTCTGGTTGCCTCTCAGGGGAAACAACCGGTGGAGATGCAGGCCAAGCGCGTGCACATCTTCTGTGCGAACTCTGAAGAATACCCGCTTCAAAAAAAAGAGACCTCGCTTGAGTACTTAAGAGAGATTGCTCACCTTCGTTCCAGAACAAATACTTTCTCGGCGGTCTTTCGCCTTCGTCATGTGCTCGCCCAGGCGACTCACGAATATTTTACCAATGAATCTTTCGCGTATCTTCACACTCCCATCATCACGGCTTCGGATGCCGAAGGAGCAGGGGAGATGTTCCGCCTCTCAACTCTTCCGCTGGATAAGCTTCCACGGACTGATAAAGGGGCGATCGATTTCAAGCAGGATTATTTCGGCCGCGAAACCTTCCTTTCAGTTTCCGGACAACTTGAAGCAGAGACGTTCGCCGTTGGCGGTCTGGGGAGAGTTTATACTTTCGGACCTACATTCCGCTCTGAGAACTCAAATACCGCCCGTCACCTTTCAGAGTTCTGGATGGTGGAACCGGAGGCCGCTTTTAATACGCTGGAAGACAACGCCGCTCTGGCGACCGGATACGTGAAACATCTGATTAAGAAATCCATCGAACAATGTGGAGATGAACTCGAGTTTCTCGCCTCACGATATTCTCCGGATAACATGAAAACTCTTGAGCATGTCCTCAACTCACCGTTTGAGATCGTGACTTATACGAAGGCCATTGAAATTCTCCAGCAGGAGATCTCTCAAGGTCACAAATTTGATTTCCCGGTTTCCTGGGGAATGGATCTTCAGACGGAGCACGAGCGCTTCCTCGCGGAACAATACTTTAAGCGTCCTACCATCGTGACAGATTATCCGGCAGCGATTAAGTCTTTCTATATGAAGCAAAACGATGACGGTAAAACCGTCCGTGCCATGGATGTTCTCGTTCCCGGCGTGGGTGAGCTTATTGGTGGATCGCAACGTGAAGACAATTACGAGAAACTTACTAAGCGCATGGCAGATCTGAAAATGGATACGACCAATTACTGGTGGTACCTCGACCTGCGGAAGTATGGTTCTGTTCCGCACTCAGGCTTTGGTCTCGGGTTTGAAAGAGCGGTGATGTATATTTCGGGGATGCAGAATATCCGGGATGTCATCCCATTCCCAAGAACTCCCAAAAACGCTGAATTTTAAATAAAAAAAAGGCCCTCTTGCGAGGGCCTTTTTTTTATTAGCGAGCTGCTTGTTTTTCAATGGTCCGGAGCAGGGCCTCTAAGATCTTGCCCATATATCCGTAGTCCAGCCGGTCATCCACGATGTCACACTTCGAGTGATAGCACGGATCACTGTCGCCACCGAAGAAGTTCTCCGAGATGACGATCGCCGGGATCTTGTGACGCCAGAAAGATGCGTGATCTGAGCGATCCGTACATGCTTTCGTAACTGTGAGGTCGAGGTTCAGTTCAGCGATTGACTCTTTCATTGACTGAGAAAGGAACTGAGAATTTTCCACCGGGCGATTCCCGCCGAAGATTCCCGAGTTACAGTCAATCACGTGGAAAGCGCCGTCTTTTCTGGAATTCACTCCCATCATCTCAAAATGAATGTCGCCGATGATGTCGCTCTTATTGGGAAGGGCCGCTACGTAAGCGTCTGAGCCCTTAAGGCCGATTTCTTCGCGGTCAAAGCCGAGAACACGGATCGTGATCGGATAATCGCTTTTAGCGAGGATCTGCGAAACTGTGAGAAGACCGATTGTCCCTGTGCCATCATCGTTTGCACCTGCGTTCCCGACGGAATCAATGTGAGCGGAGATGATGAGGATTTTTTCCGGGTAAGTGGTACCTTTCTTCTCAGCAACGATGTTTACACCAGATCCGAAAGGGGCGAGTGAAACTTCAAAGCCGATCTTTTTGTATTCTTCAGAAAGAAATGCCCGGGCTTTGTCCAGACCGGCAGTTGATTTCCTTTCCGTCGATGAAAGGACAATGAGCTTTTCTTTGAAGAACTTCATGTCCACGCGCGGAGTGAAAGGGATATTTGATTTTGTCATCGGCATCGTTTCATAGCTGACGGACAAAAAGGCTTCATAATCTTCTCGCCAGTCCTGATCGCCGTGAGCAAATACTGAGCTTGAGAGAAGAGCAGAAAGGATTAAAAGTTTCATTTCTGGTACGCCTTTTTGAGTTCGAGGTAAATTCTTTCTTTCATGTTACCGGCACGTGAACACATGAGATCGGTGATATCGAGCTGGTAATTCACATAGGCCTTGAGTTCGGTATCGTAGAACTCGTGATAGCAATCCGGGAGACCCAGGACGTGTCCGAATTCGTGACGAATGGTCCATTGCGACTCATATTCTTCGATCGGCTGGTTTGAATCCATGGTGATGGTATCGCCGCCAAGACCGTTTACGTGAGGAACTACTCCCGGCTCAAAAACGAGTTTCGGGCCATTCGGATAGCTTCCGAAAGTCATCTTGAGTCCCCAGCCGTTCCAGCGGAACTCATCTTCAATGTTATTTTTGAGATAGGGAATGAACTTCGGGATGGAAGGAGTGTTGAAAACAACGTTCATCGTGTTTCCGTTCCATGAAAAATCACTGCGTGCCGCATTTGATGGAATCACGAAGAAATTATCCCAGAGTCTTTTCGCTGACGGGAAATATTTTGCGTAAGCTTCCGCGAGCTTGTTTTCCGTCCATGCTTTCTCAATGGCGGAAGTGCAATTTCCCCATGAACTGGCGTTTTTACAGATACCAGTCAGAGCGTCTTTAATCGGCTTCACTTTCTCAGCTGAGATAAGGGAAGTGTCACGAAGCTCATGCGCCGTGATCTTGTTTGATGTGAGGTAGTAATAGCCGCGCACGTCCTGGGCCGCTCTCTGGATATAGGCCGATCTCCACGTATCGAGTGACTTGTAGCGGGCAGCCGACTGATAGTTGCGATCGAGAAGGCGCGCGTGCTTGATGAAAGTTTCATCATCGAGACCAGTGACTCCCGGAAGTTCTCCGGTGCCGAGGATCACGTCACGCATGCTCTTTGGCATGTCGGCGAGAACTTCTTCCTGGGTCTTTTTGATGATCGCAGGATTGTAGATATTCGGCTTATCGATCGGGATCCCACGACGGGTTTCAGGAGAGGTGAGGCGAAGTGCTGTTTCAGCAGTTCTTCCAGTGTTTACTTTGGCAATCCACGCTGACAGACGCATACCAAGCTTGATGGCGATTTCAACTTCGGGATCGGCCTTGAGGGATTTCGGGATTGATTTCAGAATCTGAGAGTACTCAGCTGAAGTCATTTCCAGATCCATGTGTGGGACATGAACATTCGCTGCCAGAGGCGCAGACAAAATCAAAAGAAGTGTCACAAATTTCATGAGTTTTCCTCTACGAATGGGTGTTTTTTCTTTGGGAATTTACGCTGAGAAAGTCCCAATACCCAAGCGAGAAAGTCTGTCATTTGGGATCCTCATCTTACATTGCTAATATGCGCCCAACTCATGGAAAACATGGTCTTCTTTCCCGTGCGATTACAGTGTTTTCCTCTATTTCCGATAAGAGAAGTATGAAACTTTGTATTTTCACCGTTCTCCTGTTGTTTTCGACCTCATCCTTCGGGGCCAGATTGGAACTCCCGCGGGGGGGAAGTTTGAGCATTGATGAGAAAGTCTGGGACGCTCAGCCGGTTGAACTCGGAGGCGAAAAAGTCGTGGCACTTTTTCACCGTCAACATAAAGATCTTCAGGGGTTCATTCTCGGAGGATATATCCGTGAAGAAGGTGCGTGCGCTAAAAAGATCACGCACAAGAAGTGGGTTTTTTGCCGGAGATCTGCGGCAGATAAAAAGCTCGTTAACGAGCAGATACATGCTCAGAAAAGTGTCTCTAAAACATCGTTCCAGAATTATATCGTCTCATTCAATCTTCCTAAGGGAAAAGAGAAAGACTATCGTCTGCAAATTGACTCACTCATGAAATCCTTCGGGGCCTCTCCATGAAAATGATTATTTCCTTATTACTCATTTTTTCTCTCACGGCTCAGGCGACTGACCCTAAAGCTGGGGCAGTTTCTCCGCCACCCATGGGTGATAGCGACGGGAGCATGTCCGGCATTGATTTGGGAATGGGCCCTTCGCCCATGAGCTTCCGTCCTGGGGGAAATAACCAGGCGCCTCTGCCTGAAACGCGTACGGAAAGAAGTACATGTAGTTTCAAAGTGGGTGATGAAGTTTCAGCTGATGACAGACTTCTTCTTCACAACGCCCGCAACATGGCCCAGACCCTGCGGACGAATTCCGAACAATGTGCCGCCGCCACTGCCGACACCCATCGCGCATTTGAATCCAGTATTAACGACTACAACGGTCTCAACGATGCCGATCGTCCGGTGAACCCGAATACACAGATGCAGGCGACCTGCGCGAACTACGAGCGCTTCTACGATATCCAGTATGATCAGTTCATTAATACCTGGGAAAACGAAGACGTGAGTGACATTTTCTCCCGTTGTCGTGGTCAGGACCGTGAGGCGGCACTTACCTGCGCTCAGGGAATTGTGAGTGGTCAGCGTGTTCAACGTCGCAATCAATGTGAAACAACAAGAGAGTTCATCTCGGCCCAGAGAAATCAACAGCTCCAGGTACAGACTTTCACCACCGGTGTGGCCTATCTCCAATCCGTCATCAACAGCGATCAGTGCGTGGGAGAGGATGGCGCTCAGAGAATGAATCTTCTTCAGTCTGCTGTCAGTCTCGCCAGTCGCGCCGCTACCGTGAGCCTCGCTGGTTCTCCACTGGGAATGCTTGTTGGTGGAGTCACGGGCCTCCTGCAATCGGCGATCGGAAGGCTCTTCCGCGGACGTGATCCTTATCTCGCTGACCAGAACCAGCAGAACTTTGAAAGAGTGGCGTGTCTTTATGAGCAGATTGAGTCGCGCTCAAGACGATGTGAACGGGATTCGGCGGAACAATACGTATTGCGCGAACAAGGCAGATTCAATGCTGCTGTTCAGGCCTGTGAATTAGCCGGGGATGTTGAAGCTCCACTTGATCTCATCAGAAACATCAGCTCAGTGGTAGGAAGTTTTAGTTCAGTCGGGCCCGTGAGTTCCGGCGCTGAAGCCGCTGCTCCCGCGGCGGCCCCGTCTATTTCCCAGTTCTCTGATGAGTTCAACGGGCTCATGGAAAGAATGATCACTCCAACTACTGCTCTCGGTAGAAACGATTCTCCCATGGCGATCGGGCTTCAGAGTGCGCAGGATGTGGTGACAAACCTCGATGCGATACTTGCTGAAAGAGAACCCAGCCCGAATCTTGATAACTATATCCGTGCTAAAAACGGGGACCAGGCGATCACAAATCCAGCGAGAAATCGTGAGCGTCAGCGCCTGAGAGTTGAGCGCGAGCGCGCCGAGAATCTGAGAAACCTTCTTACCATCATGAATGAAGTAGGAAACAGCTCTGATCAGACACCTGCTGATCTGGAGAGGGTGCAGGCCGCCATGAGAGAATTCAATGGTGGCGAGTCTAATGGAGTCACTCAGAATTTTGCAGGGGCCTTTAACCAGGTGCTCTCAATGAAGAGTGAATTCACCGACGACCTCGCGGAGAGAATAAATAACTGGAGAAACCGTCTGAGTGAATACCAGGTCCACAAGGACACGGTAAATCGTTACAACGAGCAAAGCGGAAGAATGAATGCTTCTTACCGCGATGATCGCGCTTTCCAGAACCAGATTGATACTTTGAGACCATACCTTGAGGATCAGATGGAATCTGAGATGAACAGACTGAAAAGACTTGCTCGAGGGATCCAGTCGTCGCCGGATCTTGCACGGGGGAGAAACGTCAGACAGACTGACGCTGAAAATATTCTTTGGCCGATGGTTCGGGCATGTAATCTTCTCCAGTCTGTCGGAAGTGAAAATGACGTCTGCGGGAAGCTCACTTGTCAGAACGGAAATGGTGTTCGCTCTTTCCCTCAGTATCTTCAGTCACAACAACAGGACGTGCGCTGTACACCCACCACCTGTCGTGAGCAGTTCAACACCTATATTTGTCAAAACAAGAGTCCGGGCTTTACTGAATCGATTGGACATCGTCTCAAGAATGAGTACGTAAACAGTGGAACGATCTGCGGACGTCCTTGGAACGATCTATTCGGCAGGAGATAATGATAAAAATTATACTTGTTATCTTTTTCCTTACGAGTGTTGCCCAAGGAAGTTCCTACTTTTGGAACTGCGGTGACAGTGCCGGAAGTAAGTACTTCTGGGATCACGGCGAGACCGCGGGAAGTAAGTATTACTGGTTAAGGGGCATTGGCCCCGGAAGCAATTATTTCTGGAACAGGGGAACTGAAGCGGGCTCATTGTATTACTGGAATCGCGGAGACGGCCCGGGCAGTGATTATTATTATCGAAAAGGTGATGGCCCCGGGAGCTACTATTATTGGGTTCACGGAGATGGTCCCGGTTCCCAGTATCATTGGCAGAAAGGTTACAGTTCGGGGGTGCAGCCTTACATACTCCCACTGTGCCTGAATGGAAAGATCAACACCCCTCAATGTCAACTTTTGCAGTCGGCCCTCAATCAGCCGACGTCAAACTCATGTCTCCGGCAAACCATATTCGGAATGCAGCAGTTATTTTCTCCCGTCCTGAATATGACCCAGCCTGAATGTTTCGAAGCTTCCGAGCAGTAGAAATTTAGTTCACTACGAGTTTTACGTTCGAGGTCCCGTCCTGACGTTTCTGAACGTGGAGATTTACCGGAAGAGTGGACGTTAGTGCCTTAACGTGTGAAATGATTCCCACCATGAGGCCCCTGTTCTGAATCTGGTTCAGCATATCAAGAACATCTTCCAGAGAATCCTGATCGAGAGTCCCGAAACCTTCATCAATAAAGAGTGTATCGATCTCGGCCGATCCTCTTGTCATTTCTGCGAGTCCCAGCGCCATTGCAAGAGAAACCATGAATGTTTCACCACCAGAGAGAGTGGAGATTTTTCTGATGCCGCCGTCGCGGAACTTATCCAGGATAAAGAACTCGGGGGCGAGCTTGTTGGTTTTTGTCTGATGGATAATTTCATAGCGGCCCTGGCAAAGGCGAGCTAGTTCTTCGTTGGTGACAATAATGAGATTTTCTTCAACGAGAGAAAGGACGTAAGTCCTCAGCTCATCTTTTCCGAGAATCTCATGCATGCGTTCGCGGCGGGCGAGATCTTTCATGACATCGGCGCGTTTTAGTTCCAGGAGCTGGATGCGATCACGTTTTTTCTCCTGGTCTTCTTTCCTCGCCAGAAAATGGGCGACACGTGAGCGCGCCTCATTAGTCTTGATTTTAAGCGAGGCCTTTTCTTTTTCCATGATCTCTTTCAGCGGGACAAAAAGTCCGGCTGGCGAGGAGAGCGGAAGATCAATCTTTTTCAGTGTGCCGCGGATTTGGGTGAGAGTTTCTGAGAGCTCCGGAATCTCTTTCCTGGCGATATCGATAATTTCAGAGTGTTCTTTGGAATATTGAACTCCAAGATCACGGGCCTGCTCATCATATGTGTAAAGGCGGCTCTGGAAGTCCTTCAGGACCAGTTCCTGTTTCCGTCGCTCGCTTTCCTTGTTATCAAAGTCCTCTTGTGAAAGCCTCAGGTTCTCACTTAGTTTTTTAAGTGCATCCGAGGCACTTTCACCCCTCAGTTCTTTTAGAAGAAGTTCCGAAAGCTGCTGGATGCTGACCCTGGCATCTTCTTTCTGGGAGATGATCTTTTCCAGGCTTTTTGTGAGCTCGATTTTTCTTTCGCCCCAGTGTTTCAGGTCCTGACGGTGCCGGGCGAGCATGCCATCAATTTCCGAAAGAAGGACCGAAAGCCTGAGGTCAAGCCTAAGCGTGGGAAGAAGATCTTCATGGAAATCAGGGACAAATTTACTGATGTCTGTTGCTGCCTTCTGGAAGAGCTTATTCTTTTCTTCGAGCTCGGATTCACTGGAGCTAAGCTTAGTCTTCGCGTCCCTATAGTCGAGGCGCACTTTTTTGAGTTCTGTTTCAGTTGTCGCTGAAAGAGGGAGAAGCTGTTCCCGGTCCCAGACCAGTTTTTGGATGTGGGTAATCTCTTTTTCAAGCTCTTCGGCGGGTACGATGAGGGAGAGCAACCTGGTTTTTTCTTCCTTCAGCTGCAAAAGTTTCTTTTGTTCATCCGATAAGGTTTTTGACTGGAGCTCAATTTCTGTCTCGAGTTTCACGATGTCAGCATTGAGCTTGTCTGATTTTTGCTGGAGTCTACCGGTGTTAAAGCTTCCGGCCAGAATTTTCAGGTCCTGAAGCTTTCCCTTCGCGAATGGATTCTCGCAAACCGGACAGATGTTTTTTTCTTCTGTTTGCGGGTGAAATAAGCACACTGACACTGCGGAGAGAAGTTCCTGGACCTTGAGAGAGGAAAGAACGGTAACGAGTTCTTCTTTTAGATCGCCGACTTTATCTTTTCTGGTTTTAAGCCCCATGATGAGCTCTGTGATAAGGATTTCGATCGAGGATGTCTGAGAAAGTATTTCCGTATCCCGGGCATGCGCTTTTTGAGAATCATCTTTTTTCTTAAGCAGGGCCTTTAGCTGAAGGGCCATGTCTTCCGGAATGAGCTTGAGCTTATCCTGAATGTCCTGAAACTTTGCCGCGGCTTCTTTGCCCTTTTCTTCGAGGATACTCAGGCGCTCTTTTTCTAATTGAAGCGCCTGCCTGATCTTACCAGCCTCTTCGCTTCGGTCCACGAGATCATTGATGATATCCCGGTGAGCGATGATGGACTCCGGTGGATACTTCATTTTTTTCGCGGTCTCTTCTCTTTCCGGGAGAAGTTTCGCTTCTTCCGTGCGGAGTCTTTCTATCCTCTGGTCAAGATCCTGAAGTTCCGTGCGAATCTTTGAATCGTCTGTGGTGAGAGTTTCCAGGCGGATTTTTTCGTTCTGGAATTTTTCCTCCGACTTCAGAAGCTCCTGAAGACGAGGTCCTCTTTCATTGAAGGCCTTTTGATTTTCGTCACGTCGTGACTGCGCGTCTTCGGTTGCTTTCAGGAGAACATTATAGGTGGTCGTCCCTGATGCAAGATCCCGCTTCGTGGATTCAATACGCTTTTCGTTCTCGAGATTTTTTTCATGATAGTGAAGAAGACTCTGAAAGTGCCCGAAGAGCTTTTCCAGAAGCTCCGTCCAGTTTTCGTGTAGCTCTAGCTCCCGGCGGGCGGTGGTGAGTTCCTGCTCAATATTGACCTGTGACTGTCCGTCATCGGAAATGGCCTTGAGTTCAATTTCCAGATGTTCTTTCTGGACCCGAAGCTGATCCAGCTCATCTTTCAGGACACGAACAATATTTCCCAGGAGTTCACCGGGGTAAAGTTTTTCCAGGATCGCCCGTCTTTCCGGGAAAGAGCTCATGAGGAATTTGGCAAACTCACCCTGGTTCAGCACCACGCATTTGGAAAACTGATCGAAGTCGAGGTTGAGTAACTCTTCAATTTTTTCTTCCGTGATGGTCCGCTCGGAAGAGAAATCATCACCGGCAAGAGTATAGAGTAAGCGGGTTGGAGTCGGAACCTTGGCATAGGCCTCGCCATTAGGTTTCCTGGTCCGGACGTACCAGTACGCGAGATATTTTTTTCCGCGGACCTGGAAGATGAGTTCAATGAGGCCTTCAGATTCTCCGAGAGTCACGACGTCGATCTGGTTCAGGGTTTTTTTGAAGATATCCCCGTAGAGGGCAAGACCCACCGAATTCAGGATAGTGGATTTTCCGGCTCCCGTTTCACCGGTAATGGCAAACAGATTTGAGTGCGAGGCGATGTCCTCAAAACTGATCGTGTGCTCGCCCTTAAGCGAAGCGATGTTTTTTACCCTGAGTTTAAGGAGACGCATCTTTCACCTTGGTGAGAAGGGCCTTGAAGTCTTCTTTGACTTCATCGGAAAGAGATTCCCCGGGATAGCGGAATGAGTAGTAGTCAGCAAAGAGTTCCGTCG
>JAKFFP010000140.1:0-16580 GCA_036675045.1 Bacteriovoracales bacterium | reverse complement strand
TTACCTACGTGTTACTCACCCGTGCGCCACTTTACTAAGGGTTGCCCCTTTTCACGTTCGACTTGCATGTATTAGGCACGCCGCCAGCGTTCATTCTGAGCCACAATCAAACTCTCCAAGTATTATTTTGTAAAAACTTAAAGTTTATTCGAAATAGCTCTCATCAAATTCTGTATTACGGAATTTGTTCAAGTTGCGATTTATCTCACCACAATAAAGTAGTGAGCGTCTTTCCACAGTCCTTTCGAACTGCCTAAATCTTACGAAAGACTCGGCAATTGAACGTTTGATACTTTCTCATCTCATCTTGTGATCCGAAGATCACAAAATCTTAAATATTATTCGAATGTAAAAGAGCAAAAAATCCGGCTTGAGTTGAGACTCATGCTTTAAAACTACTTAGTTCGTTCGGAAGTGTTTTGGGAGATTAAGAGATCTCCATAAAACCGTCAAGGGCTTTTAGATTTGAATTTGAAAAAAAATTAAATCTAAAATTCCAACTAAACAATGTCCTTTTAAGACCTTAGGTAAAGACCAGCCTTTTCAAGCGCTTGGATGACATTTTGCTCAAGAGATTTAATTGTCTCGGGAGTTAAAGTCTTCTCCGAGTCTTCAAATACAGTTCTCACAGTGACGGCTTTTTTTAGTTCATCGATCATAAAAACTGAAACGATACTCTTATTTTTGATCTCTTTTACTTTCAAAGCATTCAAAGCTGTCACTGCTGAAGCAGCGGGAGCCTCTTTTTCCATTACCACCGTAACGTCGAATGATGATGAAGGAAATTTCGGGATAGGTTGATACTTCGTCTTATCTTTCATCTCGCGTGCTTCAAGATCTGTGATGTCGATGACAGCAAGAGTGAGATGACCTTTCATTTTATAATTTTTCAGGATGAGAGGATGCACAGAAAAAATAGCACCAGTGAATTTCCCCATGATCTGAACATTCACAAACTCGTGCGGATGAATTCCCTGCCAGCTCTTCGGGAGAACAGTACTGGGGAATTTTTCATTCGCCGGAGCAAAGTTAAAATTCACGTTGAGAGTAGCGAGAAGTTTTTCAACAATGTTCTCAAGCTCGACAAAGCGGGTAGCCTCGCGCGAATACATTGTGACAACGAGGTGACTTCTTTCCTTCTCGTAATCAAGATATGAGCGGCCAATTTCAAAGAATGAGAAAGCATCAAAGTTCTTCTGGTTCTGGGAAGCTTTTTCAATCACTGACGGAATGATTGATGGACGCATGCGATCCTGATCAACAGAAAGAGCGTTCACGAGAACGAGTTTCTCAGAGAGATCGGGCCACATGGCCTTCTCCAGAAGATCTTTTCCGACCAGTGGATAAGTCATGATCTCCAGAGCTCTTGCATCCTGAACCAGGAAATCCTGGATCTTTCTGTGGAACTGTTTTGTCGGCGAGAGACGGACCGGGCGGACCGGGAGCATCGGAGACACAGCAGGAATATTATCGTAGCCGATCATTCTTCCGATTTCTTCAATGAGATCGGCCTTGCAGCTGATGTCTTTAGTTGTTCTGTATGTAGGAACGGCCACATGGAAGACGCCGTCTTTCAGGTTCACCTTGAAGTCGAGGCTTTCGAAGATGGATTTAATCCGGGCCTCTTCGACATTGTATCCGAGAGCCGTGGTGATTTCTTTATGAGTGATATTGAGGTTTGTGATCTGAGAAAGCTTATCCTCTTTTACGAACTTCTCAGGGGTACCAACAACTTTCGCTTCCGGGAAATGTTCTTTGATCATTTCCACGATTCGAAGAAGAGTGCGGTAGCACATATTGCTATCGAGTGTTTTTTCATATCGTTGTGATGAATCAGTACGTAGACCCAGTCGAACCGAAGTCTTTCTCACTTCCGGCGCTTCCCAGTTAGCAACTTCCAGGAAGAGCTTAGAAGTTGTGTCAGTCACACCACTTTCAAGTCCACCCATGAGACCAGCAAGGACCAGCGGACGGTCAGTGTCAGCGATGATGGTGTCAGTCGCGATGAGATCGCGGTCAGTCTCATCGAGAGTCTTGAATTTCATGTCCTGTCCGGCGCGCTTAATGATGACCTTGCCGCCGTGAATTTTCTCGCGGTCAAAGATATGGTTCGGCATACCTAGTTCGATCATGACGTAGTTACTGATATCGACAATGAGGTTGATGGAACGAAGGCCCACGGTCTCCAGACGATTCTTGATGAAATCCGGGGTTGGTTTCATGCTGATGCAGTCAATGGAAAGACCATAGTAAGCAAGACACGAAGAATCTTGGCTCACTTCAAGTTTTACCGGGGAAAGATCTTTCGTGAAGTTTCCTTCAATTTTCTTTTCCCAATCATGTGAGAACCTGTTTTTCAGCGGCTTCTGGTGAGCAGCTGCAAATTCGCGCGCCAGTCCCAGGTATCCCCAGAGATCAGGACGGTGAGTGAGAGATTTATTATCTACGTCGAGAACGACGTCAGAATCCATCTTGAGATAATCCGGAAGTGATGTGCCTGGTTTTGCGTCAGCGGAAAGCTCCATAAGGCCGGACTTCCCTTCACCGAGGCCAAGTTCAGTTTCTGAACAAAGCATTCCATCGGAGAGGATTCCCCGGATCTTTTTCGGTTCGAGCGTCATTCCATTGGGAAGAGTCGTTCCGATCGAAGCGTACGGAACTTTGAGGCCTGGACGAACATTGGGTGCTCCACAGACAACTTCTTTCGTGGTGCCGTTACCGACATCGAAAGTCACAAGGTTCAGCTTATCTGAATCCGGATGCGGCTTAAGAGATTTGATCTCAACCACAGTAACCGGACGAAGAGCTTCGCCTTTTACGATCACATCTTCCACTTCGGCAGTGGCGAGGGTGAACTTAGAAGCGAGTTCCTTCGGCGGCATCGCCGGAATATCTACAAAGTCTTTGATCCAGTTAAGTGAAATAAGCATATGTTTCCTAGAATGATTTGAATTGAGAATTAAAGCGAAGGTCAGCACCGTGAAGATGTCGGATATCATCGATTCCGTATCTCATCATCACGAGGCGATCGAGACCAAGACCAAAGGCAAAGCCTGAGTGCTTTTCCGGATCAATGCCACCGTGACGAAGGACGTTCGGGTGAACCATTCCGCATGGAAGAAGCTCCACCCATCCGACTTGTTTACAGACGGAGCAGCCTTTCCCTGAACAGATGAGACACTTGATATCAAGCTCGAAGCCAGGCTCAACGAATGGGAAAAAGCCCGGACGAAGGCGCACTTCAACTTCACGCTTAAAGATTTCGGTGAGAAGGGTCTTCATAAAGTAGATAAGGTTCCCCACGGAAACATCCTCACCCACCATCATTCCTTCGAGCTGATGGAAAACCATCTCGTGGGAAGCATCGGTTCTTTCACAGCGGAAAACTTTCCCCGGACCGACGAAACGGAAAGGAGGCTTTCTGGTTTTCATGCCTCTTACCTGGATCGTGGATGTGTGAGTCCTCAGAAGATGCTTCTTATCGGCGAACCAGAATGTATCCTGCATGTCGCGCGCCGGATGGGTATCCGGAATGTTGAGCGCTTCGAAATTATGATAATCATCCTCGATATGGGGGCCATCAAGGACTTCAAAACCCATAGAGATGAAAATATCTTCGATTTCTTTCTGGATAATCGTTACCGGATGATAACCCGCGGCCTGAAGACCTTTTTCAAGGACTGAATCAGTGAGGGAGATATCAATTTTATCCTTGGCGAGATTCTCGTTAATTTCCTGAACTTCGAGTTCGAGCATTTTCTTGGATACGAGCTCTTCAATGGCACCCTTAACTTCGTTGGCCTTGGCGCCAATCGTTTTTCTTTCCTCAGGTGTCGCGTCCTTGAGGTTTTTCATCACATCAGACAATGGACCTTGTTTACCGATGTACTTGGCCTTGAGGTTAAGGAGATCAGCGACTTTCTGAACATTAGAAAGCTCGGACGTAAAATTCTGAAGAAGTGTATTGAGTACCTGCATGACTATCCCTTGAGAAATTTAGGGAAAAGGTTATCAGGGAGGTTACGTCATGGGAAGAAAAGATGCGAGGAGTCGATTCCGGGCCGAGGTCAAGAAAGCAATCTTTGCGGGATCCTGATAGTCGGGATAGGTCCACGGTAGTGGCCGGAACTGACTTTGTTTGAACTCAAAAGTGAGGTCAGCAAAGATATCCTGACCGATAAAAATCCGGTGCGAATAGTTTTTGGTGGTAGCAAGCAGGAAATTTTCCAGCGACAGGAAGCCGATATCAACATTCACCATGCGCTTCCCGTCTTTGACGAAAGTGTTTTCCCACTCCAGACTTTTCAGTTTTCCTTCAAGGAGTTCGGACCTCGGGAACGGCTTGTGCGAAATAACGAGGAAGCGGTCCAGCTCCCCTGCCATCTCTCTGGTGTAATAATCAACCAGGGGATTGAATTCAGGGACCATGAATTCGGATTCACCATAAAGATGAGACCAGAGTTTCAAAAGATCGTTCTGAGTGTGAAGATCTGAGCGATAAAGAAAGCTTCCGAAAATAAGACCTGGTGGCGTCGGAAGTGTCTTCAGCATTATTTCATGATTTTGCGGAGGTTCTGGAAGTACTCCCGAAGCTCTTCCAGCGAGCACAGGGCCGTACCGCGCTTTCTCACGACGACACCGGCCGCACAGTTACCTACCCATGCTGCTTCTTCGAGACTTGCCCCGGACATGAGCGAAGACGCGATGGCCGCAATAGCGGTATCACCGGCACCGGAAACATCAAAGACCTCGCTGGCGGCAGTTGGAATGATTCTCAGTTTGTCGTCGAGCTGTGTATCAAGCATCGCCATCCCATCCGGACCAAGTGTGATGATCACTTTTTCAAGACTCAGTTTATCAGCAAGTACCTGGGCAATGGTTTCGAGCTTTCTTTCTTTGAAATATCCCAGAGCTTCCACCATGTTGTTAGCTTCAAGCCGGTTGGGCTTAAGGAGTGTTGCCCCCTTGTACCACGCAGGTGGAGTCGACCGGGACGGATCGATCGCAATCATGAGATTTTTTGATTTAAAGTCTTTGATAATTTTCTGGCAGAGATTTTCACTAAAGAGACCTTTGCCATAATCTTCAATGATCACGCCAGAATGGTTCTCAGAGAAATCCTGGATGCGTGAAGCAACTCTTCTGTTAGTTTCTTCATCGATAGAATCTTTCGTCTCGTAATCCACCCGGCAAATTTGCTGAGTCGAGGTCGTCACTCTTTCTTTATATGTCGTATGTCGGGAAGAATCTCTTACCAGACCCCATGTTTTGAGCTGTCTTTCTTCCAGGAGATGTTCCACCAGATTGGCGCGGCTATCATCACCGATCACTCCACAAAGTGTGGAAGCGACTTCCAGACTTTTGAGGTTATCAGAGACGTTTGCGGCCAGACCAAGCTTGTGCCATTCTTTCGATACCTCGAGGACTGGAACGGGAGCTTCAGGAGAAATTCTCTTCACTTCACCATATGTGTATTTATCGATACCAAGATCACCTACAACCAATATGGGTTTTAGAGTCGGGAAATGAGAAATGATTTCGTTAAATTTTTCCAGAGTCAGAATCATGATTGTTCTCTTCTTTTATTCCAATGACCAATAATCTCATCCACGATTTGCGGGATGGTTTTCCCGGTTGAATCCAGCTCGATTCCATCAGCAGCTTTTTTCAGCGGAGCGATTTCACGAGTCATATCCTCATGGTCTCTTTCTTTAATATCAGTAAGTACGGTTTTGTAATCGAGATCAGTTTGTCCGCGTTCTTTCAGCTCATCGAGGCGGCGATTCGCCCGCTCTTCCGGAGATGCCGTCAGAAACACCTTCAGTATCGCATTGGGAAAAATTACAGTCCCGATATCTCTGCCATCCAGAATGGATGGACGGTCTTTTACGATCGTTCTTTGCCAGTCAGCCAGGAAATCGCGGATGACTTTGAATTTTGAAATTTGTGATGCGAGCCGAGAAACATGATGCTCACGAATGACGTCAGTCAGATTCAGATTATCGAGCTGAATCAGGACGCCGGCCTCGGGTGCATATTGAAAACGATGGTCCCGAAAAAAACGTTTAATCAGATCATCTTCGGCAGGTTCGAGCTTCGATTTTGAGAAATCTATACCTGTATGTTGAAGAGCATAAGCGGCTGCCCGGAACATAGATCCGGTATCGATGTAAATAAGGCCTAATTTTTCAGCGACCATCTTCGCAACAGTTGATTTCCCGCTGCCAGACGGACCATCCAGGGCAATGACCTGATCCTTACTCATAGGTGAAAATAATAGGTTGGGAGAGAGGCAGTGGCAATCAGAGATCTTTCAAAAAATGGAATTCCGCTGTCAGCTCAAGACGTCCGAAGATGTCTGGATGTGAAATTTTGAGCAAGAGGGGGTTGATCATTTCGTGGAGTTCTTTCGGCGTTGAACTCAGGTGATAACGTTGTGACCAGTTGGGATATGAACCGGGTGCCATGGCGAGAGCGTGATCTTCCATGACTAGAGAGAATGCGAGAAGTTCACGAAGAGATAGAGCTGCGAGCTGGGTTTTAAAATGCGTGAAGACAATCTTCTCCCGCTCAGGGTCGTAGTGAGAGAAACGTCCGGTAGCTCCCTTCATCTCCTGAATGGCGATACAAAGCTTTCTTCTTTCAGAGAGATTGAAGAAAAACTCGGAGTTCGACTGAAGGAGAGCTTCCCTCAGTTGATCAAGTTCAGATGCGCGGGATGAAGGTGACATTGGAATTCTGGCTCAGTGTCTTGGTAATTTGGTAATAATTTTTCAATACCTTATTAAGGTAATGATTACTCTTACCAACTGGCAAGTTATTCCGAAGCTGACTCTTCGTCCAATAAGGCCCCATGTTGTACGCGACTGTGGCGTAATGATGGTTGTTATTGAATGTCTCCAGAAGACCCTTCAGATAGAAGATCCCCACTTCGAGATTTCTGAGTTTGGAAACGAGCTTTGAGTAGCCCATGTCATAAAAAGGCTGGGCATAGTGATAACGGAGATAATCTTCACCACGGTCAGATTCCAGGAAGATCCCTTTTGCCCGCATATGGGCCAGGGTTTCCATATAAGTCTGCGGCATGATCTGCATAAGTCCGCGGGCGCCTTTCTTGGAAAGGGCCTCGTGCTTAAAGTGAGATTCAGTCCACATCATCGAAAGAACCCAGAAAGGATCAAGCTGGTGCTTTTCGCAAAGGATGAGAACAGGACGAATGACACGTTTCACTTTCTTTTGGAGCTTTTCGGGAAAAAGGGAAACCATTTCGGCTTCAGCTTCTTCATAGGAATTATTAGCAAAGAAGCTGATATCCCCAATAAAGAATCCTAAGCTGTCGCTTTTAAAGCGATAACTTTTCTGACGCTTAAAACCAAAAGAAAAGGTTTCAGGATAGAGGGCCCGCATAGCAAATGAGCTAAAAAGGATCAGGGAAAAGAACGGTATTTTATAGTTGGAGAAGAAATGACTAAAAAAAGATTTTTTAGGCGCTTCTTCAGCCGTTACAGCAAGATTCTCAAGGACGCTTGCTTCTCCGGTCATCGGTTCCATCATAGCCTCGCTTATATCCCGCACAGTCTTGAGTTGGCAAATTACCTTGACCAAGCTGGGATAAACCATTGAAGATTGATACGTAAAAAATACCACCGTCCTGCCGCACACCAAAATCCGGGGTTTTATGAGTGAAAATAAATTATCTTTGGAGTCTTCTCTCTACCTCAAGCAACACGCTGAAAATCCTGTGCATTGGTGGCCTTATAATGATCAAGCGCTCGGAACTGCTAGAGAGCTAAATAAGCTCATATTTGTGTCTATTGGCTATTCTTCCTGTCACTGGTGCCATGTCATGGCCCACGAATCGTTCGAAGATGAGACTACTGCTAAGTACCTGAATGAGCACTTCGTCTCAATTAAGGTCGATCGCGAAGAATTCCCTGACGTCGATAACTACTTCCAGCAGGCATGTTCCATCATGACCGGGCGTGGAGGGTGGCCACTTACTGTCTTCCTTACCCCGGATGGAAAACCATTCTTTGCAGGAACGTATTTCCCTAAAGTCGGGCGCCAGGGACTACCGAGTTTCATGGAAATTCTGAAGCACATTTCTGACTTATATAAGAACAGTCCGGATCAGATCAGGGAAAGTGCAGAAAACCTGGTGAAGGAAATCAATTCTCCCAATAAGCTGGAAAAGAAAATTCAGTTCCAGGGTCACTTTCCTCCTCCGTCGGCAATTATGAACGCTCTCAAGAATTTCGCTGATGCAAAAAACGGCGGTTATGGTGAGCCTCCGAAGTTTCCTCACTTTCCATTCTATGAGTGGGCAGCCGAGCAGATTCTCGAAGGAATGATCCCTCAGGAACTGGGAAAGCACATTGCTGAATCTGTCGAAAGAATGCTCATGGGCGGAATGTACGATCACGTGAAAGGTGGGATTCACCGCTACTCTACCGATGCAAAGTTCATGGTACCGCATTTTGAAAAGATGCTCTACGACCAGGCAGGGCTTCTGAAAGTCCTCGCGAAAGTCTCTCAGTTTTATCCGGCCCCCATTATCTACGACGGAATCCTACAGACCATCGATTACCTTCGCACTGAGATGGTGGATGACTCAGGATATTTCTTCAGCGCCCAGGACGCCGATTCTGAAGGGATGGAAGGTTTATACTTCACGTTCTCCAAAGAAGAATTCGTGGAAAGTTTTAAGGAAGCACCTGAAGCCCAGCGGGCGAAACTTGATTATTACCTGAATGTTTTCCAGATCACCGACAAAGGTAACTTTGATCACGGCCTCAATGTTATTTCGCTTAATCCTGAACTTAAAAATGAATACTACCTGCAGGACGGCTGGCAGGAAGTTCGTGAGATCCGACGTCGTCTGCTGGAATTAAGAAAATATCGTATGCCGCCGGCGACTGACAGGAAGGGTCTTGCGAGCTGGAACTTCATGCTCATCTCGGCGCTCATTGATGTGGTTCAGTACTGCCAGATCGATGTCATTCAGAATGAAGCGTTCTCTCTAGTGCAGCCAACGATCGAGGGATGCCTTAAGACTTTCCTCGTGGAACGCGACGGAAGACACCTCATCCGCCACTCGACCACACTTGATAAACAACCCATCTATCTCGAAGACTATGTGAACTTCGCTGAGTCACAGTTGCGGCTCTATGAAATCACCGGCAATCAGATCTTTAAGACAAATGCTATTGAGTCAGTAGACTTCACGTTGAAGCAATTCATGGAAAACGGTGAGCTCTATCAGACCGCCCTTGCGACCGGCCCCTTTGAACGGCAACGTGCTCCCCTTTATGACCAGTCTTATCGTTCGCCGGTCATGACACTTTCCATTCTTCTTTCTCGTCTTTCTGTCTTCCGTCCGGACTTTAAACCAGAAGTGATCTTCGGTGAAAGATTCCAGGATATGGTTCAGTTCACCCTCACTTCCCCACTCGGGCACGGAGAAGGTCTCAAGGCCTTTACCTATCCGCAGGATATTTACCGGAAGATAGAAGTCCCTATGGAATGGAATGAGATGGCCGAGTTTCAGGAAATGCGGACTCATTTCTTCTCACGCTTTGTGATGGATTATCATGATCGCAAGGATGACTCTTACCAGATCTGCACCCGTGAAGCGTGCGAGGCAACTGGAAAAGGTTTTGAACAGTTCAAGACGATTTTTAAGGTAAGAGAAGAAAAAGATGCTTAAGGGTCTAAAGATCATCGATCTTACTCATCGTCTTCCGGGACCTCTGGCAGGAAAGATCCTTCACGATCTGGGTGCAGAAGTTATCAAGGTAGAAGATGAAAAGCATCGCGATCCGTTCCTTTCAGGAATGTTCTCGGAATTCGACCAAAGTTTTGAGGACTGGTACGAAGAGCTTAATGGTTCGAAAAAAATCGTCAGGCTTGATTTCAAATCACCCGATATAAAAAACAAGATCTCTGAAATAGTGAAGGATGCGGACGGAATACTACTTTCGCTTTCACCTAAACTTAAATCGAATCTGGGACTGGATAACTTTTCTGGAAAGCTTGCCGTGGTTGAGCTCGAAGCATCTTCCACGCACAACAAGGCCATGCACGATCTCAATGCGCTTGCGATCAGTGGCTATCTCTCCTTACATATTGCTCATGAGACCGATGACATTGTTCCACCTCCGTTTTTACCAGTGGCAGGAATAGCTTTTGGACAGCAGGTTGCCACACAAATGCTCGCTAATATCATTACTTCACAAAAAACAAACACGGTCGTCAAAACAGTAAGTTACCTGCACGATACAGCTGACTCAATTTTCCATCCTTTTTGGTCAAAAAAATTGAGAGATGAGAAACGAACGAAATTCCTGCATAACGGCGCGTACCCATGTTATTGTCTTTACCGCTGTAAAGATGCGAATTATGTCGCACTTGCTGCAGTGGAAGAAAAATTTTGGTCCGATTTCATCGCAACTTTCAATGTTCCCCTGGCACTTGAAAAACGATTTAACACTGATCTTTCTTCTTTCAGGATCGTGGCCGATACGTTTGCCAAACTCACGGCAGGCGAGATAGAAGCTATGGCAATTAATAGAGAACTTTGTTTATCAATAGTCAGAAAAATCTGACCCCCATGGAGAGAGTTATGACGAAAAGAGTTATCGGTTTCCATTACACACTCACTGACAAAGCAGGAACCGTACTCGATTCCTCAATCGGTGATGAGCCCCTTTTCTTTTTAGAGAACAGTCATCAGATCATTCCTGGGCTTGAAAAAGTTATCTCGCTCATGAATGTTGGCGATAAGAGAAAGATCGAAGTGAAAGCTGCTGACGCTTACGGCGAAGTTAATTCTGACCTCGTAGTAAAAGTTAAGAAGACTCAGTTCCCTCCGGGAGCAACTCTTACTGTTGGCGATCAGTTCCAGGTGAACAATGATGCTGGATCTCCAGTTTTCACAATCATGGCAATTGATTCAGATGAAGTTACTGTTGATGGAAATCATCCGATGGCCGGCAAAGATCTTTTCTTTGATGTGGAGATCGTTGGTGTTCGTCCGGCGACTGCTGAAGAAATGAGCCACGGCCACGCCCACGGTCAGCACGGCCAGGGTCACCACTAATCAGTTAAGACTTAGGAGCCCTTCTTTCTCGGTAACGAGATGGAAGGGTTCATCTTTCACCAGCAAGAACCCGTCCAGATCCACGTACTCCACCATTCCCGTAAAAAGCATTCCGTAAGAAATCCCGATGGTCGTTTCGATCATACAACCCATCATCGCTTCCAGATTGTGCTTTTTGGCTTCTTTGAGAAGATCACGTGCGACAATGAGCGATCCGGTCTTCATGAGCTTGATGTTAACGGCGTGAAACTGTTTCGCGAGCTCTGAGAAATCGCCGACGTCTTCGATCGATTCGTCCGCGAGAAGTTTGTAAGGAGTTTTCTTTTTCAATTCACGATACTCGGCAGACATAGTCGATGAAAATGGCTGCTCAATGAGCTCGATGTTCATTCCCGAAAGTGTTTCCTGAAAACGCATGAAGGAATCAAGATCCTTCCAGCCTTCATTGGCATCGACTCTGAGCCTGGCCGAAGTATGCTTCTTTATTTCTTTCAACATCTCTTCGCCGGTCTCAGCGTTCACTTTAATTTTCAGAGACTGAAAGCGAGAAAGCGGGTTGAGATAATCTTCGATTTCCCCCACCGGGATAATCGGCATGGAGAAAGATGTGGAAACGGTTTTAGGCGCAGGAAGGCCGAGGAAATCGGAGATCGACTGCACACTCTTCTTTGCGAAGTAACTAATGAAGACTGATTCCAGTCCAAAGCGTAGGGAATGGAAAAGTTTCATCGTGTCGAGATCCGCATTCAGCATCGCGAGATTTGAAATCTTCGTAATGTCATTATTGGCAAACCAGTCATTGAATTGTTTTTCAATCAGCTCGGGAGTTTCCCCGTATCTGATATTAGGAGCAATTTCCGAGCGAAAATCACCCGACATTGTATGAAGATTAACGATGAAGTTTTCTTTATAGGTCGTTTGATTTCGTGAAAGCTTCCAGTTTACTTTGAGATCAAGGTGCCGTTTCTCGAGCCAAAGCTTCATAGGTCTCCTACCACATGGAACCAATCGGATCTTTCAAAATCGGCCGGAGCATTTCCCCATTTCCCGACAGGTGGCTCACCCCGGAAGTAGCGCGCCCACTGCTCTGGATATTTACTGAAATGCATGCGCTTAATGATCGGGTCAATACCAAGAAATGCCTGAAGGAGCTTTGCGATCATCTCTGAACAGTAGAGCTTCTGGACACCATTTTCGTCAAAATTATTCCAGAGAAATTCTTTGTCGTACGGAAGCCCTTCAAACTCTTCGTTGAAAAGTTGAAGAAACGATTCTGATTTATCTTGGAGCTCGTCGACAATCTTTTCGTTCTGAAATCTCAGAACCCGGATCTGCTGACCTTTCTCAGTAATCGAATTAAATGCTTCAAGCGTTTGCTTTTTAACTTTCCCGTTTGAATCAGCAATCAGAAGTGGTTTTGCGGAAATCACAATCCCAATATGAGAATAAATGGTCTCCTCTTCTGCTTCGATCAGGTTGCAAGACCAGCAATCAGTCGGCTGAAGCAGGATATCCCCCACCATGAGCTCAGGAGCGGCCCAGAGGGCGGATGTCATCAGGAACGAGAGCGCCAATGCCAGATATTTCATTTCTGCCAACCTTTTAGGTCAACATCCTAGCTTGGGGAGAATGGGATGAGAACGAGTTTTTAAGCACTTAACCAGCTGATTTTATTGACAAAGATCAGAGCTGGCCCTTGCGGAAAAGTCTGCGCACTCTCGGGAAAAAAGGTTAGCGATTATAATAACTTAAAGACAATTATCACGAGGCCTTTATGAAAAGACTTTTTGGAATCATGAATCTCATCCTCTGCCTGGAGCTCATCATCGGGCCTCACTTTCCTGGAACGAGAATCTTCTTGCTGGGTTTGGCGAATGCGCAGGAGACTTGTCCCGCCGGACTCGTGATGGATTCCACACTCAATCGATGTATCACTTCGGATCAGCAGGCAGAAATCATCAATGCCACTGCAAGCTGTAACGGCGATAAAGAATGCTATAAGCGGATTGCGGAAGAAAAACTCAAAGAAGCTGAGGCTGAAGGAAAAATTCCGGAAGCGGTTGCGAATAAAGGTGGCTTGATCGGTACTGCGGGCAAGATAGCGGCTATCGCAGGACCACTAACAGTTGTCATGGGAGCTTTTAAAAACACGAAATGTTTGAATCCTTCGGGTATCGCCATGATCGCCGGAGGTATTGCATTTACCGCCGGAAATTTCATGGCAGATAAAAAGCATAAATCCTGCTTAAAAAAGATTCGTGAAGACTGGGAGAAAAACAAAGCAGCAACTACTGAGCAAACTTCTTCAGGTGTAACAAAAGTTAGTATGTCCCAGGACCAAAGTGAAGCATTCGAAATGCTGGCAAAAGCTGAAGATTGTATGCAAAGCTCGGCGAAGATGAAAGCCGGATTCTATGCGGCTTCAACATTGGCCTTTGCTGCTGCTGCTGTCTTAGCCCTGACAGGAACGGGTACAACTGAAAATGGTGGTTGTACTCAAAGTGCTTCCACTGAAACTCCAGCTCCCGTCGAACCTGCCCCTATTCAAGATCCCCCAGCAGATTTTATCGGTCCGCGGTCATTCAACTCAATCCAAGTAAATGACTATAAGATCGTTTCCCAAACTATATACAATATTGAACATTCTCATAATTTAGAATCTCTGTTTCTAAATGCTCAAACACTCATCTCTACAAAAAAGTCATGTGCCTCTCTCGAGGAGTACGAGTCGTATAAAGAGACTTTTACTAACTCAGACAAGCAGACTCAGAGTATTCTCATGAGTTATCTCAAAGATATTTATCAGGGTATGAAAAGTGAATTTAGAATTTTCCCAGAAGCTCATGCAGGTGATCCACTTACCGGAATTTTGGGGAAATTAAATTCTCCCACTGGTAGAGCAATCATTGGCGGTGTTCTGGCTGGTTTATCAGCAATGATGTGGATGCATGCTAAAAAGCAAGCGAAGGTCGCAGCAAATCGCGCTGAGTTCTTAAGAAAGATGAAAGAAGACTTCAATAATTCTGTCGGGGCTATCAGCTGTACTGAAGAAGAAAGAAGTGTTTCAGCGAATGCGAATTGTTATTGCTATACAGAAGGCGGACAAAGAAATTCTGCCCGATCCAATTCACAAGTCTGTCAGCAACTCTGGACTGGTCAGACACTTGCCGGGCCAAGCGATTATAATTCTCTCGATTTCTCGAATCAACGTGTATGTATCTCGGCTTCAGGTGCACCGGATGAAGCGTGTGCATGTAAAGCGAGCAAGAATTGTTTGAATGCAATTCCTTCGATGGGCAATCTTGGATTAGGGGCGATCAGTGTCGCTTCTAATGGAATGAAGCCATTGAACGATCTTGCCAATGGCCAGATCGGAGCAGGAAGTATCAATGGAGCTGCACTTCTAAGTGGTGCTGCCCGATTGCTGGATCAAAGAAATAAACTAGCAGATAAAATGAAGCTGAATCCAAACAAGCGGAAGAAGCTCGCGCAAGACTTCGAGAAGAGCATTATGACAGCTGGCGCTGGAGCGCCTTCTCCCCTTGCGAGCAGCTCATCTTCACTACCTATGAATATGAGTGCAGCCGACGCTGCCAGTGCCCTGGAGAAAGAACTTGGTGGCACACGAGATTTTGAGCAAATCAAAGGCTCCCCTGCTATGGCACAACCGGGGAATTCAAATCCAGGAGATATCGAAGGCTTTAGTCTCGGAACGCCAGATGCTATCGCTCCAACTGATAATCAACTCGCAGAAGCCATGGCCCAGGATCTGAACTACGGACAAAATGATATTACAAAATCAGATTCAAACATTTTTCAGATTCTCACTAATCGTTATCAGAGAAGTGGTATGAGAAGACTCTTTGATGAAAACGCGAACGCTACTCCGGAAAAAGCCAACAAGAACGACATTTCAAAATAAGAAGCACTCACACTGGTCGCCAGCCGACCAGTGTGTTTGGAATTTTTTCTATAGGTATTCTGAAGGATTCAGTGTCATTGTGACTCCGAATTCCAGGTGCATTCTGATACCTCTATCATTACGCGAAGTTATTCCCATCCATTGATAAAGCGTTTACTCGTTTATTTATCAATACTATCGAGAACTTAACTCCTCTTTTCATCCTGTAAATCATGTAAGTAAAAAGTCGTTTGAATAGCCCTTCACTCTCGATATGACTGAAGGATTGAAACACTTCTCATTCAAACGGAGAGACGTAATGAAATTTTTAACTGCAGCTTTAGTATTGCTATCGACGATTGTCGTTCAGCAAGACGTTGAAGCACAAACTCGCGGGCCACGTTACAATCCGAGCAGAGGAGGATCATCTTCTTCTCCTTCACGTCCAGCGCCGTCGAGACCATCTTCTTCAGGAAGTGTGTCTCGTCCAAGGCCTAGTTCAGGAAGCACGCCTTCTCGTGGGCCAAGATATAATCCGAACCCAGGTGGATCAACGCGTCCATCACAAGGGCCGGTAGTGACTCGTCCAACGCCAACTACTCCGCGTGGACCACGTTATAATCCAACTCCTAGCCGTCCAACACCAGGTCCGGTAGTTACTCGTCCGAACCGTCCGACTCCAGGTCCTGTTGTTACTCGCCCAACGCCAACAACTCCGCGTGGACCTCGTTATAATCCGACTCCTAATCGTCCGGTTCCTCGTGGTCCGGTTGTTAGACGTCCTAATCCAACTGGCCCACGTTACAATCCACCACGTACGCCGACCTATCGTGTACCTGGTAACCGTTACAATCGCCCAGGCCAGACTTATGGCCGTGTCGTTCGTCGTCCGGTAACAACTTACCGCCCGATCCGCACTCACTACGGGACTCGTTACTATCACCGTCCATACGGCTATTCGCCGGTAAGATACACTCACTACTATCATGCTCCATACAGATATCCGTACATGCACAGTACCCGTTGGTACCGTTCATATGACTGGTATTCATATGTCTATAGATCGTATCCGAACTACATCTATGCTCACTGGATCTTCTTCCCGGCAGCTGGATATAACAACGGTTACTGGACTATCGATAATTATCCTTACTATGTGTACAACGGTTACAGAAACCGTTACAGCCCGGTTGATTACTGTAACTATCAGCTCGTTGATCAATATGATCACCGTGTAGCTCAGACTTACTGGAATCAGACATGTAACACTGGATACGATATGTGTTCAATGGAACGTGACCGTCTCAATTCTCAGATGGGAGAATACCGCTACTTCTGTTCTGAGACTTATGGGAATGAGACTCAGGATTATTCGACACCAACGTACGATGATTCGAACTATTCTTCTGGCTCAGAAGACTGCTCGGACGCGGACAATGATGGTCATTGCAGGCAGGGAATGCTCGCTCACACCCGGACTTTACTGGCTTGAGGGAAATGGCTCGACCGGAAAGGGGCTTGGCGCCCTGCGTTGCCCCGATGAGTGCAAGTCGTGTCGCCGCGGCCGAGGCGGGACTGCGC
>JAKFFP010000368.1:0-16765 GCA_036675045.1 Bacteriovoracales bacterium | reverse complement strand
ATACGTGCGGTGTAAGGGGATTTTTGAAATTTCTCTCTGAATGAATTTGTCATAGTTTCGATCTCCTTCCATTCGGGTGAACCCTCCCCCGCATAGGCTTCTATGAGGAGATAATTGATTCGCTCGGAGATATTCAAGATCGGTGCCGACTTTGATGTCGAGACATCATCGGACAGCGCTTTTACGACGGTTTTAAAGCGGTCCTGGTCCTTCAACTGATAGAGAGATTCCACGTAACCCATGAGAAGGTCAGCGGTCTGCCGGGGGGTCAGGACATTAGAAGGGTTCTGTCTTACGAGGACTTTCTCAAATTCCACCACGGCATCGGAATAGGCCTTCTGGTTGAATTTAATAAGACCCACATAATACGGATAATTTATCGAGTCCCGGAGTGACACCGGCAGAGTGGTCAGCTTGTCACTTGCCTCGGTGTACTTCTGGTCCGATACCAGGCGGATGATATTGAGCTCTTCGATCATCTGGCCCAGGTCCGTGGTCTTCGTACGGTCCACCCACAGAGGGAAAGTCCGAGGTTCAGCCTTCTGAACTTCCTTGAAAGAGGCCAGCGCGCGGTCATAACTCTTATACATCCCGAGTTTTAAGAATGAGTCGCAGATCACGAAGTTAAGATAAAGATTCGAGGCTACCTTCCGCTCGTATTTCTGACGGTAGGTTTCCCAGATCTTCACGGCCTTCGTGTAGTCTTCTTTAAGATATGCTTCCTGGATCAGGCCAAAAACAATTTCAGCACCGTCACCTTCGAAGACTCTTCTTTCAGCGGGCTTAAGCGCATCGAGAGGAATTCCGGTGAGGTAAGCCAGGGCCTTGTCATAATCTTTACCGGCGACAAAAATACGTAGACGTACGAGCCAGAGAAGTTTCTTGAGATCATGGCGCAGGGTTTTTGATTCATCAGGAGACTGCTCCAGGAAGACTTCAGTCTCGAAGTCAGAAGCGTCGGGTTTGATTTTTCTCGCTACCCGAAGGCCCACGTAACGGAGTTTTGCTTCGTAACGGATCGCCGGATCAGTCGAGCGGTCGATGGCATTCTTATAAAGAACCAGAGTTTCCGAAACCGGACGATCGAGCAGCTCATAAGAAAGAGCAAGACGAAGGCGGGCATTAGGGGCTTCTCTTACATAAGAATAAACGGAAACGAATTCATCGAAGGCCTTGATGGCATTTTCATAGTCAGCGTGACGGAAAAAGCTTTCGCCCACGTTGAACAAAATGGCCGGATGTATCGGCTTCATGAGGGATTTCTCAACTGCCTTATAGCGCTTGAGAATTTCCTTTGTTTCGCCCTTCATGAGAAGTGAGAAGGTCAGATAGGCCATGCTCATCTGAGGAGGGAGAATCGACTGGAGCTTCTTATTGTCCGTCTCTGAGAGAAATGCTTCGATCTTCTCCGGCTGTTTAAGTGCCGCAAGTGAGTGAAGGATTGTCAGCGCAGACTGGATCACGAGCGTCTGATCGAAGTTTCCACGGGCCTCAACATAGAGCTCTTTCGAAAGCTCAAGAGTGCGAACGAAGTCTTTCTGATCGACGTTGTACTGAATGAGATAGCGAAGGATCGAGCTCTTCAGTTCGTAATCCGAAGTAAGGTCCTTAATATTGGAAAGAATCACCATTGCAGATTGTGTGATTCCGCGATTCGGTTTCGCGAGATTACCTTTAAGAAGAGCATTCGCCTTCAGGTATTCGTTGGTTACATAGTTGGCATCACGGGTTCCATACTTTTTTTCATAAAGAGTAATGGACTTGTTCATGAGTCCCCACTTCGCTTCACGGAAGAAATTGATCGTGAGTTGCATGTGGGCTTCTTTCGGATCATCAAGCTTGGTACGGTCCTGGACAGCGAAGAGGGCCTCCGGAGTTTTTGAGGCAAGATTGATGTCTTTTTCCAGTGACGGGATCATCGCTCCGTAGTTCCACATGAAAGAGGCACCATATCGGAAATCGTGGTAGCCCGGATTCATCAGGGTTTCGTCAGTCTTCTTTACTTCTACATTTGTCAGGAGCTTGCTCTTGGCAGTCAGAAGAGAATTCTTGGTCGGAAGTTCCACTTTCTTTTTCACAACAACCGGCTCGACCGGAAGTGGCTGAAGCTTAGTCATTGATGGACCCTTCTCAGAAACGAGGTCTGAGTTAATCCAGAAGTCGAGAATGTATTTCCGGTCAGCATCCCGATAGAAAGAGAAGAGCTCCACCGAAGGGTCTTTCAGCTTCACGCTGACTGTGGCGGGCCGGGAAGGAAAATTATCTTTGGAATAGGAGATGCTCTGAATGTAGGAATTATTCGCCTGCAAGCTCGCAAGATCGCCTGCGAGTTGCTCAAAGAGCTGGAGATTCAGAGTCTCTATATAGAGAGTCTGTTCACGCTTAACGACGGTCAGTTGATCCCGTGGAACGACGAGGTTCCAGCGAAGATGAGTCTTGAATGTTTCCTGATTAATGACGTCAGCTAAGACCGAGCCGGCGGACAGTGCGCTGGCAATGAAAAGAGTTGTCAGAGAGACCAGTAAGTTTGTCATTCGTTAAGACTTCCTGTCTTTACCTGGTAGCGGTCACATCCGTGTGGCCATTTTTACCTACCTAAGTTCGAGTGTAGCTGAATTTTTGCAGACACAAAGAACTATTTTACCTACCGGCAAAAAAGGCCAGTTGGGCTTTTGACATACCTAAAAGATAACAATGACTTAAAATTATACTTACTATTACCTGCTTGAAACGGTCATCGAAATGCGTGTTCTTATTCTCATGCTCCTAGCTTGTTCCTGCTCCATTATGTTCGGAGGTGGTTCTCCGCCTTCCGCCAAGGGAAAGGAATACAAAATCAAATTTGAAGAAGCCGGATGGAAGTTACTTAATAAGGACGAGCGTTCTGATTACGTCTATGAGAACGAAGATGGAAGAATTCTTCTCTCGAATAGTTTCTGTGGCGAGTTCCAGGACCAGCCGCTGGAGTATCTCGCAAATAAGACTTTTAAATCCGTAGGAACATTCAAGTCAGAAAAGGGCTCCTACACTACCCTTCAGGATCGCGAAGCTTATCGTCTCCGGGGAAAGGGTAAGGTTGACGGAGTTCCCGTTGGACTTCAGCTCCTCAACACCAGAAGGAACAATTGTTACTTTGATTTTGTCTCGATTACTCCCGAAAAATTCGGATCAGATACTTCTCTCTTTGATCGTTTTCTCTCCGCCGTGGAGTTTGAATGATCTCCGCAGTTAAAGCTCAGTTCCAACAGACTGGTGAAGTTATCCTTCTTCTCCAGCAGAGTCTCTACGGAATGTTCACTCGTCCTTTCTATACCGGACGTCTCCTGGAACAGATTCTTCACCTGGGTGTGGGATCACTCTCTATTACTCTGGTGATCGGTTTCGTTACGGGCCTCGTGATGACTCTCCAGTTCGGTTATGGGCTGGCGAAATTCGGCGGAACTCTTTACGTCCCTGCAATTGTCTCGCTTTCACTCGTGAAAGAGATTTGTCCCATCTTTACATCGCTTCTTATCGCGGGCCGGATTGGCTCGGGCATGTCGGCAGAAATCGGCGCCATGCAGGTCACGCAACAGGTAGACGCGATTCGCGCACTCGGAACTTCACCGACAAGGGTGCTCGTTGTACCAAGAGTTCTCGCGACAGTTATCTCGTTACCCCTTCTGGCAACACTATCGAGCTTCGTGGGAATTCTGGGCGGACTTATCATCGCCATGGTCGAATTCAACATGCCTGCCGGGTTTTATATAAATAAGGTCCTGAATACCATCACCATCGTGGATGTTTTCGGAAGTATGGCCAAGTGTTTTTTCTTTGCCCTCGTTATTGCACTCCTCGCTTGTTACCGCGGATTCAAGACATCAGAGGGAACGCAGGATGTGGGCAAGGCCGCGCAATGGGTGGTGGTAAGAACCTCCATTATTATTCTGATATCTGACTTTTTCCTGAGTAAGGCATTGATCCTTCTCTTTGAATAAATATGAATGAGATTCTTGAAGTAAAAAATGTATTTAAGTCGTTTGAGGGGAAGGAAGTTCACCGCGGGGTGAGCTTTGTTCTCAAAGAAGGCGAAACCCTCGGGCTGCTCGGTCCTTCAGGGACAGGTAAATCTGTTCTTCTCCGCTCGCTCATCGGACTTGATGTCATTGATGACGGCGAGATCGTCTACCGCGGCTCACGTATCGATCAATTATCTGAAAAACAATTCTGTAAAGTTCGGACCAAAATCTCCTATTCCTTTCAGAGTGGAGCACTCTTCGATTCCATCTCGGTATTTGAGAACGTCGCCTATCCGCTGTTTGAGCATACGAGATTAAAAGAAAGTGAAATCGAGTCACAGGTCATGGAGATCCTCGAAGTCGTGAATATGGCCGATGCCCGCGATCTCATGCCGAGTGATCTTTCCGGTGGGATGCAGAAGCGCGTGGGTCTCGCCCGCTCGATGGCGCTCCATCCGGATATTCTTCTCTATGACGAACCTACCGCCGGTCTTGATCCGATTAACGTCGAGATGGTGATCGATGTGATGAAAAAATTCAAGAGTAAGGGTCTTTCCGGAATCTTCGTGACCCATGATATTCCGGCCGCACTTAAGATCTGTGACCGTGTTGTGATTCTAAAACAGGGCAAAGTCGGTTTTTACGGAACAATTAAAGAATTCGAAAATAGTGATGATCCGTTTGTTCAGAGCTTTCTGACGGGGATCTAAGGAATTTATGAGAACGCGCAAAAAAGACAAACAGAATCTCGTGAAAGTCGGGGCCTTTATCAGTCTCCTGACCCTGGTCCTCATGGTGATGGTCGCGAGCATCGGTAAAGAAAGTGCTTTATTCGCCCCGAAAGCGGAAATCAAAGCGCGCGTTTCCAATGTCTCGAATCTGAAGCCAGGGTCGTATGTGGAACTTAAAGGTATCCGCGTGGGAACAGTGAAATCCATTGAGATCGTGAGTGAGGATGAAGTTGAGATCATTTTTTCGATGCTGGAAAATGAATTGAAGTGGGTCCGGAAAGATACAACGGTTTCAATTTCAAACGCGGGCCTCGTCGGTGATAAGTTTCTTGAAATCAAAGGTGGCTCTAAAGAGGCCGGAAAATTTGATCCTGAAAAGGACATTCTCTTCTCTGAGAATGCTGCTGGTTTCGATGCGATGTTGAAGAAAGGTCAGAACATCGCTGACGTCACTAATAATATCATGATGAAAATCGACAACATTCTTACCAGCATGGAAAACGGCAAGACCATCGTAGCAACGGCAGAATCCATTCAGAAGGCTTCGGCGAATCTCGAAGCGATCACCAAAGAGCTGAAAGATGCCCGTCTAGGATCAATGGTATCCAGCGTGAATAAGAGCATGGGCTCAATGGAAAGGATCATGTCACGGATTGAAAAAGGTCCGGGAACGATGAACTCGATGATTTATGATGATTCACTTCATGAAGAGCTGCGCGGCTTACTGGGCGGTGCTCAGAGAAACAAGGTCATCAAATACTTCATCCGCGAATCAATCAAGAACTCAGAGAAACGGGACAAATAAAAAAGGGCCGCAGAAGAGTGTGACTCCCAAGCGGCCCTTTCTTTTTTATCGAAACAGGAATTACTTCGTAGTTACTTTAACGATGAGTCTTCTCTCGCCGTCCACTCTTACGATTTTTTCAGAGAGCTTACATTTCCCATTGAGATAAAGAGTAGGAACTTTAAGAATGCGTGAGATTCCCATCTTTCCGCAAACAACGCCATCAAGGCTTACAACTTTGTCTTCAACAACCATTCCCGGAACTTCTTCAGTTACTGTCATGATGTTGCGAACATAAGTCATACAGTGGTTATACGGACGTCCATAAGGACCTGGACGGTAGTATCCACCGCGATAGTATCCACCCATTGGACCCATACACTGCATAACAGTCTGAGTAGCATCCATACGGGCCGAAACAGTTCCAAGCTCTTCATTCACAACGAACTTAGAATCTACACGGTCAGCACCTCTGAGGTCGCGTGCCGGGATGTCCATAACAACAACTTCAGCAGCGAGAGCTGAAGTAGAAATCAAAAGGGCGAAAAATAACTTTTTCATTGTTTTCTCCATTGGAAAATTTGATGGTCGATATCTACCGCAACCGACCTATTTAAAGAAGCAAATGGCATTTTTTACAATCAAATCAATCCTGGCTTAGGCCAGAAAGCATAAAAGGGCCTGAAAACGATTACATGGAAATGAATCTGAGGCTTACCAGGAGAAGCCCCAGCATAAAACAACAGATAATAAGAACCGGATTCAGTTTAAACTTTTCCATATTCTTATTCTTATTCCCCTCTGAAGGGCACGTCAAAGGTGCTTTTTGGCCCGCGGGACGCATGTAAGTTAGGACCGATGGAAGAAGGATTCTTACAAAAAGATGGTTCGAAACGACACCAAAAAAGAAGGGGGACACGCGGTCCCCCGTATTATCTGATTACTCTACGTTCAGATAAATCTGAAGCATGCGGACTTTCCGCACTTCAAAACCGTTATCCACGTCAATCTTTGTGAACTTCGGAGTAAAAGTGCAGTTCCCGGTGGGACGAATGATGAGTTTGCGCCCGAAGACACCGTCTTTGGGAGTCACGATCGCGCATTCAGTCAGCGCACCATCCTGATCGAAAACGATCGCTGTTCCCTCAGCATTAAGCGCTAGGCCATTCACTAAGGTGCGGTGATGATCGTAAGAAATGTCATCGAAACTGTGGTCTTCGAGAGTGATCTCAACCCATGCGCGACCAAGCTCAGAGTTCACACGATAAGTCGTAGTGACATCTTTCTCAGAGTGACGTGAATCGCGGATTTCGAAAATTCTGGTCGAAGTTCCGGCCGAAGCGGCAAAAGCGGAAAACATAAAGAGAGCAAGAATAATCATTTTCATATTTTTTCCTTTTAATTTTCCAATTACTCAACGTTAAGAAAAACCTGCATCATCTTCACCGTGCGAACTTCGTAACCGTTGTCCACCTGAACTTTCACTTTTTGCTGAGAGAATGAACAACGATCCGTAAGCCGAATGCTGTTTCCACCATCCAGGATGAATCTTCTGTTATAAAGCTCAGCACACTTGATCACTTCGCCATTTCTTTCGATAACGATTGATCTGTCAGCAGCGACATAAGACATACCGGGGATCTTCACGCGATTGTCTGTGTAGTTAGTGCTGTCACCGTTGTATACCGCTTCCACGACGTTCACCCATGCGCGACCGAGAGATTTGTTCATCTGGAACTCAGGAAGATAATCAGTTGATGAGTCGTAACGAGTTTCGAGAAGAAGAATCGATTCCGCAGAAGCGAATGAAGAAAGCACCAGAGCGAGGACGATAAGAATTTGTTTCATAAAATCTCCTTTGGTCTTTATTGACCATGTGTTTGTGTGAAAGGAGATTTACGGGAAAATCGGATGAGAGGGAATGGGTCGGGAGAAGCCTGACAAAAGCTCTACAGGTCCTTAACAGGCCCACAGAGCCTTAACAAAAAAGGCCCCTGATCGGGGCCTTTTCTTCATAGTTCTAAATTTTTCTTTTTCATTTTCTCTATCAAGGTCGTTCGATTGAGAGTGAGAAGTTTCGAGGCCTGATTCTTATTTCCCCTCGTGCGGTTCATCGCCTGCATGATGAGTGAATCTTCAATATCAGAAAGAATCTGCTTCAGATCGACTCCCGGTTCAGGAAGCTCGAAGAGAGTCTTGTACTGATGAGTGGCGAGAGGATTAGAGCGGAAAATCTTCGCCGGAAGATCCTCAGGAAGAATTTCATTTCCTCCGCGAAGGATTACCAGGCGCTCGATAACGTTTTCAAGCTCACGAACGTTCCCCGGCCAGTCGTAGCCCATGAGAAGATCCATCGTAAGCGGAGCAAAGCTGATTTCATTAGAACGGTCAGCAGAAACAAAGCGGTCCAGGAAGTGTGAGATAAGAAGCGGGATATCCTCGCGACGTTCTTTCAGGGCCGGCATGCGGATAGGAATTACGTTCAGGCGATAGAAAAGATCCTCGCGGAATTTTCCGTCAGCGACAGATTTCTCAAGATCACGGTGAGTAGCTGCGATCACGCGTGTATCGATTGTTACGACTTCGTTTGAGCCAACCGGCTCGATCATTCTTTCCTGGAGGACGCGGAGGAGTTTTACCTGGAGAAGAAGCGGCATATCGCCGATCTCATCGAGGAAAATCGTCCCGCCCTGAGCCAGCTCAAAGCGACCCTTGCGGGTTGAGATAGCACCGGTAAAGGCACCTCTAACATGACCAAAGAGCTCACTTTCCAGAAGCTCGGAAGGAATAGCACCGCAATTAACAGTGATACGATTCTTCGTGGAACGGGCCGACAGGCGATGAATGGCGCTGGCGACGAGTTCTTTTCCGGTTCCGGATGGACCAGTGATGAGAATTGTTGAATCAGTCTTTGCAACACGTGAAATGCGCTCAAATACATCTTTCATAATGCGTGAGCGGCCGATCATGCCTTCAAATTGATCTTCGACAGTCGGACGATCGAGTTTCAGTTTCGAGGGAGAGCGGGCCCTTCCGCCATCAGCGAAAACACCGTCGCCCTCCATTGCGAGATCGCGTGGAAGCTGGGCCTTAAGTTTTGTCTCGGGAGCGAGAGTTACGAGCTTCTTTAAGTTCTCGAGATCGAAAGGCTTAGTGAGATAGTGGAATACACCTTTCTTAGTGGCCGCAATGGCAGTTTCGATAGAGGCAAAACCTGTCATCACGATGGAGACGAATTCAAAGCCCCTGTCCTTCAGGATATCAATCAGAAGAAGGCCATCCGAGCCTTGCTCGAGGGAGATATCGGTCACCAGACAGAAAGGAACATCCTTTGGATGGTTCTTGGCGAAGTTCATCAGACAGTCTTCAGAACTTTCGAAAAGCTCGACCTTAAGTTTGAGTGTCTGTTCGAGATATTTGCGGATAGAAAGGCCGAGAAGCTTATCATCTTCGACGATGATGACGGGCGGTAAGTCTTGAGTCGTCCCATCAAAAGTTTGATGAAGGAAATTCAGATCGTCCATTAGGTCCTCCGGGAAGAATCCAATTTACGACGTGCGCGGAATGAGTGTCAATTTTCAGACTTGAATAAAGATGAACTAAATTGGGAACTTAAGTAGGGGGTGTCAAATGTAAGACAATATTTGTCTACTGATAGTCGCGATGCATCTTTTTTAGGATCTTGACCGCATTATTCGGGCCACCGGCCCAGACATAAAAACTGATCGAGAGAAATCCAATGAATGCCATCATCACAAAAGCGTAAGCTGACTTTTTTTTCTTTTTTAACCAGAAAAAGTACGCGAACTCTCCACCCATAATGATGAGGGGCACGGCCCACCAGGGAATATGTCGGACAAGAAAGTAGAGTTCAACCATTTTTGCTACCTAAAATAAAAAGGGCCCCGTAAGGGGCCCTTTTAGTTTAGAACATACTTTTCAATTTATCGACCATATCCAGTCTTTCCCATGTGAACCCGTTAGTTGAGGTTCTTCCGAAGTGCCCGTAAGCGGCAGTTTCAGAATAGATCGGACGGAGAAGATCGAGGCGCTGGATGATCGCCTTAGGACGCATATCAAAGAGCTCATTAATCGCGTTTGTGAGCTTCTTCTCGTCTACCTTGGCAGTACCGAAGGTATCAATGAGAAGAGACATCGGCTTAGCCACACCAATGGCGTAGGCCACCTGGACGAGCGCACGGTCAGCAAGACCTGCAGCTACGACGTTCTTTGCGATGTGACGGGCAGCATAGGCTGCTGAACGGTCAACTTTCGAAGGATCTTTTCCTGAGAAAGCTCCGCCGCCGTGGGCGCCATGTCCACCGTAAGTATCAACGATGATCTTACGACCTGTGAGACCCGCATCTCCCATTGGTCCGCCGATGACAAAACGGCCGGTAGGATTGATGAAGTACTTAGTGTTTTTATCAATGAGGTGAGACGGAACAGTCTTCTTGATGACCTCTTCCATAATACCTTCTTCAATCATTTTCTGAGTCATGCTCTCAGCGTGCTGAGTAGACACGACGATGGCGTCGATGCGAGAGAGTTTTCCGTCACGATATTCAGCCGTCACCTGAGTTTTACCGTCAGCGCGCAGATCTTTCAGAGGTCCATTGTGACGAACGTCAGAAAGCTTTTTTGCAAGCTTGTGGGAAAGATCAATGGTGAGAGGCATATATGTATCTGTTTCATTGATCGCGTAACCGAACATAAGGCCCTGGTCACCTGCACCCTGGTCAAGGAACTTACCTTCTCCTTCGTTCACACCCATGGCGATATCCTGGGACTGTTTTCCGAGAGCGACTGTGACTCCGCAAGTATTGCAGTCAAAGCCCTTATCAGAATGATCGTAACCGATTTTTTTGATGGTCTGACGAACAACGTCGTTCACGTTTACGTTGGCACCAGTTGTGATTTCACCGGCAACAACCACGAGCCCAGTTGTAATCAGAGTTTCGCAAGCGACGCGGGACTTTGGATCCTGGGTCAGCATGGCATCGAGGACGGCATCAGAAATCTGGTCAGCAATCTTATCCGGATGTCCTTCCGTTACAGATTCTGAAGTGAACATATAGTCTTTCAACATGGTGAAGCTCCTCAAACTAAAGGGATCGTCTAAACAAATAATAAACTAATGGCGGTTTTTATACCGTGGACGCGTCAGATTTTCAAAAGGAAATGTGATTTATTTCTCGGTTTTGGTGAAGTAGCGGAAGTAGTGCGGATTCCGATGGTGGAAAAAGAGCTTTATACCTTTTTCCTCTCCTATGGCGAACATATCTCCGTTGATTTGAACGACTTCAAATCTTTGTTTAGCCGGATCTTCGAAGGAATATAAATAAGTATAGTCGCCGGCGGCGAAGGCTTTTTTAAGCGCGATCTGTCCTTTGGCCAATAAACCCGCTCTCTCAGGATAAGGAACGTAGTCGTCCCAGACTGAGTCCATATGTATTCTTCCGATCATACTTGAGCGGGAAAAATATCTGGTGGCCTTGAGCGGGTTATTTTTTTCCTTGAGCACCCTGAGCGCGATTCCGATGTTTTGTTTCCGCAGCTTCCTCGCTCCCGGCGCCATATCCGGGCAGAAAATTTTCGGAACTCCGGACATGTAGTAATAAGTGAAAGAGAACTCTCCCTGCTTAAACAAAGCGTTCAACCAGCGCTCTTTCTTTAACTGGCTATCCGAGACTTCTTTTTGCAGATACGGGTAGAGAAATTCTTTTTTTCCGATCGCAAGATACTCCGGCTTATCCAGCCGGTTCATTACGACCCTTGCGACATCTATTCTTTCAAGGGCATCCTCGCCATCAACGCCCCCTACTTCATTCAGAAGAATCGTTTCGATGACAAATACGGCGCGGGAAAGCTCCGGTTGATGGAGCCAGTAATCATAAACTTCCGCTTGCTTGGTATAAACATATTCTTTGAGATCGTGGGTAGCCTTGTTGTGTTCCTTGATCAGCTCACGATTGGGAGTTGTCTTTTTGCCAGCGACTTCAATCTCTTTTTGATTCTGAGGCTGGGTCAACGACTTATAAAAAGCATAAAGCTTATTGGTACGCTCTTCCCATTCTTTCAGACGCTCAAGCGTCCACGTTTTCCCCTTCCCGAGTTCACTTTCAATCTTTGAAAGAACGTATTCCAGATCGTAGCGGGCATCTTCGGAGAGATAAAAACCGTGCTCTTTAATTTCAAACGCCACGGTATCGAGAGTCGTCCGGAGATAAATATCAGAAGATTTATGATTCTTATCCCAGGCACCGTCTTCAACTGTTTTCCGGTAAAGGAAGGTGTAGTTGGCAATTTTTACGGAGCTCTCTTCCTCGCTTTCCTTGTATTCATCAAAGACTTTTCTGTTTTTCAGGTGATCGACCGGAAACGCATAGTTGCCGAAGAAAGAAAGCTTCTTCAGGAGCCGCGAGTACTCATGCTGAAGAGATGTAAGAAGCTTCAGTGATTCTTTTCGTGCGAGTGTCTTGGCATTCTCATCTTTCAGAAGCTCACTTTTCTTGAGCTGCAAAAGGCGATCCAGAATAACCCGGATGGAAGAAGTGACTGCTGGCTTCGGGAATTTCGACTTTTCGAGTTTTATCCTCTCGGCCTGGATCCATTTCATCTTCTTTTCTATTTCCGGGAGAATCGAGGTGATGGAACCTACATCCACGTCGCCTTTCAGCTCCGGTATCCAGTAACCCTGTCCGCGATATGCACGAAGTAACTGTTCAAACTTCTGTTCAGCCTTGGGGACACAGATCTGCTTTCTGAACTTTCCGAAAGTTTTCATGTAAGTCTTCACATGAGTATTGATATTCCCTTCCCAGGGAATCGGGTGCGCGCAGGAAACAAAAGAAAGTGTCGCGCCCAGGAGGGCGCTACTAAGCCTTAAGCGCCTGGACAAAATCAGACTCCCAGAGACCCAGACAGGTCCGGTTACTCAATATTAACAGCACTGCATTCTCTTCAGCGAATTCATCCATCACTTTGCGGAGATCCGGAAGGGCCTTCACGCAAACGGAGGGCGAGCCTTTCTCTGAAATTTCTCGAGAGAGCTTTTCACCATCGAGATCATTTCCATTCAGAGCAGTGGTTGCAAGATCCGGCTTAGCTATGATGACTTTGTCGGATGCTGCCAGTGAATCCCGGAACTCATTCTGGAAAATGGAGCTTCTGGCAGTTGCGGATATTGGCTCAAAAATCGTGATGACTTTTCTTCCGGGGAAGCGGGCGCGGATCGCATCCATCGTAACGGTGATGGCACGTGGATGATGGGCGAAATCATCAATGACAGTCATGCCTTTGTATTTGCCTCTTACTTCCTGACGGCGCTTCACCATCCCGATTTCCCGGGCGGCTTTCTGAATGCGGGGAACTTCAAAGCCCTCTGAGAGAAGAAACAGAATACAGCTCGTGAGATTTAAAACATTGTGTTCACCGACGACACTGGAAGAAAAAGGAATTCGTTCCCCTTTCCATTCCACTTTGAAATCGGATCCGTTCTCGTGAGTCTTCACTTCATGCGGGCCGGTCTTGGCATCTTTTCCGTACAGGAACCATTTTTGATGACTATTTTGTGAGTATTCGCGATGAAGCTTCATCGCGGAAGGATATTCAGCATTGAAGATCAGTGTGGATTTCATGTTCGGGAGAACCGCCCGGAATTCATCCTCGATCTTTTCAACTGAAGAAAAAATATCCGCGTGATCAAACTCGAGAGAAGTGAGTATCATGTTCTTAAGTTCATACAGGCGGAACTTCGAAATTTTGTGAAAGTAAGCAGAATCATACTCATCACCTTCAATCACAAAATACTTATCACCGAGCTTCGCCGGCTCGCGGCCCTCAATGATTCCTCCCACGAGATAGCCGGGGTTCTGTCCCAGGTTTTCGAGGAGCTGAGTGAGAAAATATGTGGTCGTCGTCTTCCCGTGAGTTCCGCAGATACCGATAACGTTTTTATCCTTGAGCACCAGTGATCCCAGGGCAGAAGGAAAAGAAGTAAAAGGAACTCCGGTTTTTTCAATCATCCGGGCGCCTTCAGCTTTTCCGGAGACAGAGTTACCGACAACAATGAGATCGTATTTTTTAAGAAACTCCGGAGTCACTGCTTCCAGCTTGTGAAGTGGGATGCCGGTTGTCTCAAGAAAAGTACTCATCGGAGGATAAAATGCGGAATCAGCGCCCTCGACGTCAAAGCCTGCTTGTTTTACCAATACGGCGGCTGGACCCATGCCCGCTCCGCAGATTCGGTAAAAGAAAACTTTTTTTATTTTGTGCCTGGATGCAATCAGGTCTTCCTGCGAGATGAGGTTTTTGAGGTCCATGAAAATCCTTTTTCTGGTCTGTTTATTTTAACAGACGGGCAAAGGATTGTGTGACCAAAGAGAATGAAATTTAAATCCGAGAGGTTCGCTCAATAATCCATACCTGACTTAAGCGGCCCGCACTTAGAAGAAGAAAAATCTTTTTTTCTTCGGCTCCGGCGCGCGGAATGTCCTGGCAGGAGCTGCCGGACGCGACGATCTTACTGGTCCCAGTTTTACTCTCACACCAACATTGACCTGATTCGCGCGATACATATCGTTCTCAACTCTCTGATACCCGCCAGTCACAGCTACCCGATCATTAATCCGGTATTGGGCTCCGATGCCCTTGGTTGTACCACGAGTTGGTCGGCCGCTTATGTCTTCAGTCATCGTCCCGTAGTTGGCAGAGATATCGACTTTCGGAGTTAGACTCCAGGTTGATTTCACGCTCCAGGCATTAAAATCCTGAGTACCGGTGAGTACCCGGAAAACCCGGGCGTTGATAACAACCGAATCTCCAAAGTACTGATCAACTCCGGCAGTCAGAAAATAAACCCTTCCGGTGTCATATAATCTGGTTTCGCCTTCCGCCACCCATACGCTGGAACCGACAGCAAGAGGATTCGTGACGAAGTTCGATCCAAGTTTTAAAGCATTCTTCTCCCGGAAATCGGGATCAATAGTGATTTTCCCTGAAGCATAAAGATAAACCCATTTATTAATTTTCTCGACGTACTCAACACGTACAGACTCGTCATGAGCTCCGCCGCGGCTGTACCGCTCAAGACCAAAGACCAGAGTCTTATAAGGGTCGATTCTCCAGACCGCATCGAGATAAAAATCTTTCCAGGGCTTCTGACTCTCTTCTATGTTCCACTGGTGAAAGGAGGCATTCACAGAAAATCTGAGCGTACCTTTTTCTATCTCCGCCACATCGGCTAGTTTCTTTTCGATCTGCTCCCGGTGTTTGACCACATCTAGTGCCGATTCCAGAACGGACCTTGCTTCTTTGAATTTCCACATTGAAACGTACACATCGGTGAGGACGAGATGAGCTTCACTTTCCACCGGCTCGAGATCAATAGCTTCCAGGAGATCCGGGGTCGCAAGTTCGATCTTCATCGGATTTTCGGTGAAGGCGATTTTACCAAGGAGAACATGGCCCTGATAGCGGCCGGAAAGATCAGTGTTACCTGTCAGGATACGCGCTACTTCGGCTGACTTCTTATAATCTTTTGTAACGAAGTAAATTTTTGCTTTCTTCACCAGAAGAGTGGCATCATCCGGCTTCTTCGTAAGACCAAGGTCGAGGATGAAAATGGCTTCTTCCGTTTTCTTCTGGGCCAGGAGATTGGAGGAAAGCGCATCGTAGCCATCCATGTAATCCGGACTCTGGGCGATAGCTTCCCGAAGAAGCTTTTCGGATTGAGGAAGTTTTCCAAGAGCAATAAAGACACGACCAAGAATGATCTTCGCGTCCACATACAAAGGTGCTTTGATCAGAACGTCCTGAAGCTTGAGCATCGATTCTTCGAATTTTCCAAGATCATATTGGGTGAGTCCCATATAAAAGCCGACATCAAGATTAAGTGGATCAATTTGCTGGGCCTCAATCAGAAGATCAAGCGCTCCCTGATAGTCACCTCTTTCGCGAGCTTCGAGGGCCTTCTTGAAAAGATCTTCCACCGGATTCTTCTTTTCCTCGGAAGCCGGTGTCCTGTCACTCACGTGATATGCGGGAATGGTGAAAGACATCATTAACAGTAATGCGACATTCAGGTAATTCATGGTTTCTCCTGACGCCATTATAAATAGATAAGGGACCCTCTGGGTCCCCATTGAAAAAAGGTGTTTATTTGTTCAAACTTTAGACACGAAAAAGATTATTTCTTCTTTCCGCGCAGGCAGAACTCATTGAGTTTGCTTGAAAGTTCCAGCGCTTCAACTGAGAACATTGTTGAAAGCTGCCACTCCCAGACCACAGACTCGGTCGGGCAATGGGCAAATCTCGGGATAATCATTGAGAGCTTGGTCTCACTCAGCATTTTTTTAGCAATACCTGAAACACCATCATTATCCATACGACCGGCCATGTTTTCTTTCAGGGCAAGATCAAGGCTCGTCCAATACCGGGTGAAGGTTTCAGGAATCTTTCTGTTTTTTACCATGTGGACATAGACTCCAAGAATTCTGGAAGAATGTTTTTTCATAACTTCTGTGAATACTTCCGGATCGAGATCAACATCATCACCCATGAGGATGATGTCCCCGGGATTTTTATCCATGATTTCTGAGATGGTCCTGACTTTGAACTCGAGTTTTCCTTCCTTGGTAACTTTACGAAGGTGCACTCCATTGTGCTGAATCTTATGTTTTTTAAGAAGTGAGAGAATTCTTGGCTTAATGAGTTTCGGGCCGGCGCTCACTACGTGAAGAGAATCCGTATAATTGCGGGCATACTTAAGGAATTCCGGCATCCCGGTGAAGACCTTCTCAGTGAAGATTCCATTCCAGGTGGCGTTCGCCAGATCGCCTGCATCGGTTATCTTGATTGTGTCATCAAGGTCACTGATGATGGTGACGGCGGCAAAAGAATTGAAACTCAGTAAAAGAGCAAAAATAAAAGTTTTCATGCGGAAATAGTAACCGAAAAAAAGACCGGGAAGAGATAGTCTGAAATTATTTCAATTCCCAGATCTTCTCACCGAGGGCCCGGCGGATATCATTAAGTCCCTGTTTATTGTACCAGGCGTGCTTAGTGGCATTGGAAAGGATAACGTGGCCCAGCTTCCGATCGGGATCGATCCAGATCGATTGTCCGGTGAACCCCAGATGTCCGAAGGTGAATTCCCCTGCACCTTTTCCGGCAAGAGTATTAGCTGGATCTTCGACCCTGTCCCAGCCAAGGGCAAAACGATGCTTATGAGTCTTCAGGTCTTTTTTCAC
>JAKFFP010000285.1:0-2859 GCA_036675045.1 Bacteriovoracales bacterium | reverse complement strand
ACTCGATGTACGTGATCCTCGATCGCGCGCTGCCGCATATCGGCGACGGTCTGAAGCCCGTGCAGCGCCGCATCATCTATGCGATGAGCGACCTCGGCCTCTCGGCGACCTCGAAGCCGAAGAAGGCCGCGCGCACCGTCGGCGACGTCATCGGCAAGTTCCATCCGCACGGCGACTCGGCGTGCTACGAAGCCATGGTCCACATGGCGCAGAGCTTCAGCTATCGGTACCGGTAACATTGCGTATAAACTTGGCGCGCATTTCAGTGGCGTAAGCAAAAGCCAGGTTGGCCGCAAGCTGCGACTTACCCACTCCTCCCTTACCTCCGATAATACTTATTATATGTCCTGCCATACTACTGCCTTCTCCTGAACTTTTTCCGGACTTCCTCAGTGGCCGCAGAGGCAGACTCAATGATCTCCGGAGTCAGGAACATTACGTATTGGCTTTTACTGGTAGCGTAGTCTTTCGAACGCAGGAGACTGAAAAGCGGAGGAACTGTTTGTCCATTCGCCTGAGCTTGTCCGGGTGCGGGATCATTCTTATCGTAGTCAGTTCTCGAGGTGCTCTGGACCACCCCACCAATGACTGCGGATTCTTTGGATTTAACGATGAGATTTGTTTCAACTGTATTATTCGTTGTGATCGGATTTCCAGCTCCGGTCGTTCCAGCAGTGAGACTGACACTCAGATTAATCGCCATCAGGATATTTTCCTGCTCGAGAATTCTTGGCTCAATGCTGAGATTGATCCCAATCTGCGCGTTGGTTGCACGTTGAGTCTCTCCAGTACCTACAGCAAAGGGAATACTGGTACTCTTGGAAATTTTCGCCTGCTTTTCATTCTGAGTTACGACCATCGCGGATTGGATGACTCTGGCGTAACCGGCCGACTTGGCGGCCTTCAGTTTAGGAAAAAGATTGGAGATCGTTGCGCTGAGAGAGCCGCCGGAAGTTGTTACGTTACCTGAAGCCGTCTGGCCGATAGAAATCCTGCTGGCATCTTCCCCCATGAGCGGCGCCCACTTGAAAGCAAATACCCTTCCGTAATCCTTGGATAGCTCAATAAACTGAGCAGTGATCTTCACCATCTTCGGCGCCGGCTGCGGTTCTTTCTTTTCGTTAACTGCGATGAAGTCGAGAATATCCGGCTGCTCCGGAGCGGCGAAACGCCCTTCACCCGATTGAGCGAGTGTCTGAAGTTTCGGGGGAAGATAGGCTTTGGCAATAATGAGTGCGAGTTTCTTTTTTTCCTCGTTACTCACGACACCTTCGAGCCAGTACGTTTTATTTACCACTCTCACGGTTACGTCTTTAAGATTGTTCTTTGCGAGTTCATCACTCATTTTTCGGGCGATTACCCTTTGAGTCTGGGGAGAAAGTTCAATCAGGGTGAGTACCTGCGGATAGTTCACAAGCACCTTGGAAACTCTCCCGATATCATCCGGAACGACGATCTCGCCTTCCACCACGATCTTGCCGCCTTTAATGACAATGCGAAGACCTTCCACATCACCAATGAGCTCACGCAGTTCAGAGACGACACTTGAAGAACCAGTGGCCGTAACGATAACGGTATAGAGAACTCTCTTGGTATCGGCATCATTACGTATCAGGATGGTAGTTGTTCCCGGCTTTACTCCGTCCACAATCATTTCGCCCTTCAAAGGACTCATGGTTATCTTCAGTAGTTCGGGTCGGGAAATGGTTAACTTCGCATTGTAGACAAACCCAACGTTAACAATCTCGGTTATGCCAATGGCCACTTCGAGATCTCTTTTTTCGAGGGAATCATCACTGGCCGGGACTGCGGGCGTCGCAGGTGCCTGCGCCCACAACGTAAGCGAAAAGAAAATGGAGAGAATGAAAAAAGAAACTCTACCTGCCACCGGCCTGGGTCCTTCTGACGGATTCGCGTGCGGCCTGCTCGGCGAAATAAGATTTCGCCTCAGCAGCATCCTCACCGAGGACGTCATAGAGTCGAGTCGCACTTATGCGCTCGATAGTTTTGTCGTCATTGTTTCTGAGAGAAAGATAAATCCCGGAACCAGCAGCAACGAGGAACACCATTTTCTGAACTTCGAAAGGAGTCAGCTCAAGCGTGAGCGTGTTGTAATTGGTGTAGTTATTGAGCTTCATCTGGCGCGATTCATTTCCATCACCTTTCATGTTGATCACCGGAACGGTGTTCGTCACAAAAAGCCCGGTTGAAAGAATGAGCACATCCTGAAGAACGGTTTTGATTTTGATTTTATCTTTCTTCCCGGCGGCGTAGTCCACCATAGCAAGAATGTCGACCCGGTCACCGGGCTTCAGGAGTCTCGAGACAGATTGAGACTCAGTGACCTGGAGTGAATAAGCTCTTTTTCCTATGGAAATCTGACGGGAAAGACCCGATTGTGCTCCCGGATAAGTCACGCGTGGAGCAGTGATCTGTTCATCTTTTTTAATCGGAGTCGCAGCGATGGTGTTGTAAAGATCTTCCACGCGGGTAAATCTTCCGGGCATCTGAAACTTTGCAGGAATGGTGACGATTTTTACTTTTCTGTCGTCGATCACTTCGAGTTCTTTGATGTCTTCTTTGGCAACCACAACCGGAGTTGGATTTCCGTATTCGCTCACGAGTTCGGTTTCACGGCTGGTGATGTATGAGTAAATCATAAGCACCGCAACAGCTGCGAGGATGAGACTGGTAGTAAAGGCACGGCTATTCATAGTTCTTCCTAAACTTTGAATGGAGTTTCGATAGCTTAATGATAACAGAAATCTGTTTTCGCAGGAGAAAAAGGAAATTGTTGCTACTCAGCTATTATGCAACTGTCCTGATCAAGTACGCCGCGAAAACTCAGATCCTGGCGAT
>JAKFFP010000079.1:0-2865 GCA_036675045.1 Bacteriovoracales bacterium | reverse complement strand
CGGGCGAAAAGGCGCTTTACGGCGAGTTCCTGGTGAATGCCCAGGGCGAAGATGTGGTCGCCGGTATCCGGACACCTCAGCCGATTAACGATGCTTCGAAAATGGAATCCAATAAGCATCACAAGACTCTCGAGGAAGTTATGCCGAAGGCATACGCCGATCTCGTTGAAGACTATAAGATGCTCGAGCGGCACTATAAAGACATGCAGGATATCGAGTTTACCATCGAAAATGGAAAGCTCTGGATCCTCCAGACCAGAAACGCGAAGAGAACAGTGAATGCCGCACTCAAGGTTGCGGTTGATCTGGTTGCTGAAGGCATGATCACAGAGAAGGAAGCAATCCTCCGGATTCATCCGGAAGATCTTAACCAGCTTCTTCACCCGAGACTCGATCCGAAAGCGAAGAAGATCCTCATCGCTACCGGTTTACCGGCTTCACCAGGAGCGGCCTCCGGGCACATGGTCTTCACTTCCGCTCACGCAGAAGAATGGCAGAAAAACGGCAAGAAAGTTGTTCTCGTCCGCGCTGAAACTTCTCCGGAAGATATCGGCGGGATGGTCGCTTCAAGCGGAATTCTCACCGCGCGGGGAGGGATGACTTCTCACGCGGCGGTTGTGGCACGCGGAATGGGAAAACCGTGTGTCGCGGGATGCACGGCCCTCGTGATTAATGAAAAAGAAAAAACACTTACAGTAAAAGGTAAGGTTTATAAGGAAGGGGACTTCATTACCTTCGACGGCGCCAATGGCGAAGTCTATGAAGGAATCGTTCCGACAATTGAAGCGAAGATCACTGCGGACTTTGCCACTTTCATGAAATGGGCCGATGGCGTGAGACGCCTCAGAGTCAGAACCAATGCTGATTCTCCGGAAGATGCAAAAACGGCAGTGGAGTTTGGTGCGGAAGGAATTGGTCTCTGTCGTACTGAGCACATGTTCTTTGCGCCTGATAGAATTCTCGCCGTTCGTGAAATGATCTTCGCGGAAAATGAAAAAGACAGGAAGAAGGCCCTCGATAAACTTCTTCCGTTCCAGAGAAGTGACTTCAGAGGGATCTTTAAGGAAATGAGCGGCATGCCGGTTAACATCCGTCTTCTGGATCCGCCACTTCATGAGTTCCTTCCTCATGCTGATAAAGACCAGCAGGAACTTTCAGCTTCACTCAATATCTCCGTGAAGCAGGTGAAGGAAAGAAATGATGCCCTCCACGAGTTCAACCCGATGCTTGGGCATCGTGGTTGTCGTCTGGCGATCACATATCCTGAGATTTATCTCATGCAGGTAAGGGCAATTATCGAAGCGGCCGTTGAATGCGATAAGGAAGGAATTAAAGTTCTTCCGGAAATCATGATTCCACTTACGAGTGAACTTCGCGAGTACTCTCTTATCCAGAATGAGTGCAAGGCCGAGATTGAAAAAGTGTTCAAAGAGAAAAACCATACCGTGAAGTACAAGATGGGAACCATGCTGGAGCTTCCGCGCGCCTGTATCATGGCAGGAGACATCGCTAGGGAAGCTGAGTTCTTCTCTTTCGGGACGAACGATCTTACTCAGACCACTTTCGGCCTTTCCCGCGATGATGCCGGTAAGTTCCTTCCCAGCTATACCCAGAAAGGAATTTATCCACGTGATCCGTTTGTTTCCATCGACCAGGATGGAGTGGGCTTCCTCATGAAACATGCCATCACTGAGGGCAAGAAAACCTCTCCTGGCATCCACAACGGAATCTGCGGAGAGCATGGTGGTGAGCCGCAGTCGGTAGAATTCTGTCACAGGATCGGACTCGATTATGTGAGCTGTTCACCTTTCCGGGTTCCGATCGCTCGTCTTGCTGCTGCTCAGGCGGCCCTTCGTTAATGAATGCGTTTTTATGGGCCCCCCTCTGGGGGGTCTTCTTTCTTTTCTCTTCCTGCGCTGAAGGGCCCGTTCAGGATCCGGATAAGCACGATGATGGGACTTATAAGACAAGTATCATTACCGGACGTTTCGAAGGCTTTCCCGATTACCGTAACTGGATCGTCTACCTCACGGGCTTTAATTACAAATCAGTTGTTTCAAGAGTTGATCGCGACGGCAGTTTCCATATTAAGGCCGTGAACATTCCGGTGGGATACTACCGGCTGGTGTTTGGAAAGATGAATACAAAAAACCTCGGATCAACGAAGATCAGGGTAGAATCTCTTCGGACACACCTTGGTATTATCCAGGCAGGAAATTAGATGAAGAATCTGGTCCACATCGTAAAATCTCTTCTTCCGCAGGAAGATTTTGACGGACTCGGTGTGGGGGTCATCGATTTTGCGAAAAATACTTATGAAGCTTTTGAAGCTGAGAAGTCAGCTGATGACCTTCTATTCAGAGCTGAGCCCCGGATCTATTTCGATCTCGCGTCTCTGACTAAGCCGCTGGCAAATTCACTCTCTTATTTTCTGAAGCCTGATGTTTTCGATGAAAAAATGCTTTTGTGTCTTTCTCATCGCGGGGGATTACCTGCGTGGGGACTCCTTCCCAAAAAAGGCTGGGAAGAGCTGATCCGCTCATACAGCGTGAAAGAGAGTCCGACACTCTATTCTGATTTCTCTGCTCTCAGGGTGATGCTTGATCTTCAGACGAAGGGTTATGACCAGAAAGCGATGTGTGCAAAAATCTGGGATAAAGAAACTGTCTACTGGCTTGATCTTCCGCCGTGGTATCCCACTTTGCAGAATGGCTTTGTGAAAGGAAAACCAAACTTCCGTGAGGTCCATGATCCGAACGCCAGAAACGTCAGGACTTTCTGTTCTCACGCGGGACTCTTCTCAACGGTGGACGGCCTCTGCCGGACTCTTCTTCATTATGAGAAAGAAACGAAGATGCTGGAGCT
>JAKFFP010000315.1:0-2871 GCA_036675045.1 Bacteriovoracales bacterium | reverse complement strand
ATACCTCGTCCATTCTAGTTTGGAGCACATCCTCCAGTTTCGCAACCCGCTTGGTATTTAACAGCTCGTAGATGGTATTCGATTCAGGCAAAAACGGCTGAACTTCCAGCCAGGCAATTTCCTCGATGGTGGAGAAGAAGATAAGGGCCGCATCCTTCTCTCCAGTCGGATAGAAATAGATATTGGCCTCGCCGTCAGTGATGAGCTTTTTCATAGAAGAAGTTCCGACTCCGAGAATAGTGACTTCATCGGAAAGTTCCACTTTCACGTCTTCGAACTCTTCTACTTTAGTGAACTGCTTATCCAGGAGAGCGAGCTTGTCCTGTTCAGCTTTCTCCTGGGCCAGGGACTTCACCGTCTCCTCAGGCATGTCCGGCAGAGGAAGATTTCCCGCCGGGCCGTACTCCACGGTATATTCCACCGGAGACTTCTCCAGTGAGATGCGCAGGCGAACCACACTGTTACGAAGCACAGATTCATTGGCCGCAAACTGGAGGGATTTTTCGACACTTTCAACAGTGGAGATGAGCTCGCGATGGATCCCGGTATCTCCCGATGGCCATGCCAGGACTATCAAAGCGACCAGTAGAAGTGCTACAAGCACTTCTACCAGTGTAAAACCAGATTGTTTGAGATTTTTAAAGGTCTTTAAGGCTGATGTCAGCATCTACGCCTTCGCCGCCTTCAGCGCCATCAGCACCAAGAGATTTGATGTTGAATGATTTTCCGTCAGACTCGTAGATGAAATCGTAATCCCATGGATCCTTAGGAATCTTACCGTTTTCAATGTATCCGCCGGAAGCGTAACGCTTACATTCGCGTCCGCCGGTTGGCTTTTCAATGAGAGCATCAAGGCCCTGATCTGTTGTCGGATAGTAAGAACAGTCACGACGGAATTCTTTCACGCGATCACCAACAGCGCGAAGCTGGATTTTAGCGGATTCAATCTGTCCTGATTCAAGACGTTCATAAACTTTACCGGCAACAAACGTACCGGCGATACCCATGAGAGTGAGGGAAATGAGGATCTCGACGAGCGACATACCTCTTTGAGACGATCCAACAATATTCCGCATATCTTTCAGCATAAAAGCTCCTTACTTCGGTGAGGTGAGATCCATCATCGGGATAACTACGGCGAAAACAATAAAACCAACAGCTCCACCAAGACACATCATCATGACTGGTTCAAGAACAGAGGTCAGTCCGCCGATTTTTGATTGTACTTGATCCTCATAGTTTTCTGAAATGATTTTTAGCATCGGCTCGAGTTCTCCCGAGCGCTCACCGAGCTTGATCATGTGAGTAACCATGGGAGGGAAATATCCACTCTGGATCAGGGGTTGAGTCAGTGACGCACCTTCGGAAACACTAATGCGGGCCTTCTCAACCGCTTCGGCCATGTGAACATTGGAAATCAGATTCTTTACGATGTTCATGGCGGTGAGAATCGGGACGCCGGATTGCATCAGAGTGCCTAATGTTGAGCAGAACCGACTGACATTAATCATCTTCACCAGAATTCCCACGATAGGAAGTTTGAGAAGGACACTATCCCATTGCGACCGGCCAGCAGGGGTGTTGATGTAACGACGGAAAAGAAAGAAAGCCCCCACCATGCCAACGATCACCGCCCACCAGTAGCTCTGCATGAATTCCGAGATCCAGATACAGATCTTGGTGATCATCGGAAGTTCTTTCTTGGTACTGGTGAAGATCTTCGCCATTTTCGGAATAACGAAAATGAAAATCACGTTCATCATGCCGAATCCGAAGATTCCCATGATCGCGGGATAAGTCATGGCACCTTTGATCTTGTTCTTAAGTCTCACCTGCGCTTCCGTGAAGTCGGCCAGGCGAAGAAGAACGAGCTCAAGTGTACCGGAGGCTTCACCGGCCTCCACCATGTTGACGAAGATGTTATTAAACACTTTCGGGTGATCAGCGAAGGCCTTCGCCAGCGACGCACCTTCATTCACTTTCTGGCGACAGTCTGAGAGAACGAGGCGGAGGTTTTTATCCTCGACCTGGTCAACCAGAGCGGACAGAGCTTCCACGATCTGAATTTTCGCCTTGATGAGAGTCGCGAGCTGCCTGGTCATGAGTGCCAGATCATCCACCGAAACGGAGCCACCGAGCCGGAAACTCGAGGTGTTTCCCGCAGTCGTTCCTTTCGCGCGCTCTTCTTTAATATCGATGAGCATGATGCCCATCGCTTTCACCCGTTGTTTGGCGGTGACGATCGAATCAACGTTAATCGTGTTCTTAACTTCCTTACCGGTGCGATCCATTCCCTTGTAGGCATAAATCGGCATGGATTAACCTTCCTGTTCGGAGTTAATCGCGCGCATGATTTCCTCTACTGAAGTAATTCCTTCGTAGATCTTATCCATGGCATCTCCGCGGAGAGTTCTCATTCCAGCGCGAACGGCAGCCTTCTTAATAGTGGCCGCATCGGTTTTCTGAATGACAAGAGCGCGGATTTCATCGTTCATGAGTAGAAGTTCCGAAACAACCGTACGTCCGGAGTAACCGGTATTCGAGCAGCGCGGGCAACCGACAGGCTTGAAGATCGTCGCACTTGGCGGAACGTCATCAATATCGAGGATCATTTTTTCGTAATCAGTGAGATTCGACCTTTCCTTGCAGGCTGAGCAAAGAGTCCGGATCAGTCGCTGAGCAAGAACCCCTGCCAGCGAAGACGAAATAAGGAATGGCTGAACACCCATATCAATGAGTCGGGTGGGAGCGCAGGAAGCATCATTCGTGTGAAGTGTGGAAAGCACGAAGTGACCGGTCAAAGAGGCGTTAATCGCGATCTCGGCAGTTTCTCTGTCACGAGTCTCTCCGATCATCACCACATCCGGGTTC
>JAKFFP010000085.1:0-16949 GCA_036675045.1 Bacteriovoracales bacterium | reverse complement strand
GGTGAGCCGCAGCGGCTGCAGAAGACCCGCATTTTTCCCGGCGTGAGGCTCCCGGTGATCATCAAAGAGATAAACCTGCTGATCAAATTGATAGCGGGTTTTCATGCTCACCGGCCCCAGGGTGAAGAGATTCCAGTTAATGTACGGTTGAACTGAAACGCGATCAGCATTCCTAAGGTAAGGAATGTCGAGCTCGTCCACCTGGCGGAAACGGGTATAAGAACTGTCTACCCCGGCCGAGATATGCTGAAACATGGGTGTGCGTGACTGAAGAACTGAATATGGGACAGTAGAAAGTGAGACTCTCGGAAGAACCTGAACATAACTGCGATCAAGCTCAATGGCGTCAGCAAAGAGCTGGTTCTGAAGATACTGACCTTCGGCGCCAAGATGAAAGAGGTCTCTTCGGTAATCAACCTTTCCCTGAAAACCGAAATCACTTCCGGTTACTCTGGGATCGGTGTAAGTCGGATGATCCTGGACGATATCGAGATCACGGGAGCCGGTGTAGTGAAGATGCGAACCTAAATTTGAACTCCACTGCTGATGGGTCTCAAATTCCGTGAAATGCCGGAAGAAAGTTTCGCCGGAAGGACCGACGTTATCTTTTCCTGGCTCATAAATCGTGTCATTAAGAATCCGGGTGTTGAATTCCATCCAGTTTTGGTCACGAAATTTCTGGCGGTACTGGAGGTCAGTTCCGTAACCGCGCTTACCCCAGAACGATGGTGTAAATGTCGCGTCCTTGTGTTCATCAATCGCCCAGAAGACCGGTTGCTGGACACCAATTCCCTCACCGCTTCGGCTGACCGGAGTGAACATGAGAAGACCGGATTTCCTTTTCGTGAGAATCGGAAGAACAATGTAAGGAAGGTAGATGACGTTGACACCCTTCACTTTAAAAAGCCCGTTCTTGATTTCAATATAGCGACCGACATGAACGCGAATCAGCTGGCCGTACACTGACCATGACTCCGTACAATCCTTACACGTTGTGAACTCGGCATTGTCGGCCAGGTATTCAGTTTCATTAATCCTGACGAGCTTATTGGCAACGAGGTTAAATTCCGGAGTGACGATCCTGGCATTTTTGACTGAAGCTGCACCCGTCGTGAGATTGTACTCAAGGTGTGATCCGTACAAGGTCATGTCTTTGGTGATGACCCGGACGTTTCCTTCGATCTTCACCATCATGGTTTCCTGATCCATGCTCGCGAGCTCGCCGTAGATGGTATCTTTCTGGCTAATGATGATGACGTTACCTACAGCTTCGAAATATTTTCCGTTATTTTTTCGGTAAGCCTTGTCTGAGAAGATCGAGAGTTTGTCGCCGAATGTGAGTTGAGGACTATCGGCCGCGAAGGACGGACTTAACGTGACCCAGAAAATAATAAGAACCAGTGACCAGAGTGCGGCAACGGTGGTCAGTGTTTTTAATATGGGCCTCAAGATCATGAACAAATTTAATTCCTTCCAGGCCCGCGAGACTTTCTATCTCTTCAGGCAGTGCCGCCTTGGGGTGAGCAAATGTGGTTACTAAAATTTTCCCCAGGCCGGATCCTTTGAGCATTTGGAGCATGGCCTTGATGTCACGGGATTCGCGACGGGAAAAGGCCACCAGAACCGCATCAAAAGGGGGTCTTCTGAAATTATAATTCCCGCTGTTTAAAAATTGAATAAGATTCCTCATCCCATCGACATTGTGAGAGCCATAAAAAATCCATTCTCCCCTGTCAGTCAGCACCTCTCCCCGATTCTCGAGGAGATCTCCGTGCGAGAGATAGCTTTTAAGCTCTTGATCGAGCTCACTCTCCGAGGTCAGAAAAAGAAATGCGGCACGCGCCAAAAGCTGATTCCGTAAGGAAAATTCCCATGACCGGGCCAGTCCCATGCCTTCAAGTTCAATCTTTTTTGCCCCTACGGAACGGCAAATCCCCTCCGTCCGCTCGCGAAGATACTTCAGGTGGAGGAAACTTATGAGTGTTGAATCTTTCCGGAGAAGTGCAAGTTTTTCATTGAGAATAAGATCAAAGCGATTTCCCAGAAATTCCTGATGATCACGGGAGATGGAAGGTAGAAGTACCAGGTCTGCGTTGAACACATTGACGGCATCGAGTCTGCCGCCGAGACCCACTTCCAGCAGAAGAAAATCACAATCACGACTTCGGGCCCATTGGCAGAAAACCAGAAATAAAAACTCGTAATAGCTCAGCTTGAAATTATTTTTCTGAACAAGCTCATGGCATTCATCCACAAGTTTAGTCAGCTCACTTTCAGAAATCTCCCCTTCTTCCGACCGAAAGCGCTCAGTGATTCTTTCCACGTGAGGAGAAATCCAGGCGCAATGAGGTCTCCTGCCGAGTTCGCGGGAAAGCCAAAGGGTCGTCTCACCCTTTCCATTCGTGCCGGCTATCGTGACGATTTTTTTCTGAGAAAGTTCAGGAATAAGTGAACCAAGAGCTTCCCGGATCCGCGATGGCCCGGTTTCTTTTTTCATTTCCTCCCGCCCGTAAAGCGCGATCAGCTTTTCAGTGAGGGAGGAATGCATACTAAGGAGTGAACATGTTCATGAAGAATGAGAGTTCTTTTTTGAGATCTTTTCTGTGGATGATCCGGTCAATGAAGCCATGATCTTTCAGAAATTCAGAACGCTGAAATCCTTCCGGCAATGTCTGGCGAATGGATTGTTCAATAACTCTCGGTCCGGCAAATCCGATGAGAGCTTTCGGTTCTGTGATATTGATATCTCCCTGCATGGAAAAACTTGCGGCACAGCCGCCGGTCGTCGGGTCTGTCAGAAGAGAGATATAAGGAATGCCGGCCGTCTTGAGACGGGAACGGCTCGCAGAAGTTTTTGCAAGTTGCATGAGAGAGAGAATCCCTTCCTGCATGCGAGCTCCGCCCGAACAGGAAACAACGATCACGGGGATTTTCTTTTCGTAACCAATGTCCATCGCCAGAGCAATTTTTTCTCCGGTAACGACACCCATTGAACCACCCATGAAACGAAAATCCATAACGGCCATAGCAACGGGCTTTCCGTCAATCGTCGCAGTTCCGCAAACCGTAGAATCTTTCAGACCTGTAGTTTTAATGGCGGATGCAAGTCTTGCCACGTATGGCATCTTGTCCTGAAACTGAAGCGGGTTATTCGAAACGAGATCAGGACTGATCTCTTCAAAGCTATTGTCATCGGTCATCACCGCAATCCGCTCATAAGCTGAAATACGATAGTGATAATCACAAAGCGGACAGACGTTCATATTTTCTTCAAGCTTATCGGCCTGAAGAATTTCTCCGCACTGGTTGCATTTTTTCCAGAGACCAACCGGAGTGTTCGTCGCAAGTTTTTTAACGTTTTTAAGCTTCGGGTTCTTGACCTGATGAAACCAACCCATGAGACAACCAACCTTTATGAAAAATTTGTTTCATTCTAGACAAGGCACCCTCCTTTGAGAAGTGAAATGCCAGTATTTATAGGCTATTAGATGATGCCATTTCTCCCGTTTGATCCCGTAAACATCAGAAATCTCAAGCTTTTTTCCGATGCGTATCAGCCGAGCGTTATTCTCGCTTATTCTTGTCAAGATGAAAGCCAATTCTGCCGACAAGTTAATAGGTAAAACTATGCTGAAGACCATTCTCTTCACTATTCTTGTCATGCTCATGAAGCCGGTGCTCGCGGCTTCGCTCATGTCTCATGAAAAATTTGTCCATCTTTCTTACGAAGATCAGAAGAAGATCGTGATCGCTACGATGGAACTCGTGGTGGAAATGGAATCGAAGTACAAACACCAGGTGAAGACCAGTGGCTTCGATGCGGAACGTTTCCGGAAATACACCGAGTTCATGAAGGCAGTCTCGAATCTCTTTTTTCCTGAAGCTCATGCCGCAACCAGAAACACAAGTTATGGCCAGTATCTGCAAGAACTCGATTTGATCACCCGGGAAAATGGCAGATGTATTTATGGCGGGTGGATTTCTTCCATGGTAGGAGATTTTTGTACTCACCCTACAGAGTCCCCATTCAAAAACCAGTATCAAGCAGAACGTGGTTGTGAAGATGGAAGAAGAAAGATCACCTGCAATCCGGCTATTTTCGGATTTAAGGACGTTACCGCAACACCAAAAACATTATTCTGCGTCCCTGCCGGTGTAGGACAATCAGACAATTCCTCACGAGATTGCATGCAAAAAGCCCTTGGCCTCATTCCGGAAGACGGTGCGAGTCCTCCCCGGGACCGGATGCGGGACATGATCTCCGGGATCGTGGGTAACCCGAATGCTGCAAATAGAGTTTTTAATTTTTTAATCAAGGCCTGCGCCTGTGATGCCAATCAGTCACGTCAGATATCTGATCATTACGCAAATTACATGCGTCCTCATCAGACTTGTTATTCCCTCCTACGGATGATGTCAGAAACCATTCTCAATGATGAATGCACAATTAAAAATCAGATACTGGATTCCGATCACCAGAGCTTTCTGAGATATATCAACACGACTCTGAGTACGGAACAAATCAGAAGCTCCAACGTAACCAATCTATATAAAGAGAAAGTTGATCAGTTTGTAAGCCGCTCTGATTTTCGGGCGATCTGTAACGTTCCTCCTCCTGGAGATAACACACTCACGGTAGACGAAACTCCGAATACCGAGACTGGAACACCTGGAACAGGTCCGGAGACTCCACCGGGTCCGCAGACAAATCCGGATACGCCTTCTGACACAAATACCTGTGAACCACCTAAAGAGCGAGTAGGACCCGATCGCTGCGAGGATCCTTGTGATCCGGCCACCCAGGTCCGGAACATGGAGACATTTGCTTGTGATCCAAAACCCGAGCCAGATGGAGAAACCGACGAAGAAGAAGCACCATCGGTTTCCATTACCGCGACTGGTAAAGATAAAGACGCCGACACGACTACGGTAACAGTAACGATCAATCCGGCGGAAACAGACTGGTCTCTCTACACTCTCATCTGGTTCTCCCGGGGAGAAACTCGTGCTACCGATGCAAACGTTGGTGGCTCAAGAACAACTCCACCGACAGAAGATATCTCATCACCTGATGAAGGAACAGAAACGACGGAAGACCATTCGCGTGATCTCGGCGACAAAGAATCTCTCATTAATCGCGATGACCAGAAGTCAGTCGATGCTCCACGACTCTCAAATGATTATGAGATGTGTGCTCGCCTTGTGTTGAAGGTCGGCTTTGTGAAAAAAGATGAGAAGTGCGTGAAGATTCCGAAGAAACCTGTTCAGGCCCCAAGAAACAATGGTATGAATCCATTCGGCCCGCAACAGATGGGCCCTACCCGGGGTGGTCCAAGTGATGCCATCTTCCGTGGTGTTCGCTAAGTTTAAAAATTGAAAAACTGGCCGTCTTTTTCCAGGACCTTCACGCGTGGAAGGTTTGCCGCTTTAAGTTCCGCGAGAATCTCTTCACGATAGTTGGGCTTCAGATGCGTGAGGATGATGGGAATATCCTTCGGCATCTTACTTACTTCTTTTAAAAACGATTGCGGCGTATGGTGATGGGAAAGATCAGCAACCTTCTGAAGACTGTTCGGAAAACTCACTTCAGTGAAGATCGCCCTGAGATTCTTAAACTTCTCTGCCACTTCCCAGATTCTCGACGTCGCGGCGGTATCGAGAGTAAAAAGCACGGCCGAATTATCTTTTTCAATGATGTATCCCATGGCATCGAGCGGATGATTCACAGGAACGGGAGTGATTTCAAAACCTCCGGCGCGGAAAGTGTGCTCGGGCTCCACTCCATCAATTCTGATCGTTGGTTTTTCCACCGAAGGAATCTTTGAGAAATCGGGCCAGACAATATCATTCAGAAGGTGATCAAAAATAATCTGCTTAACCGTGTGGTGAGTATGAACCTGAAACGGCTGAGTCTTCAGACCAAAGCAGTTATCACAAATGAAGGCGAGATCTTTTATGTGATCGAGATGACAGTGAGAAATGAGGATGTGATCAATCTGGCATTGACCTTCAATCGATAAAGCTCCCGCCACAGCGCCGGCGTCCACTAAAAGAGTGTCATCAATTAAAAACGAGGTCGTTGAAAAACCCCGGGCGAGTCCGCCATGTCCTCCAAGGACTTGAATCTTCATCAGACTATTTTAAGGTTTACTTCAAGGAACACCAAAGACAATTCCTAGTCCCTGTTTTGCCTAGTGAGATCCGAATAGATCTCCTTAGTTGGACGATCAAGAATCAAAGATAAAAGTTTTGCTAATATCTTTGGCCCCGCCCCTTTTGCCAGAATTTCTTGGGCTAGCTCTTTAAGCTCCTTGAAATCAGAAGTCTTCGCATTCGGCACATGAAAGAGAAGAACAAATTCCCCTTTCACTATGAGGCCCTGTTTCTTCTCTTCCCAGTCTCCCGCTTTGAAGCGCAGGACTTCCTGGAACTTCTTGGAGAGCTCACGCACCAGTGCCACCTGAACATCAGGCAAGGTCTTTGCGAGGTCGTCCATCGTGTCTTCTATCCGCGTTGGTGCTTCAAAGAAAATATGAGTTCCTGCCCCGGTACTCCCAAAGATCTTCTGCCTTTTTCCTGATTCTCTGGGAAGAAAACCATGGAACTGAAAAGGAAGCGGTGGGAGGCCCGACAGTTCCAGCGCCATCACCGGCGAAGAAACACCGGAAAAGGATTCTACTTCCAGTCCCTTTTCGTAAGCGGCACAGACAAGCGGATATGCCGGATCTGAGATGATGGGACTGCCCGCTTCGGAGGCGACATACACGTCTCCGGTTTCGGCCATGGCGAGGATTTTCTCGAGATCCCGCTCTTCACTTTGGTCATGAAGCGAGACGATTTTTTTCCCGGCAACGGTGATGCCCAGGTGGTTGAGAAGCTCACGAAATACCCGAGTATCTTCGGCAGCGAATACCTCGCCCTTCTCTAAGGCCTCGCGAACCCTGGGAGTAAGATCTGAAAGATTTCCAATTGGTGTGTTTAATAGAATGATTTTTCCCACTCTCTCTCCCTGAGTCACTTCGTGATAGAGTTTCTTAGAAGGGCGACACTACCAAGGAGCATCCCCCATGACAATGAAGGCAAACGTTCTAAGAGACGCTAATGGAAACATTATCGTCCATATGCAGGGGGATTTAAACTACGATCATGCTGATCCACTTCGTAAAGAGCTTCAGACTATCGCTAACCAGAATCCAAATTCGAGCATGACTATCGATCTCGGTGCCATCGATTTCGTTGGTTCATCAGGAATATGCCACTTCGTGGAAACAGTGAAATGGCTCAAGGAAAACCGCAAGGCCAATGTGAATTTATCAAACGTTAAGCCTGAGTTCCTGAGAATCTTTAAGCTCTTTGCGCTCAATGAAGCTGATTATGTGGCCGAGCTCATGAACTTTGACAATGACGAGACAGACGTTAACCGTCAGTTCGGCAATCGCTCAAACACTTTCGAAAACTAGAATTCCATTTGCAGTAGATTTACCGAGATGGGCGGAAGATTTCCGCCCTTCTTTTTTGGTGCGAATTTTTCATTCATCGCTTCGATACGGTTGAAGAATCCCTGGCGAGGCTTACCGTCATCGTCACCGCCTCCTTCATCAGAATTGTATTCATCACCGTAAATGTCATTTGATTCCGTGTAAGGGGAAGAATCATCAGAATAACTTCCCTGACGCCCCTGAGCGTGTGAAACAAGAACATAAGTCCCGAAAATAATACCCGCATACAGACCAAGAGAAGCACCCTGAGCAACAGCTCTGGTAGACGTTCCAAATGCCATTGAAGCAGCACCCAGGATCGCCCCGCCTGCCGTTCCATAACCCACGATCGTAAGGAATGCCTTGGCCTTAACCGGGATTTCGGCCTGAGCCTTTGGTGCGAGCAATGTCATGGTGATGAGAATCAGGAAGGCAGAAAAGATTTTTTTCATACTCTTAGAGTAATGAATCTTCAGATTTTATGCAAAAAAATCTGATTGCCGAGTTAACCGGTCGGTCAAACAAATTCTTTGACCCTGCCGAAGCTCTTTCGGTGAATGGGACAGGGCCCGTGGACTTCGATCGCTTTCCGGTGAGTGACAGTGGGGTAACCAAAATTTGTATCAAAGCCGTAAACCGGATAAAGAGCATGCATCTCTTTCATGAACGCATCCCGTTTTTCTTTGGCGATGATGGCGGCCAGCCCGATCAGAGATGATTTCACATCGCCCTTCACAATCGTTATTTCTTCCCAGGAAACCGTTTCATTCTCTGCCCAGCGAAGCCTGCATTGTCCGTCGATGAGAACCGTGGTGAAGGCCCTGTCGCCTGATTGAACCGCCAGACAAGCCTCTTTCATTCCCCGCATAGCGGCCTGGAAGATATTTTCCGTATCAATTACTTCGTGGTCCATGTCCCAGGTAACGTGCGTGCACTCAATACCCTTCCACGAAAAAATTCCCTTTTCCCGGAAGGGAAGATCCTTCACCTGAAATTTCCGTAGAAGTTCATCCCTGTCATCGTGAGAGAGAAGTTTTGAATCTTTGACACCATTTCTTCGAAGTGACCTGAGAAGTGTCATGAGAGACTGAGAATCCTGAACCACGATCCTTAGCGCTCCGATGACGACAGGGCCGGAAAGTGGCGAGCGTCCAACTTCATCCACAGCGATAATTTCCCGCGGAAAATGCTTCACGAGCTTTAATTCGATCATGGAAGGAGAATATGCGAAAACCGCGCGGGGAAATTTTATTTTTACCCGACGAGACGGATAAATCTCACGGGATGGCCGAAGATTCCGGAGAAAAAATTCCCGGCAAGAATAATTCTTTTCCGCTGTCCTCTCTGGAAGGCCTCAAATCCCATGGCCGAACTTTTCACTTCGGCGATCTCAATCACCCATCCTTCTCTTTTCATGAGTCGCGCAAGATCGATCTGACCGAGATCACGCTCCCGAAGGAGCTGGGGTGAAATCAGAAGCGGAATTCCTGCAGAATGATATGTCCGTGAATGAGAAAGTTCCGACTTAAGCCCCGACGTATTCCCGGACGCCCTTGAAGGTTTTCCGGTGAATGGGACACGGGCCGTGGATTTTGATCGCTTTCCGGTGGGAAGCGGTGGGATAGCCGAAGTGTGAGTTGAATCCGTATTGCGGGTAGAGTTCATGCATCTGCCTCATGTACTCATCGCGCTTTTCTTTGGCGATAATGGACGCCAGTCCGATGAGAAGAGAACGGGAATCGCCTTTAATGAGCGGGATCTCGTTCCAGGGAGAAACATCACTACCCCATCTGAACTTCATGTGCCCGTCGATAAACACATGAGTGGGAAGATTTTCCGGTTGTGAAAGATAAATCGATGCCTCTCTCATTCCGCGGAGGCTTGCCGCGAGAATATTTTCTTCATCAATCACAGTATGATCCATTTCCCATGTGACGTAATGAATAGCGACACCCTTCAGAAGAAGTCCGCCTTTTTTTCTGAAGCTCAGTTCTTCCACACCAAGTTTTGTCAGAACTTTTTTCCGCTCAAGAGGAGAGAGGAGTTTTGAATCTTTAATGCCTTTGGGACGAAGGAATTTCAGAAGGCCGCGAAGCTGCTCAGCACTTTCTATTTTCAGACGAACAGCACCTACTACCACCGGACCGCCCAATGGGCCTCGCCCTACTTCATCGGTAGCGATAATTTCGCAGGGAAATTCAGGAATGTGTTTGAGTTCCAGCATGGATGCTGGTCATATCAAAAAAACACACCACACGTATCGTGTTTTAAGAAAATGTCAGAAAGTGTAGCCCAGCCGGAATCCCAGGATAACGAATGTCGGTAGTGTATTAAATGCACGCATGATTTTTTTCACATCACTTGCATCATCCGCTCCGAGTTGCTTAAGGACGGCCTCATCTTCCCATTGACCAAAGAAGGGCTGATTCACGCGAAACCAGTCGATACCAAAGGTGATTCCATTTTCCCATTGCCAGCGGTTACCAAAGCCGAGTGTCGCACCGAAAGCTTCCATATCAAAAACATCCTCTCCGTTTACCGAAGGAATATCTCCGCCGAGCTCGGCCTCACCTTTTTGATAAAACAAACCGAAGGACCAGTTAAAGCTGTTTCCAGGAAAATAACGGGCCTGAAGATTGACCCGTTTCTCTGAGATCTCGCCGATATCCACTCCGTATACCGGAAGAGAGAGGCTTCCCTTGGAATACTCCCCTTCAATGGCCCAGTAGCGTGAGAGGTTCTGAGTGTATGAGACCGTCCACTTGGAAGGAATCCAGGTGGTGAAAGGCTGGTAACCAACGGCGAGTGTTCCGAAAGAATCATCCCGAAGATCTTCAGATCTTTTTATGGGTCCGGTTACTTCTTCAATTTTTTTTTTGCCGGAATCAGTGGCCTCTATTGCGCCGTCGATCAGGGGATCAATGAGGCCTTCTTTCCGTTTTGGCTTTTCATTCTTAAGGGCCTTATCGAGAATCCGGTCAAACTTCGTCTCGCCTGCTTTAGGCTCAATGTCCGGAGTGGCCTCGAGTTTCTTTCTTGTTTCCTCGGAGAGATTTTCTTTTTTCTGCTTATCCACGTATTTATCAAATTCAGTTTCTTCCTGCGCAAAAGAGACTGAGGAGAAAAGAATCATGAATGACAAAAGAAGTTTCATAAGATCTCCGGGCAAAAAAAAAGGCACCCGAAGGTGCCTTTCTCTTAGTGAATTAGCGAGCGTAATCGATAGCAACGCGAGCTGCTTTACCAGTTCTCTCACGGAGGTAGTTGTGTTTCGCACGACGAGACTTACCTTTCGATACGATCGTGATGCTTTCAACTGCCGGTGAGTGGAATGGGAAAACACGCTCAACACCAACGCCGTCAGAAATCTTACGAACGCGGAAGTGACCGTTCACGCGACCTGGGTGTTTCATGGCAATGCATGTTCCCTGGAATGCCTGAACGCGAGTCTTCTCGCCTTCTTTGATTCTTACGCCAACTTCAATAGTGTCACCTGTTTTGAAAGCAGGGAATTTTGAAGCGTTTGGGTTTTCGTACTTCTTTTCAACAACATCAATCAAATTCATAAAATCCTCTCTTACGAGACTTCCTTAAACTCAACCTGTGAGTCAGAGGGAAGGAAAAAGTTGAGATGGAACCAGGATTACTTCTGTGTAGTTGAACGCACGGATGCGTTCATCAGAAATCAGAGGCTCCTTGCCAGTCGGTCACAATAGATCGCGACTGCTGAACGAACAGACAGATGATTATATCCGTCATCTGCTATGCCAAATATTGGCTCCAGCCGAAAGTCGGCCTGCTCGGTCACCGGAGCGGTTAATCCCCATCCTGTACCAAATATTAAGAACATAGGAGTACCCGTAGTACGGAGCTTTTGCAAGAGGTCTTTTTCTCCGCCATCAAATTTCTCGAAGTTCGCACCCGTCACAACGACACAAGGCTTCTTGCCCTCTAGTCGGGTAATTTCGGCGATCGCCTCTTCCAGAGAATCAATAACCTGGGCAATGTTGAGCGCATTCTTCCGGTCAGGATTATAAATGAGTCCGGAGTCGGATTCCCAGAAACCGAGGATCTTCTTCACCATTTCCTGCTGATTTTTGATCGGGGTTACCAGAAAGTATTTCTTGAAACCAAAGGTCCGCGCAGTTCGTGAGATATCGTGGATATCGAGATTGGTGACTGAAGTCGTGATTTCGGTCCCCTCTTTCGAGCGGATCGGACCATGGATGAGACCGATGTAGGCAGGGACGGGAAATTGCATGCGATTTAGTACATTTGAGAGGTGTCTTTGTCTAGGAAAAACATGGCCTTTACGCTTTCCAAAAAGACTTCGGAGGAGTACATAAATGGTTCTCAAAAATCCTTGTGATAAGTGAGCTCTTTTATGGAACACAAAGCACTCAATTTTCGCCCGAACGATCTCTTCCTGATCGCCGGGCCTTGCGCGATTGAATCCGAAAATCAGCTTCGCCAGATTCTCACGCATGAATCTCGTCCGACACTTATTCGCGGTGGCATTCACAAGATGAGAACCAGTGCCAAGGCCTTCCAGGGTCTGGGACAGGAAGGTCTCGATCTGGTGAAAAAAATGAAAAAAGAAATCCCTTTTGATTTTATCACTGAAGTCACTGACGTTCGTCAGATTGAGCAGATGGCCGAATATGTTTCCGTGTTTCAGGTGGGCGCTCGTAACATGTACAACTACGAGCTTCTGAAAGAACTTTCGCGTTACAATCGTCCGGTGATTTTAAAGCGCGCTTTCTCAGCTACGATCACAGAGTGGCTGGGAGCTGCCGAATACCTCTTCAACCTCGGCGAGAAAAACATCATCCTTTGCGAGCGCGGTGTCCGTTCGTTCGATACTAAACTCAGAAACCTTCTGGACCTTGGTTCGGTTATCTGGCTCAAGAAAAATACACCGTTTAAAATCATCGTTGATCCCTCCCACTCGATGGGTCTTACACCTTATGTGGCAGACGCAGCTCTTGCGGCCGTGGCGGCGGGTGCTGATGGTCTCATGGTGGAAGTACACCCGGAGCCGGCATGCGCGCTTTCCGACGGCCAGCAGGCACTTAATCTTCAGCAATTCTCTGAACTCGTAACTAAGCTTAAAAAACTCGCTCCAATTTTTGAGAAAGAACTCAGGATGTAATATGGCACGCGCCGATTTCGTTCGTGTGATGTTTAACGACATCTCTCACAAGTACGACCTTCTAAATGACGTACTCTCCGCAGGCACTCACCGCCTATGGAAAAAAACCTTTGTGGATCTGGCCACTAAGAACCATCCCACAAAAATTCTTGATTGCGCCACCGGAACCGGTGATATCGCGTTTATGCTTGAGAAAAAAGGCGCTGAGGTTACGGGGCTCGATTTTTCTGAGAACATGATTGTTCATGCTAAAGAGCGTGCAGTGAAGAAAGGTTCAAAAGTTAAGTTCATTGTCGGCGATATCCAGAAGCTTCCGTTCGAAGACAAGGAATTTGATGCTGTCACGATTTCCTTCGGAATCCGCAATGTCGAAAGCCTTGAGCTGGGCCTCAAGGAACTGGGACGGGTCGCTAAGTCAGTTCATATCCTAGAATTCGGCCAGCCAAAAAATGCTCTCTACAAAAAATCTTATTTTACCCTCTTAAAGGCCTACGTTCCTATTTTTGGCCTCATCTCCAAACGCGGTGACGCTTACGAGTATCTGATCGCGACGTCTGAAACTTTTCCCTCGGCTGAAAATTTTCTCTCCATCATGGAAGAGAACACTGACTTCAATCATTATCGTTCCATTCCGGTTTTTGGCGGAATTGCCTATATGTATTCGGCCTGGAGTGAAACATGATCTCACCCATCTTTGATCCTAAAGAGTGGACCGAAATCAGCGACTTTAAGTTTACCGACATCACTTTTCATAAAGCGAAGAATACAGGCGCAGTTCGCATCGCTTTCAATCGTCCCGATCTCAGGAATGCATTCCGGCCGCAGACGGTAGACGAGCTTCTTACCGCACTTGAGTGGTCTCATCGCGAAAACAGTGTCGGAGTCATTCTCCTGACTGGTAATGGCCCCTCATCCAAAGACGGCGGCTGGGCCTTCTGCTCCGGCGGAGACCAGAATGTTCGCGGAAAATCAGGCTACGAATACAAAGAAAACAGGCCGGGCATGCCCACCGCACACGGCAGGCTTCACATCCTGGAAGTTCAGCGCATGATTCGTTTTATGCCAAAAGTGGTAATTGCGCTGGTCCCTGGTTGGGCAGTTGGTGGAGGCCACTCACTTCACGTTGTTTGTGACATGACTATTGCCTCAAAAGAACACGCTATCTTCATGCAGTCAGATGCCAATGTCGCAAGTTTTGATGGAGGCTTTGGTTCGGCCTATCTGGCAAGACAGGTGGGACAAAAACGCGCCCGGGAAGTTTTCTTCCTCGAGCAGAAATATTCCGCGGAAGAAGCTTTCCAGATGGGAATGGTGAACAGAGTTGTTCCTCATGCTGAGCTCGAAAAACTTGGCCTGGAATGGGCAAAGACCATTTGTACAAAGTCTCCAACCGCGATCCGCATGCTGAAATTCGGATTCAATCTCATCGATGACGGTCTGGTCGGTCAGCAGATTTATGCCGGTGAGGCCACCCGCCTCGCTTACGGAACGGATGAAGCTTCCGAAGGAAGAAATGCCTTCCTGGAAAAAAGAAAACCTGAGTTCGAGAAATTTCCCTGGATATATTAATGAATATATTTGAAGGTGATTTTTTTGATAAAAATCACCATGGCGAATTGTTTCTTGGAATGGAAGGGGCCCACAGTGAAAAGAGAATTGTTCATGGCGGCGGCGATGCAACTGGTAAAAATGTGATGGAGTTTTTGATCAGCAAGCTAGAGGGAAATGTAATCGTCGAAGAGAATGTCTTCGCTTATGAATTACTCTTAAATCCCGAAACGAAACGATGTATCGGTGTGAAAGCAAAAACTGCCGATGGCTCGATCCAAAAATTCTATGGCAACCATGTCATCATTGCTTCGGGCGGCTGTGGTCAGCTGTATAGCTACACGACAAATGCCAATACGGTAACCGGTGATGGGATTGCCATGGCGTATTTAGCTGGTGCAGAAATCGTGGATATGGAATTTATCCAATTCCACCCTACACTTTTGTATTTGAAGGGTGAGACAAAAGGATTAATTTCTGAAGCGGTGAGAGGTGAAGGAGCAATCCTTGTCACGGATGAGGGGATTCCGATTATGGAAGGTGTTCACCCGTTGAAAGACCTTGGCCCGCGGCATGTGGTTTCCCAACGAATTTATGACTATCTAAAAAAAGGCCAACAAGTTTATCTAGATATAAGTAATATTGAAGATTTTCAGCGAAGATTTCCTTCGATTACCTCTATCTGTGAAAACAATGGAATTTGTATCGCAGATGGGAAAATCCCTGTCGCACCTGGTAGTCATTTTTTAATGGGCGGAATTAAAACCGATTTAATCGGCCGTTCTTCCATTGGCGGTTTATATGCAATCGGTGAAGCCGCGTGCACAGGATTACACGGTGCCAATCGTTTAGCCAGTAATTCCTTATTAGAGGGACTATTTCAAGGGGAACAGTTATCAAAATGGATTAATGAAGCCCGAAAAGAACCGCTAGTTCGTTTGCAGGATTATTATCATTCTCCGAAAAAAGAGAATGTCCATTTACCGGATGTCCAGCAAATAAAGGATTTGATGATGGAACGAGTTGGGATTGTTCGCAATGAAGTGAATTTGAAGAAGCAGCAAGCTTGGTTGGAGCAATTTAAGGCGGAAAACATTAATTTAGATGCTTGTTCCGCTTCAGAAATGACCAAGGCTTTTATGCTGATTATTGCTAATTTAATTACAGAATCTGCCTTGAAGCGGACAGAAAGCAGAGGCGGTCATTTCAGAAGCGATTATCCACAGGAAGACGCTATCAATTGGTTAAGGAAATCAATCATTCATAACTATAAACAGGGAATGGAGAAGTCCAATGAACACATTAAAACTGCGCTCGCAACTTGAGAATTTTTTTATCGAAGATATCGGAGAACAGGATATTACCACAGACTTAATATTTTCAGATGATACGGATGGCGAAATTGTTTTTCTAGCAAAAGATGATGGTATTTTTTGTGGAGAAGAAATTATTAAAACTGGGTTTCAGCTGTTAAATAAAGAAATTTCAACGCGGGTGTTGGTAAAAGACGGCCAACCAATTAGCTATGGTGATCAACTTGCTCGCGTCTCTGGGAAAATAGCGGATTTATTAAAAGGGGAAAGAGTCATCCTTAATCTGGTTCAACGAATGAGCGGGATTGCAACCTTAACACATAAAACGGTTAATACCCTTGATAGTGGACATACAAAAGTTTGTGATACGCGGAAAACGACGCCAGGACTTCGGATGCTTGAAAAATATGCTGTTCGCTGCGGGGGCGGCTTTAATCACCGATTTGGATTATACGATGGAGTTATGATTAAAGACAACCACATCTCCTTTGCCGGCTCGATATCGAAGGCCGTTGAAGCGATCCGGAAAAATGCGGGTCATATGGTGAAGGTGGAAGTCGAAGTAGAGACGGAAGCCCAAGTCATCGAAGCCGTAAATGCAGGGGCAGATGTGATTATGTTTGATAATCGTACCCCTGATGAAATTAAGGAATTAATCAAATTAGTCCCATCTAACATCATTACAGAAGCTTCGGGTAGAATCCAATTAGCTAATATCGCTGATTATCGGGAGACGGGTGTAGATTATATCTCCCTTGGGTATTTAACGCATTCTTATAAAGCGCTGGATATTAGTGTAAAAGTTTTTTGGAACAAAGGAGATGAGTAAAATGAATATCTTGGCTACTTTGCAAAAAAATTTAATGATCCCTGAAAAATATAAGCTAATGACGAGAGAAGAACTCGAAAACCGTGTGATGGAAGTAAAGAAGCAGCTGGGGGCAAAGCTGTTTATTCCAGGTCATCATTATCAAAAGGATGAAGTCGTTCAGTTTGCTGATGCAACTGGTGATTCCCTGCAGCTTGCGCAATTATCAGCTGAAAATACAGAAGCGGAATATATTGTGTTCTGCGGCGTTCATTTTATGGCAGAAACAGCAGATATTTTAACATCGGATCAGCAAAAGGTGATTCTGCCGGATATGCGTGCCGGCTGTTCGATGGCGGATATGGCGGATATCCAGCAAACTGAAAGAGCATGGGAAAAGCTCCAGGAACTTTTCGGAGACACGATTCTTCCGTTAACCTATGTGAATTCAACCGCAGCCATTAAATCATTTGTTGGAGCAAATGGCGGGGCCACGGTTACTTCATCCAATGCTGAGACAATGGTTAAGTGGGCATTTGAAATGAAGGAACGAATTCTATTCTTGCCAGATCAGCATTTAGGCCGAAATACGGCGGCTGATTTAGGTGTTGGATTAGATGAAATGGCGATCTGGAATCCAATTAAGGATG
>JAKFFP010000374.1:0-16995 GCA_036675045.1 Bacteriovoracales bacterium | reverse complement strand
GTCGCCCGAAAAACTGATCCGGAAAGACATCAGAAATATCTTGATCACAAGATCGGAAAAATTTCCGGACATGTTTTTGATTTGAAGACTGATCTGACAGAACAGGCGCATCTTATCCGGAAAAGACTGGCCGGCACTCCATACCGCTTAAAGCCGTTCTCGCTTATCAGGAAGAAGGGGACTGTCCATGTCTCTTTCCGTGAGGGCCGCTGGCCTTCAGTTGCGGGGGGCTCCAGTGTTCCGGTTCAAGACGTTCAGGAATTGCACTTCCTTTTCTTGTCGGCGCTCCAATCTTCCGGAAGAAATCTACTGAAAGCATCGCGGATCAGTGTGCCCGAATCGAATCGAACGCCTGTGACAGCTCCTGCCAATGAGCTTGGTTATCATGAAGATCTGCGAATCAAAGTCAGAGACCTGGATAAGTTTATCAGTGGGAAAAGAGTTGTTCCGGTATCTCACCTGACTCACCCGCAGGGATTCTCGTTCATCTACGACCATGCCAGCTCTTCCGAATTCCGGAATGAGTATCAGATGAGTTTCGAAGACAGCGCGCCCGCCGATGCGGATGATAACCAACATTCCGGTTGGGAAACCGTCGTCATGGGGGACAAGGTCTGGGGGAAACTCGCGAGTCTTAACTCCAGTATCCGCTTATCAACATACTCCTGGCGATTTCTGGCCAGGGATTTTCCGGATCTCGGAATTGAGATCCAGGTTAATGATGATGTGGATGGAGCCGATGTCCTTTACGGTGGTAACGGCAAGGATGACTCCGCCTTCCAGTTATGGTTCACGTTCCGGGTCATCGGCGACAGGATCAACCGCGAGTATCTTTCACACGAAGAAAAAATGATGACGATTGGATATTACTTCGGTGATGAGATCCCCGGAAAAAATCTGCAGCTGGGGAAAATTTATAAGAATTATTACTCCGAAAAAGATTTTGTGGTGGCCAAACTTCCGGCGGCGAAACAAAAACTGATCGGATTAGGGAAGGGAATGCTGGGGAAGGTCCTTTCCTCTCAGCACAATCTTCTCGAGGACATTCGCACTTCTTATCCGGAAATAGATCCTTCGAAAGCGGAGATCGTGGCGATTACGATCCAGCATGATTCCAATGATACGAAAGGAAAGTCAGAAGCTTTCTTCCGTTCACTGGAGCTGCGGCCACGTCTCAATCGCACCGTGAAAGCCGATTAGACTGTTCACCTATCTTTACAATTCTTTTAGGTTAAAGTGCTCCCCTGAAGGAGCGCACTCTTGCTAAGATGTATTCATCCGGGGTTTATCAGATGCATCTTGATAAACTTTGCAAAAGAAAAAGGCTAATCCGCGGCTTGAAAACCGCAGGTGGTGCCGGATTTCTGAGGGCAGACCGGTAAAAAAGCTCCACGAAGTGGGGCTTTTTTATTTCCCTCACCTGACGCAGCTCTATCTTACTCTCTCTCACTTCCATGTTCTGACCGTCTTAAATGGATTTCTTTGATCCCTCATTCTTGCTAAGATTCTTCCCATGCGATTATTTGTTCTCGTCATTATCTTCCTCTGTCTCAAGGCCCATGCTTCGGGATTCGATCGCTATGAGGCCGACCACAAGGCCGCATGGGACTCTGCAAATCATCCCGCCATTCTCGTACAAAATCCTGATGGCCATTTTCCGAGTCTTCCTTTGTCCGGAAGTCTTCGCGAAGGGACGAGTCTCTGGTCAGATAGTTATTGGCCGCGGAATGAGGGAGGGATTTCCCGTCGCTGGCAGGACCTGTCGGGAAGAGTGAAATACAAAATTCTCTCGGAAAAAGAGGCCCGCGCATTGCCGGCGATTGAAATCAGTAAGCTCTCTCCGGCAGAGAAGTTCGATCTTCTCCGGGATGACTATTCTTTTTCTTTCACCCGGAAAATTAAAAGGCAAAATCCGCTGAACCGACCCGAGTGGGAGGGCATTTGTCACGGCTGGGCCCAGGCTTCGATTCACCATAATCAGTTTCCACCAATGAGCTTTAAAAACAAGGGCGGGCAGGAAATCAGCTTTGCTTCTTCCGACGTCGGAGCACTCATCAGCTATTACTATGCAAGAGTCGGGGGAGGAAGAGTCCGTTTCCTCGGTCGGCGCTGCCGGGAGAATGCCGGTAACACATCCATCAAGTGCACGGATATGAACGCCGGCGCTTTCCATATCGTGCTCACGAATCTCATCCGCGAGAAAAAATCATTCATCATGGATCTTGATCCTTACCGGCATGTGTGGAATTTTCCCGTCCTGGGATATGAAAGTCGCATCCGGGACGAACAAGCTCCCTCACCAGGTGCCGCCCGCGGGACGGTAAGAGAAATTCTTATTTCGACCAATCTTTTTTATATTCATGAGACAGGCCCGGAGTGGTTTCCTACTGCGCGAGTTGAGGGGAAAAAAGAATATTGGTACTGGCTTGAGCTTGATAAAGAAGACAATATCATCGGCGGTTCATGGACCGATACCAACCATCCCGACTTTGCGTGGATAAGTGCCCCCGTAAAAATTCCTTCACCCTATTCAGTCTTCATTCAGCAATAGCTCTTTTTCTGAGACAATTTTGCCGTGACGCAAAAAGTCATCAACACTTTGACCCCATAAACCCGCTGCAGATTCTGCCCATGTAGTGAGAAATCAAACTCGCCCTTAGCCTTTAAGAATAGCTAAGGAGATTTAATGAAACGCTTACTCATGGCCTCGGTCCTACTTGCGACGGTATCTGCCCAGGCAGACTCCATTCGCCTTCAATCAAATTTCAGAGGGGCCAGTTCAGTTGATGTGAACACTGTCTCAACTGTATCGGGAGAAATTCACGAGATCAGATTCAACCTTGCGAAGGTAGAAGCTGAAGCTCTTGCCGGAAAACCGGAATTCAAGGTTCTCTCCGAAAAAAATATCACTTTCTCGCAGGACGTAGGTCTCGCAAGCGTTCCTTTCAAATCTATCGTTGTTGCCGGTGAACCGAACTCAACTGATGTAGTGATTGATCTTGGTCAAGCGGTAGAAGCCGGAATTCTCGCAGCTCCGGCGCAGGAAGAAGATTGCCGTTGCGTGACTTCCAAGGCTAAGAAATTCTCCTTCAATCCGTCTCAGAAGCGTTCGATGGTAAGAAAAGATTACCTCGGTACATATCGTGGACAGCCTCTCACCCGCGTAACGATTTATGCGGCTGAAGCAGACTACACCAATAATTCAGTTCGCTTTTATCCAAATCTTCGCGCTCAGATTTCTACATCGGGTTCTATGTCGGGTCTCATGACTTCAGAAGTTGATTCTGACTATGATTACCTGATTGTTTCTCCGAAAGCTCTTCTCCCCGGACTTCAGGATTTTGTTTTCTACAAGAACTACCGCGGTCACACAGTGAAGACAGTTGTTCTGGAAGATATCGGAGCTGATGTTGCAAAACTCACGGCCTTCTTTAAATCTGAATATAATGAGCACAAGTATAAGTACGCTCTCATTGTAGGAACTGATACTCTGTTCCCGAACCATCAGGTCAGTACTTCTGGTTCATCCAGAACGCCTTCTGACTATAAGTACTTCCTCATGGATTCAAATGACATGATCCCTGACGTTCAGTACGGCCGCGTCGTTGCTTCGACACCGGAAGAAGTTAAGCGCCAGACGACAAAGTGGCAGGATTATCAGGAACGGCGCTCAGATATCTCAGGCCTTCTTCACATGATTGGTATTGCCTCAAATGAAGGATCGAATCCTTCAGATGATGATTATGTAAAAGGCATCGAAGCTGACCTGAACAAGGCCTTCGGAACCAATGCATCTCACTTCTATCAGGATGACGCCACTTCAAATCCGACAGGCATCAACGCTGCTTTCAATAAGGGCTCGGGATACCTCACGTATATGGGTCACGGTTCCGGAACAAGCTGGGCTTCTACCGGCACTTACTACACAGTTTCTGATATCAAGAAAATGGATAATGCCAATGTTCAGCAGCCAGTCGTGATCGACGTTGCCTGTATGAACGGTGTTCTCAAGAAAGGTTATCTCGGAGAGACGTTCATGAACGCAGTTGACTCCCGGGGTGACGCCATTGGTGCAGCGATGTACTTTGGCGGTACGGTGAATATCTCATGGCACCCACCTGCAATCATGGCCCGTGGTATCGTTAAGAGAACGATCGAGCAGAAACTCGGTACGATCGGTGATGCTCTTCTCGCCGGCCAGCTTTATCTCCTCGAGAACTACACAGACGTTGAAGCAGTTCGTGACAACTTCGAATGGTACGTGCTCTTTGGTGAGCCAAGTTCAAATCTCTACTTCCGCTAAGCTATACTAAAGAAGGCCCCTCACACGGGGCCTTTTTTATTTTCCATTTTTCATCTCACACTTTCGGGTTTCGCTAAATAGGATCTTCCCCTGTCAGTGAGCGGAACACCTTTCGCCGGGTCGATGAAGGCTTTGACGTTCTTCATGAGACTCGTGAGTTCGAGTTTGTAATTTTTCTTCGCATCCGTCGGATGCTTCGAGGTAAGTTTCACCAGGCCGATGGGTTTTGCCTCAGGACTAATCCAATAGTCGATGGTCTGATCTTTCGCCGTCGTCCGGTAGTGGAGGGCCATGTCCTTACCTGCCGGAACTTCCACCATCTCTTCACCGATCTTATTTTTGTTAAGTTCAGACTCGGTAGAAAAAAGGAAGTCATTCACCCGGACTCCGTCAAACCCTTTAAGGTATTCGCCGGAAAGGATCTCCGGATTTTTCAGCTCTTTTGTCTGAACGAAACCCTTTGTGACTTTTGCTCCCGAAGCGGATGGTGTGATCTCAAACTGTTGCCACATCTCAACCGGGATCAGACTTTCCCGGGATGAGATGAAGTATTCAATGCTCACATTTTCTTTTCCTGAAGAAGCGACGTAAATTGAAACATCCATGGGAATCTTCTGACCCTGGACCTCCAGCTGATAAACGCTTCCCTTTCCCTGAGGAAAACTCTGAGAAAGGTCAGCCGCGTAAACAAATGATGAGAGAAAAGCAGCAAAGATAATCTTATTCTTCATCTTCAAGTTCCTTCAGTGCCTTTTCCTGTTCCAACTGCGCTTTCTTGTATTTCTCAATTGTCTCCATGATCTCTTTTCTCTGCTCCGGAGTCATGGCCGGTTCCTGCGGAGAATTTGTTTTCACAGATGTTGTCTCAGTAGTCTTTGAGCTGTAGTCAGTGGACTTGAAACCCTTGCCCGAATCTTTCTTTTCAAGTTGATTCACCCGTTCTTTCAGACTCTGGACTTCTTTTAAAAGTGCTCTTTGTTCATCCGGCGACAGGTCCTGGGCGAAGGACAGGGGACAGATCAAAGCTAATAATAGAATTAGTTTCATAAAAACTCCTATGGGACTTATCGGCAGAGTTCAGTCTATAATCTAGTCCTATGAAAGATAAGATACGCTGCCGTTGGGCAGCTGAAGAACCTAATATCACTTATCATGACGAGGAATGGGGTGTTCCCGTTCACGACGATAAAATCCTGTTTGAGTTTCTGATTCTGGAAGGTGCTCAGGCCGGTCTCAGCTGGACGACTATCCTCAAACGCCGGGAAAATTACCGCAAGGCCTTCAGGAATTTTGACGTTCATAAAGTGAGCAAGATGACTCCGGCCGACGTGAAACGTCTCATGCAGGATGAAGGTATCATCCGGAATCGCCTGAAAATAGAATCCACTATCTCCAATGCGAAGGCCTTCCTCGAAGTCAAAAAAGAGTTTGGAAGTTTTGACAGATATATCTGGGGCTTTGTGGGCGGAAAACCTCTCAGACGTCACCATAAGCGATTGCCGGCAACGACTCCTGAATCGGACGCCTTAAGCAAGGATCTGAAAAAGAGGGGATTTCGCTTCGTCGGCTCCACCATATGCTATGCCTATATGCAGGCCTGCGGACTGGTCGATGATCACGAAAAGAATTGTTTCAGATATAAGTTTTAATTCTTATTCACACTTAAATGCATCATCAATCTTTTGCTTAATCGCCTCATCAGTTTTACCTGCAGCTTTCTCTTTTTGAATGACTCTTCCCAGCTTCAACCAGAGATCTTCTGAACCAGCCGGGGTTCTTGCAATCTCTGAGCGAAATTGCGGAGCGTATTTGCGGAACATATCCACGACAATCGCAGGCGATGCTCCTGACTTCGAAAGTTGTTCGATCGCATGAGCAGCTTCGGCCTTTTCAGTTCCGGCTAGGCCTTGGAGGACTCCTTTATATTCGTCGACATCGGAAAGTCGTTCCGCAATATCATCCACAGACTCTGTAGCGGCTGGTGGAACAGAACTTTGATTCATGGCCTCAATCCGTGCAGCTTCCGCACGATTAAGATCAGCCGTCGCAAGAACTTCCGGATCAATCCGTTCAGAGCGGGCCACTTCAATCAATTCATCAGCTGAGTGTTCTTCGATCGGTTTTAACAAAGGCTCAGGAGGTCTTGGTCTTGGCGGATGAACAACTCGCGCCGCTGAACGGGCCGGAGCTGGTGCCGGAGCAGGAGTTCTTCGCGCCTGCGGACGTCTTGCCTGGTCGACCGTTATCCGGGAAGGAGCAGGGGCGGGAGTTCTTCTGGTTTGCCGGACTACGCGTCGGGCTTCATTGGCCTCGGCGAATCTTCCCCGCACGCGTGCGATTTTGGCGGCCTGAGTTCTCGACAGGGCCTGAAGTCCCCGCACTCCGAATTTCAGGAAGCCGAATAAGAATGCCGGCGGCATGATGAAATCACCGAGCACCCGGCAGATGGTGTAAAGTTTCGCGGTACCATTCATGCACTGGAACTGGGGAATATAATGAGCTGCGATTGCCTGCACTCCTTCCGTGACGAATTTCATCAAAGGCACAAGGAGGGTTTGTCCTACCGCCGCCATTGGATTCAGTGGATTTCGAGCGAGGTTTCTTGAGAACTCACGGGAAAAATAAAGTCCGGCACTATTAAGGAATGCAATTCCCATGCGTGAGCCGGAACGTGCGGACGCAATTGTTCTTTGGCGATAATCAGAATCACTCAGAAAACGGATCATGCCGGTAACAGAATTGACCTGTGCCTTCACCAGAGTTTTGATGATTTCCAGTATGAATTTTCCGAGATCAACCATGGAGTCCCAGAGGAATCCCTTCGCACACTGGCCCGCCTTGGAAAGAAGATCTGCAGAAGAAAGAATTTCGTTATTTCTTTTGGCATTACATGACATTCTCTTCTCGGGTTTCAGTTTCTGACAACCTTCATCCTGAGCAACAATAGTTCTGCAGATGCGGGTGAACTCTCTGGTGCTGACATTGGCGGCCATTAATTCTTTGGGCGTGTCACAGGCTGCTGATGCCGGAGTACGTCCGCTCTTGTCACCACAGCTCGCATTCTGGGTTTCAGGGAGTGAAGGCTCCTGTAAAATGAGCGCCTCAATATCCGCGAACTCATTCAGGCTGGTCGAGGCTCCGACGGCAACATACGAGTTGATGAGTAAAATAACCGCGAGAAGAATCCTCATGAGATATCCTATTTTAAGTAATCCGAAAAATTATCCATCTTGAGAGCGAGCGAATCAGAGGTGATCAGGTATTGACCTGATTTTTCTTTGTTCGCCCAGTATACTTCCACAAAGTTCACGTTCTTTTTCCGGGAGTCTTTATAATTCCCCTCGATCAGAACGATTCTTTCACCGTTTTTTTCGATCACCTTGTGGCCTGTCGATTTCCAGTCTTCGAAACCGAACATCTTCCCGTACTCTTTCTTAGCATTCATGAGACCCTTGATTTCAGTCATTTCTTTTTCCGTGAGATCTTCGTATTTAAAGTCAGAAGCCATGCCATTGATTTCGATATCCTTCCCGGCGAGCTCGTAGGTGGTGATGTCACCGAGAGAACTCTTAACCTTGAATCCCGGAACCGGACTAAGTGCAAAAGCCGAGGAAGCCGCAATAAGAGCGATGAACGTGACCATTGAACGTTTAAGCATAGATACTCCTGTAACCTCCGGCGTATCGGCCTGCTCGGGGGAAAACATTAAATTAAAGTTGAGTAATATGGTTGCCGACAAGATGGTCGTGAAAAAATTAAAGCTCTCTTCAAAGGTCTTCGGCATGAAGTTCATCTCCTTATTGTTACTTCTCCCTCTCACCATATGGGCCGATCCTCCCGCTTCGTCAGCAGGACCGGCATTCGTTGAGCCCACCAGTGCTCATCAGGTGTGGTCGGATATGACCGAGGCAGGTGTAACCGAACATGATCGTCGTACTTATATTAAAGGTACTGAAGCCGTCGCGGCGGAAGGTGCCGCCAGGGATGCCGGTCAGTACGTGATGTTCGGAGGAGAGAAAGAAGGATCTTCGGCCCTCATTTCCCGGATCATGGGACCGAATAAGGATTACTTTAAGCAATGGGTTGAGCAACTTCCGGAAGAAAGCCGGAAGAAATTCCTCGCTGATTTCCTGGGTGGGATGAGTTCCGGACGATACCGCGTGCGCGAAGTGAAGGACGCAGCGGGTGTGGTTCAGAATCTGGACCTGACCGGAATCAAGGGCTCCCATTTTGCTGAGATGACTGATGAGGCGCTGACGGAAAAATTCAATCTATTTCTCGAGCGGGCAGGTGATAAGAGCTTTTCCTTTGTGACACCACAAACGCGGATGAAGATCATGAACGGAACTCTTCCGGGACTTTCATCGACCAGCGGCTTGAAGAAGTACGCCAAAGACAATTACGGTTATGGATACTTTAAGTCTCTTTTTGGAGATCCGGAAAAATTCATCGATGCCGCTCACAATACATCCACCGGCTGGGAGATTAACTTCATTCCACAAAAATCCTACGGTGAGTTTGAACACATGATCACCTGGTTCAAAACATCACTCAAGAACGCCGGGCAGCTGTTCGAAGCTCCCGGTCACCAGTGGATTGTTTATCCGAAAACGAAGGCGATGCTGGAATCAGGTACTGAATCTGCGCGGGTGATCGATAGAGTGAACGAAATTCATAAAAATAACCAGGCCTACATCGTATTGAAGGCCATTGAAGGCGATGCCGGGATTCAGTATTCGAATTTTAAATCCGTTCATGATCAAGCCGCATGGAACGACATCATGGAAACGGAAGACCTTTTTGGTAACAGGAACATGCCACACTCCACCGGTCGGGGTGTTATTCGTCTCGAGAATGACCGCTTTCAGGTTGATAATGCAAACTCGCTGGCCGTCGAGTTCCGTGCCGGTACCAAGAACGACACCGTCAGGAGAAATACTCAGCGCTTTCTCATTTCCCGTTACGCCGCCCAGGAGTTTGATGACATTGCACCGGCGGGCTCATGGGAACTTAATAAAACAGGCAGCCATTCCGCTGAAGACATTGCCCGGAAATTCAGTGTCACTCCGGAAGAAGCTCAGAAATTTCTGGATAATATTTCCACCGCCTCCGTGAATAAAGGCTACGGATACAATCCGATCAGAAAGATTAATGAATCCTACCTGGTACCACTCTGGAACTGGCAGGATGCTCCCTATCTTTCGTTGGCAAAGAAAGCTGAAGTGAAGCAACTGACGGAAGCCTTTATTAAAACCGTCGCTCGGCTGCAGAGTTCAAACGCCGCCAGCATTCAGGAAGCCATGAAATCCTGGGCGCACACTTCAAGACTCTCAACTGACATTGAAAACTATCTCCGTCCCAAGCAGCGTCTGGCCGGCGCATCTGCTGCCGCTCAGATTGATCTTCCGGACAATGCCCGGGTCAACGTGAACGATGTTGACGTGGGTATCGAGTACACGGCAAGATTTCCGACAAAGACCAGTGCCGAATTCACCCATGTTCCGAATCAGCCCGGGAAAATGGAATGGCTCCGGACTTCCTATGAATATTCGAAAGAAGAAAGAAGGGCCGTGCTTCAGAGAGCAGCTCAGAGCCTGGCGCGGGAACAAAACGCCGGCCGAGCAACAGCTGTTTCTCTCGTGAGTGGAGGCGATGGTCACGGTCACGGACTGGATGTCGCCTATGAGTTTAAAGATAGTCAGGATCGCAAGTGGCGGGTTGAATGGGATGGTATCGGACGGAGCTATGATACCCAGGGAAAAATGATCCCGGAATCACTTCGTGGTGGGCACATCGAAATCGTGACTCCGAAATTTAATCCCACAGAAAAAGAAATGGCCGGAGTCTTCAAGGCACTGGAAAGAGAAAGTCTTATACCGGCCACCCGCTTTGGCGGTGGTCACGTCAACGTCGACCTGAAACCGTTTGAAGGTAATCCGAAAGCTCTCGCCCGCTTTCTCGGAACTTATTACGACAGCCGGAACATGATGACACTCATGTTCCAGCATCCGGGGCGGGGGGTCGGTGCTGAACCGAACCGCGCATCTGCTGCACTCATCGAGAAACTTAAAACCTTCGACGGTACGGAAGATGACCTCAAAAAACTTCTCTACAACGAAAGATTCTTCAACACTCGTGTTGGTCGCAAGACGAAAAACAATCAGCTCAACATGATTGCCTACTTCCAGGATGTCATCCCGGAGAAGTTCATCCATGAAGACTTCGATATGAAGAACGACATGTGGAGAAGAACCTTCGATGTGAACCCCAAGATCCGCAAGATGGAATTCCGTCTCTTCAATGCTCCCAGAAACGCTGCCGAGTCAGCGCTTCAGATTAAGTTTGTACGTGCTATGATGAACAAGGCGCTGAACGAAGACACGCCGGTCTTCCGGGGGAAGTACGATGTAAACATCAATCAGCTCGCCGCCAATCCGGAAACCGCAATCGATGAGTTTGAAAGACTGATGAAAGAATTGAAGCTCGATCCGAATGAGTACCGCGGATTCCTCACTGAAGGACTGGCGCTCACGAAGGCCCACATGAACAATCCGCACGCACTTCCGAATGAACAAAAGCTCGCTCTTCATCCGGAAGTTCAGGATTGGGGACGTGCTGCTGAACCAAGAGCAGTAGCCGTCGGATCTGAAGGCAGACGCTGGGCCGGTAACGATATTCTCCCTGAGGCCCGTCAGTGGAAACAGCACCAGCTTGAAGCTCGACTGGTGGCAGAGCGCGCGAGAACTTCTTCTCCCGCCATCGCCGGGCGGGTGGATAAGCTCACTATAGTGGAAGGCGATTCGATCGTCACCGGAGCAAGATGCAGAAGTGTGTCGAGTGTGATGGATGATCTGCTTCTGTAAGAGATAAATGAGACTGAAAATGCAACGGAGCTGGAGTGAAAGAAGATTTTTCATTACTCAAGATTCGCGTCCTGGACGATTTCTTTGAAGATGAGCTCTGGTTCTCAGAGTTCCTGGCTGAGGGCACAGGTTTTTCAGTAGAGGGTGCCAACTACCCCAATCTCCTTTTCCCCACTCCCGTCGAACGGGTGAAAAGATCTATTGAGATACTTGGAAAAAGAATTCATCCCGATTTCCATGAGACCCCGTTCAAAGTTTCCCTAAGAGTGAGTCTTGAAAAACACAAGGATGTGCCGCGGGCACATGTCCATAATGATAACTGCCTGAATGTCGTTCTTTACCTTGATGGGAAAGAAGGCCCGGAAGGTGGAACAGTTTTTTACCGGCATCGGGACCTGGGTTTAATTGCTGCTGAAGAAAATATGCCAGAGACCTTTAAGACCTTACTTCTTCGGGACACGAATGATCTAAGTAAATGGGAAGAGCTTGGCCGGGTCTCTTTTCGCCGGAACAGAGCAGTTGTTTTTTCGGGACGCTACTTTCATGCACCACCGGCAGAATACTTTGGTGAATCTGTGAAAAGTGGCAGGGTAACATTAAACTTTTTTTTTCCGCATTTAATCGACATCCTCTGATAAACCAGTCTATCCGAAAGGTGAGGCTATTTGAGAATGCGGTATGGATAGGCTCGCGTTTTGAAGATCGATTGGTATGGCCAGGCCGTGGAATCGTCCCGGAGATCGAACTTATTGAAGTATCTCCAGACAACTTTTTCCTTGGCATCGATTTCCACCAGCATGCCGGGGACAGAGAGAGTAATCAGCGTATTTCCATTCGATAACCGCTGGGCGCCCGACATGACCCGCGAAACGAACTGGTATTTTTCAAACCGGTGACTCCCACCCTGGTAATCCCACATGACTTTTCCGCTCTTGGGCGAAATCTCAATCACCCTGGCAAAGTGACTGCGGTTATCGAATACCAGGATGTTCCCGTTATTCAAAAAAGTAGCATCATGCTGTTTTTCGAGGAGTCCTTTGGGTGAGCGCCAGAGAATCTTTTTTGATTCTTCTTCCACGATCAGAACCTGATCCAGGTGACGGAAGCTCAGAAGAAAGGCTGGTTTACCGTTCACAGGGTTCTTCAGGGTATAATCGATGGAATTAGTGTGGAAGATATCTCCCTTGTACTCAAGATCCACCAGCTCATCGAGATTGATGTGTTCGTGCGCCATCCATTCCCAGTCAATTTTTTTTGTCTTGGGATTAACGACGATGATTTTGTCTGACCAGGCCTTGTTCTGATACAGAAGAGTGAAGTCTTTTCTTTCCCGGTAAAAACGGACCCGATCCCTTTCGAGAGGGTGATATGCGATGAAGGCGACCTTACCATTGGGAAGAATCTGGAAGTCGTGATGAAGACCCTCGTAGAAAAAATCCCAGAGTTTCAATCCGGTTTTGTCCTGGACCTCAAAAAAATTGTGCCGCAGTCCTGGAGCGAGAAGCGAGGACTTTGCACCGGTGACGAAAACGTTTCCGCGGCCATCCATTCTTGCGAAAAATGGCGTGAAGTCGAACTTCCATTCTTTCAGGGTACATTCTTTCCGATCGATCAGGTGAACCTTGAAATCCTGAGGCTTCGTCTTTTCGGGCAGGCGTGAGGGAACGATAAGATAGACGTTTTCTTCTTCCTTCGGAAGCTGAGTACAGGCAAGGACCAGAATGGAACCCAGAAAAAAGATAAGATATCGAAGCATACGAGATTTTATGGGCAGGACAAATTGTCGTCAACTTGTGATAGATTGACCTTGATATCACAAAGGATGGACCTTGGGCGAACTTCCATTGTTACCTGGCATTCGGGTGCTTGATGACTTCTTTCAGGATCCAGACTGGGTCTCAGGCTACCTCCGCGACTTTAAAGGACGCTCGCACGAAACGTCCAACTATCCTCATCTTGTTTTTCCCTCGCCACTATCAGAAGTAAAAGAGTCGGTTGAGACGCTAGCAAATAGACTCGATCCCATTTTTCGGACGAGTCCCTTCGACGTCACCCTCAGGGTAAGTCTGGAGGAGCATGCGGGAAAGCACCGCACTTTCGTTCACATCGATGCCTCGCTAAATGTGATTATTTACCTCGAAGGAAGAGAGGGGCCGGAGAATGGAACTGTCTTTTATCGTCACCGGGATCTCGGACTGACGACCGTAAAGGAAAATACCGCCGAAGCAGCGAAATTTGGACTACTTCTCAATCACGATACAAATGACTTTTCCCGGTGGGAGGAAATCAGCAGAATTCCTTTTCGTCGCAATCGTGCAGTAATCTTTTCCGGGCGATATTTCCATTCCCCGCCGGAAGAATACTACGGAAAATCTGTCATGGAAGGGAGAGTGACGATGAACTTCTTTTTCCCGGAACTAAATGGACTTTTTATCTGATCGCAATGATCTTTTTCTTAATAAGCTCTTTCAACAATTCTTTCGTTTCGCCAACCTCGGTCACACCGAATGGCTCATATGTGTTCTCGAGTGAACTGATTATTTCCCGGAAGTTGCTGCCTTGAAGGATTTCTTCCCAGATCTTCCCGCCGACGTCATGAAGTTCAAATAATTCATTTCCTTCCAGTTCGATGAGCATGAAACCGGAATCATTTAATTTCCTGTGAACGATGTTTGCAGAAACTTCAAAGCAGGTATTGTCTTTCAATTCCATAAGCCTCTAAGAATTAAATACGACAGCGCTATCGTCATCTTCTTTTATCTTGAGAAAGGTCTGAAGACTAACACGGCTGCCCTGATCAAATGATCGTACTGCGTGCGGTTTTCCAGCGTCAAATAGAAAGAGGTCTCCGGGCCGCATCTTAATAATCACCGGCCTTGGGAGCAGAAGTGGAATCCGGTCCCGGTACCCTTGCTCGAACGCATGAAACCGGATGAGTTTTGAAATCGCCGTGTTCGGTTGGTTCCGGACATCGTAATCCCAGAGCTGGAGTTCGCCGCCTGCGTCAGGGAGGGTAATATAAAGATTCACTGTCAGGAGTCTATGGCCGTCGATGCTATCAATGTGACAGACACCTTCCGGGCAATCCTCAAAAAGGTGGGAAGGAGTCATATAGCGGAGGATGGCCGGCAATCCGGGTGAACCTTCAAAGCTTTCGGTAGGTACCTGGGTTCCGAAGGCGTTACTGAAAGTTCTTTGCAGGATTTCGACTGGAGAGACGTCATCTGGAAAAAAGCGCTGCAAGTCCTGTTTAAAACTGGTCGCTTTTTCCATATACGTTTGTCTTAATCCTGCTTCCATCCGTGCCCGGTGTCTGGGAATGGCAAGGAGATATCCCATATCACTCGGAACTCTTTGCTCGGGATCCAGAAACCACCTGGTTCCTTTTTTCAAAATCATGGAAATTTTTTCAGAAGCTTTTAGGGTCACTTCTGTCGACAGGAGGGACGGGACCCGGATGCCCAGGATTGACCCAGCGAGGAGTTTTCGAATATCTTCCCTGGTAACAGTATTTGTGTTGAGAATCTTCTCCGATTGGCCCATAGTTTTTTGTATCAGGATATTTTATTCAAAACAAGCCCCGGCATGTCCTATGAAAATCACTTTCATCATTCCCCTGAAGGATGACTCGGAATCATGCCATAGTCTTATCTCCAGTATTGCGATCCAGGACCAGACGCTTATCGAGCGCATCATCGTCGTTGAAAATGGTTCCCGTAAATTCGAGCCACGGGAGCTCAAGGCGTTGCTCAGTGTTCATCAACTTCCTGAAGGAAATCGTAGCCGCGCCAGAAACTTCGGCATGGCCCTGGCCACCACCGAATATCTTGCGTTTGTGGATGCTGATGTAATCCTGCCTCACGGCTGGCTAAGAGGTCTTCTTTCTCATTTTGATTCCGAAACTCTGGCGATTCAAGGACCTGTCATCCCTACGTCGTGTCACGAAAGTTTTCTCCATCGTCTTCGGAAAGAGCGGGGACGGCTCCTCGGTGCTGGAAATCTGAGTCTCGCCCGTTCTCAGGAATGTGTCCTGAATTCTGCGGCCTTCATCACGACAAAAAGAGTTCTCCAGATGATGGGAGGGTTTGACGAGCGATTATCCCGCTTTGAAGATTCAGATCTCACATTCAGAATGCTCGGAATCCCCGGCAAGCTGAAAGGGATTCGTTCTGTTTCCTGCGAAGTCTATTTCAGTGGAAACATGTGGGATTACCTGACGCGGGAATTCAGCAGAGGCTACGCCGTCGTAAGACTACATGAGAAATGGTCCCCCGGAGGAAAGTTAGTCGCAACAAAGTCCCTGCTGAAAAATCTGCTGCATTGGCCTTTGCTTTTCCGTACCGCCCGAAATCGCTACACGATCATGCTGACCATTCTTAAACTCGTTTTCTACTTCGGAAATATGGCAGGCCTCATCCGGATGTTTTTTAATCCCTTCGAAGGAAGAAAAGAATTCCGTGGGCTTCGCGCCCGAGTGGAGATCTTATGAAGCAAATGTACTTCATAAGATCCGGCGCACGCATTCTTCCCGAGGAGGGGCTTATCATCGGCCCCGGCCCGGATAGCTTAAGAGTCGATTCATCCTCAATGGAAATTCTGAAGAAACTGTCCTGGCGACCACTCTTTCCGGAAGAAGTTCAGTTGCTCCCGCGGGAGATTTCAGACCATTTGCTTCGGCCCGTGAAACTGAAACTTAATGATCTGACCACCGCATATGCCGACTTTGTCCGTTGTCCTGATGAAGTTGCGACCGCCTGGATCCTACGGGCACCCGGGAACGTGACTTATCACTGGGGTCCGGACCTCATGTCACTTCCGAAAGGAATTTATCTTTTACCACAGTACCGCCCGCTTTTTTCCCCGGACACAAAGATCCGGCTCACGCCGGTCAGAAGCATTCAGCCGAGGATACTTCGCGAAGAGTGGATCATCTCGACCTTAAAAATGATCGGGGCCACTTCCATCCTGGAACTCGGATGCGGAGATAGCAGGACACTTGAGGAAAAATTTATCCGGGAGAATCCGGCGGGAAATTATCTGGGGATCGATAAGAATATCTCTCCGAGAGCAAGACGGGTAAAAGGGGATTTTCTCTCCGCACTTCCGGAAGTTTCACCAGGCACCGTTGCGGTGGCTGAGGAAGTGATTGAACATCTCCATCCGGAGAGTGTGGAAAGTCTCGTCCGTAATCTCAAGGAAAAAAAGTTCAGCAATTTTCTCATGACGACTCCGAACCAGAAATTCTCTCATCTTCTGGGACATAAGTTTCGCCATTCGGATCATAAATTTGAATGGCATTGGAATGAGGCCCGCACCTGGGCACGCAAAATTGACAAGTCTCTTGGCACACATACCGAAATCAGAGGAATCGGAAAAAAATGGAAAGGCGTTTACCCGACCTGGGGAATAATTATCAGGCTGAATTAGAGCGCCTCGAGAGGCGCCTAAAAGAGCTTGGAACTGACTCCGGGATTTATCTATACGGCAGCCGCATCTTCGGAAGTTTCACTCCGGAATCTGATCTCGATGTATTCGTGCGCACAAGGAACATTCTTCCGGAGGAAATGAAAGCGCAGCTGCGAAGGGAATTTTTTGTTTCGGGACTTGGTGTTGTTTTGTACAGCGAAGAAAATTTTGACAATGACCGGAGTGATTTCTTCTTCGATTCACCGGCCTTTGAAAGTACCGCTCGTACGGCCCTGGGCTGGAATACAGACTATAAACTACAACCGGTTCTGAATGAAAATGAGTTCTTCCGACAGAGCTGGATCTGGTCCATGGTGCTCCTTCGCTCATTGCCGGATTTGTCCCCACGCTCTTCTTTGAAAG
>JAKFFP010000186.1:0-2891 GCA_036675045.1 Bacteriovoracales bacterium | reverse complement strand
GGTTCTACCGCGAGAGTCCTCCGTGTTTCAGAAAAAAGCGCTTCTTCTGAAAATGATCAGGGACCTGATCGTGGATGAGGAAATCAGAAATTACTCCATCTCCACTTTTACCTGCCGAGCGGTTCCTTACATCCGTCATCTTTCACCGGTTGATGTCGAATATTTTCAGAATGATCTCGAGGCCGTCATTCACCCGGAACTCTTTATCGAGATGAGTGAATACGCCGATGCTGAAATTATTGCGGAAGAAACGGAATTACTTTATCACCGGTCGCTGGTCCCACAATACAGCAGGAAGACAGCGGAGAACCGCGCGCGTGAATGAAATTCGCCCGCTGGAACCGGTATAGTTGAAAGCTGAAATCTGATCAGCGCTCAATAGCAGCTCTCCGCCGCGACGGGGATGAAATGAGATTGCCGCATTCATCCCCGAGCCACTTTTCCCGCCGGAGAGTGTGACCTTCGCTTCATCATTTGATGACTGGGCCTTCACGCTGAGAGAGGCATGGCCACCAGGAAACTTCGCATTCAGTTCTTCTTCATTGGTAAAGAAGCCGAACTCAACGGGACTGGCGACAAGAGAGCCCTGGGATCTTTCAATCATTCCTTCACCCCGGTAAATTTCATATCCGGCCTCAACTGAACATTTAATGTAAGAAATATTCGCGAGAGATAAGGCAGAGTACGAAATTCCTACCAAAACAATAATGAAATTGCGCATAAACTTTCCTCCACGGGTTTTCCTTATTTTAGCTGTAAAACGCGATGATTCAAAGGAGATGTTTTCCGCTTATTGAAAGACAGCTCAAAACGTTTAACATGAGAGTATGAAAAAATTCATCTTCATCCTCTGCCCGCTTATTTCTCTTTCTGCCTTTGCTTTGAGAACAAATCTCACGGCCTCTGACCTGGAAAAACTCCGGAAAGGACAAGAGCTGGAGAAGGTTGAAGAGCTCAAGGGTGAGGTTTTTCCGAGAGTCACTCTCATCAACATCATTCCTCACACTCCGAAAGAAAACATGGAACTCTTTACTAAGTTTGAGAATCACAAGAGATTCATTCCCGGCATGACAAAATCCAAAGTCGTAAAAGTTAACGGAAACCAGACGGATGTTCACTTTGAGATGGAAATGCCGATCGTGAAGAATACTGAATACACAACCAGACATACTGTCGTATACGAAGGTAATGATGCCATCCTGACGTGGGACCTGGTGAAGTCAGACCAGCTGAAAAAAACGAAGGGTATGATGATGTTCGAGGAATACGAAGGGAAGACGCTCTTTACCTATGTCACTCACATTACCCCTGACTCGAGTTTTGCCTGGACAGTGAAGAGCAGAGTCGTACCGGACGTGAAAGCGACGATGAAGGAAGTGAAGGCCTATCTTTCCAAAAATGCCGGTTCAACCAAGTGATATCTTACGGCAATCCATAATAAGTAAGAATAGTTGTATCTAAATACATCGGTACCACGTACTCTTTACTTATCTGTTCTTAGCTGACTCATCAATTAGTTATCATCTCAGATCTACTTTCACCTAATCATTTACATTTTTTTATAGCGAATCACACTACTGTGATTTCTTTTGTCAGGAGGCTCATATGAGTCAGAAAATTTATGTCGGAAACCTCGGTTTCTCTGTTAACAACGAAGATCTTAAAACTAAGTTCGAACAATACGGAAAAGTAAGTTCAGCAAACGTCATCATGGATCGTGATACTGGTCGCTCTAAGGGCTTTGGCTTTGTTGAAATGGCAAACTCTACTGAAGCAACGACTGCTATCTCAAGCCTCAATGGTTCTGAATACGAAGGCCGTTCTATGACGGTTAACGAAGCAAGACCAATGGTTCCACGTGACACTGGTCGTTCGAACTCAAGATACTAAATCTTATTCCGGAACCTGCGATGATTGACTGCAGGTTCCGGTCTTTTTTCATCACTTTAAATTCATCGGTATTGTAACAGTAAAGATCGTCCCTTCCTGTTCCGTGCTCGTCACTTCTACCTTACCCTTATGGGCCTCAGTGATAACTTTCACCACAGTAAGTCCTAAACTCCATCCAGACATTTCATCCGTTTAACGTAACCGGCGATATTGCTGCATGAAATGAAGTTCTTTAGTTCAAATGACTTAGATGCAATTAAGTCTTCCTTAATTAGCGCGAGCTTCCTTTACAGATATTTTTGTCCATTAAAAAATCACTGCAGGGTTCAATGAAGTGCCCATGCGGGGAATCACGGATGAAATTCGGAATGGAAGCAGAAAAGTTTCTTTTTAATCTCGACACACGCCTTCCTTCGGAAGGAGTCTTCAGCTTCATCGATGCCCTTTCAGACTTTCAAGGAAAAAGAGAAAATCTTTTCGTCGAAAAAAAGATCACCAACGAATTCGTTCTCAACATGGTCGAGATCGGCACGACACCGTCGACCTCACCGGTCGAAGTGCTGAAGGATTATCTTCTTTCTTATCTTATGATTAAAAAGATCGCGATCCGGGAGCACGTGGCCTTGGTACCGATGGCGTCTCTGCCGATGAAGTACCTGCCCCATATGGCATCCAAATGGAGCTACTACGTTCAGAACAGTATTCTTTCCGGCAGTAAACCGAACAGCTGGATGATGAAAGAAGACTCTCCTCTCAAGGCCGCCGGAAATTGCGCCGGAGTCCATACTCACATTGAACTGGAAACGGCCCCGGAGTTTTTGTTTTCTAATCGTGAACTCGTCGACAAATTCAACATGGGTCTCATGATGACTCCCATGATCGCCTTTTCCAGCTCCCCTTATTTCTACGGAAAACATGAGGCCTTCTCCATGCGGGGCCATCGCTACTATCATGGGACATACCGGAATTTTCCACTGAACGGTCAACTTCCCCCGGTTGCT
>JAKFFP010000366.1:0-2893 GCA_036675045.1 Bacteriovoracales bacterium | reverse complement strand
ATTAAATTCGAGGAACGATTTTAGTTCGTTTTTATAAACAATAAAAATGATTCCTACCCTCGTCGCCAACTGTTGTTACCAACGTTACCTGCCGGATGAGTTTACCGATCTCACCCAAATTTGTTCCGGCATTCATATAAATGGCTCCACCGAGGCTGGCCGGAATGCCGGTGAAAACTTCCCAACCCTTGAGACCAAACTTCAAGGCAAGAGATGTGAGCTGATTGAGACTGATTGAAGCCGGGAGTTGATACTCCGGATGAAGCTCATCCGGAAGGATGTGAGGCATCTTAAGATGGATCACAAATCCGGGAACAACTGATGGTAAAAGCTGGTTTGCACCCCAGCCCAGAAGAAGATAAGGGATATTATCCTTCTTTAATAACGGAATTAATTTTTGCAAGGCTTCGACTTCAAAAACTTCGATGAGCGTTCCCCGTGAATGAAGACGCATGGTCGTAAAACCCGTGAGGTCACAGTCTTCTTTGATCTCAAGTCCCGAAATATTTCTTATTTCCGGAGTGATCATAATGTCTTCACCAGTTCACGTGCCTTTTTAGAGATTGCACCAGCCCCCAGAGTGAGGAAAATTCCTTCCTGGGATTTCCGCTGGGAAAGCAAAGTTTTCATTTCATCGAGATTGTTAATAAACGAGGCCTTCATGCCTTTGGTTTGCATTTCTTCCACCAGTCTCTCAGAGGTAATCCCGATGATCGGTGACTCACTCGCCGCATAGATCGGTGAGATGTAGAGTTCATCTACGCCGGTAAAACATTCCTGGAATTCTTTCCAGAAATTCTGAGTCCGTGTAAAACGATGGGGTTCAAAAACCACAGTCAGCTTACGCTGATCCACACCTCTTAAGGCCTTAATGGTGGCAGCGACTTCCGTCGGATGATGGCCGTAATCATCAATGACGATGAAGTTTCCCTTCTCGTAAATCTTTTCCAGGCGTCTGCCGACGCCCTTGAAATTAAGAAGGCCTGAAAAAATCACTTTCCAGTCAATCCCCGCTTCATGAGAAAGTGCTATCGCGGCAAGAGTATTGGCAACGTTGTGTGCGCCAATCATATGAGTTTCAACTTTCCCAACCGCCTTTCCTTCGTGCGAGAACTGGAAAACTGTGCCCTTAGCAGAATAAGAAATATGTGAAGCCACATAATCAGCTTCAGTATTCATTCCGTACCAGATGAGCGGACGTTTCACTCTTTCAAGAATTGATTTTGAAACCGGATCATTGGCATTGAGAACAGCTCTGCCGTAAAAAGGGATCTTATTAACAAATTCCACGAAAGCATTCACAATATTTTCTTTTGTCCCGTAGTGATCTAAATGATCGTCATCAATATTTGTGACCGCCGCCATAATCGGGCTCAACTGGAGAAAACTTCCGTCGGACTCATCCGCCTCCGCGATGAGATACTTTCCTTCCCCCAACCTGGCGTTACCACCGAGATTATTCACAATGCCACCAATGATATGTGTGGCATCGAGATTGGCTTCCTGGAATATAGTCGCAACGAGACTGGTAGTGGTTGTTTTACCGTGTGATCCGGCGACAGCAATTCCGAATTTTAAGCGCATGAGTTCTGCGAGCATCTCTGCTCTCCTGATCATCGGAATATGCAGCTCCTGAGCACGACGGCATTCAGGATTCTGCGGATCGATGGCAGAACTATAGATGACGATGTCCACTCTCTCTACATGAGTAGCGGAATGTCCCTTGTAAATGATGGCACCTTTTTTAGCGAGATTGTCTGTGACGATTGAAGTATTGAGGTCTGAGCCGCTGATTTTGTAACCAAGGTCGAGGAGAACTTCTGCGATACCGCTCATGCCGATACCGCCAATACCAATGAAATGAAGTCTGGTTGTATTAAGCCATCCCAACATAGGCCCGAATCTCCTTCAGGACCTGATCACAGGTAGTGTTTCCCGCTCCAGGGCCCTTCGTCAGTTTAAGCTGACCGGTATGGGCTTGTCTCAGGAATTCCGTGACTCTTTTCAATGCATCTGTGTGTGAGATCTTGGGATCAAGCACTTCCACGCTGAAGTCAGATTCCTTGCGAAAAATTTCTGCATTGAACCATTGATGATTATCCGTGGCCTGTGGAAATGGAATGATAAGAACGGGTTTTTTTATGATCGCGAGTTCTGAAACCGTCGATGCTCCGGAGCGGGCAATGATTACGTCACACCATTCGTATTCCTTCTGCATGTGATCGATGTAAGACATGGCCTGGTAATCGATTTTTGTCTCGAGCATCGGCATCTTCTGATCGCCACCAATCTGGTGATGTATCGAAAGTTCGGTAAAAGGAGGATCTCTTACGATGTCGTAAATAATATTATTAATCTGAGATGCTCCGAGACTTCCGCCGAAGACCAGAACTTTGAGTGGACCTTCGGGTCTTTTCACCGGTACCGGCTGTATAGACTTTCTGGTCGGATTTCCTACAACGCGAACCTTAGATTTCAGTTTTTCAGATAATCCCTGGGTCTCTGTGAAATGAACAAAAATCCTTCCGGAGATCCATCCCAGGATCTTATTGGTTAATCCCATAACAGCGTTCTGCTCAATGATAAAAACCGGAATTCCCTGCATATATCCGGCAAGCAAAGTGGGACCGCAGACATATCCGCCAGCACCGACGATGAACTGAGGCCTTCTCTTCATGAAGGCATAGAAGATTGAAAGAAAGCTGATGATGTTCATCACAATGTTTTTTAAAAGCTCGAAAGGATTCTTTGTGCGAAGGGGTTTGGAATCAAGATTTCTGGCACTCTCACCTTTGAACAATTTGTAATCAAGAGGACGCTTGCCGGTGAGATAGGAAATCTCATAACCCTGGTCTTTCAGGGCCTCCCCGACTGCGAGAGCGGCGTTGATATG
>JAKFFP010000198.1:0-17064 GCA_036675045.1 Bacteriovoracales bacterium | reverse complement strand
GTCTTAATGATAATATTTCTGGCACCCACCGGAACCTTCACCGGGACCGAAATAGTTTTACTCCCCTGTGCTCCCACCGAAAACTTCGTCTCATTATTAATAAGTCCGAAATCTTTATTGAGAGATTTTTTTCCATCTTCATCCAATATCTCAAAAGTCGCCTTTCCCTGGATTTCCTTTTCCGATGAGTTATTGATGACAACTTTGATAACTGCCTCATCTCCCTCGCGGAAAAAACGCGGAAGATAAGGACGGATCATGAGTTCTTTGATGGTTCGGGTCTCTTTGCTGGTACTTCCGCTCTGAAGATTTTTTGAGATTGCATGCGCCCAGACCTGCCAGGAAGTTACGGAATCAGGAACCGAGAACTCAAGCTTAACAGAACCGTCTTTGCCGGGGATAAGATGCGGCCTCCAGAAAGAAGTTTCAGCGAAATTCGTCCTCATCTCAACAGCTGCGGGTTTACCAGCCGAAGAATCTTTTTTCGCCTGGGCCGTGGGAGCTTCAGACTCGTTCACTAGGGAGGCTGTCGATTCAAGCGCCATCGGCGCGTCCATCGCGCGGCCCTTCATCAACATCCGACCGCCTTCAAAGCCCCCTCTTCTGCCCGGACCACCAACTCCATAGTTGGGATAAAACTGAACATGATCGGGAGCAAATCCCCCGAACTCCCTCGAATATGGAATATGAGAAAGATTCGTGTAAATCTGAGTGCCCGGACCGAGCTCGCTCTCAGGATAACCAATCCCTCCGGAAGTGGGATAAATCCCGATTGGTGAAGGTGGAATGTGAGGTCCGAAACTCTCGAGACTTTTGTCATACATATAGGCCAGAAGCTCAAATGACTCCGCTCTGATCTTTCTGCCGTTTTTGCCTTTGATAGTGATATTCCAGCTTTCCTTTGTTCCCGGACGGATCTTGTCCCGGAAGGTTGAGAATTCTACATCCACAAGTTTGTTACTCCAGGGAACCATGACATGCTCAGAAAATCTCACGTCCTGATAGTCATTCAGGAGCGTCAGACTGAATCCAAGTCCCCCGCGATCTTCTTCCTTCACCGGAATCTCAATCAGGGTATTATCCTTTCCTTGCCTCAGAATTTTATGTGTGAGTTTTTTACCCGAGCGGAAAGTTTCCAGAACCATTCTCTGCCCCGGGAAACCAGTCATGGCATATAAACGTATGACTTCGCCAGGTTCAGCGCTTGTCTTCTCCACGAGGAAAAGTCCCGGCAGGGGCAGAATGGTGTTTTTATCCACAAAGATAAGCTCTTTCTGTTCTTCAAAAACTGAGCTGAAGCTGTCTTTGGTTTCATATCTCAGGCGGTAAACACCTTCCTTCAATTGCGGCAACTGAAGTTCAAACCTTCCGCTCTTACCATGGGCCGACTCGCCTTCTGCGATAATTGATTCCTCTTCCCATTCCCGGAGATAGAGTTCAGGGTGATACTCAGGTGCCCAGCGCGGCTGCTTCATATCGTCGGGGAAAATCAGGCGATCCTTTTTCAAATTCAAAAGTTTCTGCGGGACAGGGATTTCGGAAGGGGCCAGAGTCCGGTCAGGGTTTTTAAGTTTTACCAGTTTCCATTTTCCTGTTCCCGACAAGGCCCTTCCATTCAGGTCTGTTCTTGTAATCGTGACGGTAGATTTCTTACCCGCTAAAAAAAAGTTTTCATCAGAAGTGATGGTCGCCGTGACTGCAGAAAATCCGATCGTCTGGGAAAATTCGGCGGTGCGGGTTTCGCCGCCCTCGTCAGTAACATCCGCCTTGACTTGAAAATTGTAACGAATATCTTTCAGATCACTCACATTTTCATTTGCGTGTGGCATGAATTTGATCTCAAAGCTTCCATCTTCTTTCAAGCCGCTTTTTCCGGAAGCTATGAATTCATTATTCTGGAGATCACCCCAGCTCCACGATCCCCAGAAACACCACCAGGGAAGGATGGCCCGGCGATAGATAGTCCAGTTGGCGCTGCCCTTCGTGAGTGGCATTCCAAAATAATATTTCGCTTTCCCCTTGAGAACAGCTTCACGATTGAGTCGCAATTCTCTCGCCTTCTCATCAAACTCGACCAGAAATGTGGGCCGCTTGTATTCTTCAACTCTGACTGAGGCCCCCCCACCATGGGTACTGGAGATACTCCAGTTGCCGAGAAGCTTCCCATTCGGAATATGGAATTCCCCGGAAGCGGACCCAAAAGTATTGGTCTTCACCGAGGCTTTTTGAACGATTTCACCATTTCCGTCCCGAAGCTGAATGGTAATGAGCTTACCGCTATCAACCTGATAATTTCTTTCGGCAGTATCACCAGTGTAGGCCACTACTTTCCAGAGTATCTTCTGGAGCGGACGGTAGATGCTCCGGTCAGTGTAGATAAACGCATTGGTCACGCGGGTGGAAGATTTGCCGGACGCGTACATTGAATCGGGATTGCGGGACCCCACCAGCTGGCCGTCTTTTTCCACAAGAAAGAAAAAAGCATTATGTTTATTGCCATAGGATTTTGTCGGGAAGGTAACTTTTCCTTCTCTATCGGTCTTAAATTCTGCTTTTACTTTGTGCCCCTGATGGTAATCCGCACTGTACATCGAAACCAGAGCATCACTTACAGGTTCGCCATCTTTTCCTTTAAGCACCTCAACCTGAAATTCCTGGTTTTTATGATTTTTTGTCAGCTGAAACACATAAGCGCTGAAGAAAATCTGAGCTCCGTGAACGATTCCTTCTTTAAAGGAAGGATTGTTTGAGACCATGACGGCATAGAAGCCAGGTGTATGTACCGGAGGAGCAAGGAATACGCGATGCTGCTTATAATCAGAAGTCTCTGGCAGATCACTTTGCCATTCATACGCCGGTGGTGACTTAAGCATTTTCTCAAGCTCTTTCCATCCCGGTCTCAGCGAATAGTCTTTTGTTGTCTGGATAAAATTCTTGAAGTCCACCCGCACACTCCGGAAATAGACCTTACGAAGATTCTTGTAATTTACTCCCAGGGATTTTTTTGATGTGGTATCGATATTCATTCCTTCCAGCGAAAGAAGGGGCCTTTCGATATCGTTAATAATATCGCGGCACTTAGCAGCGCCATGAGATTTCGGAAAAAGCAGGCTTCCCTTTCTTGCCCAGTTAAGAGCTATCCGTTCATCACCTTCTTCCCGGATGAAATCAGCAAGAGTCGCGTAGGCCATGGCGACCCACGGGTTAGATTTTTCTTCGGAAATAGTCTTCTCGAGGGATTTTTTAATTTGTTTTTTGGCGGTGAGCGAGGTCAGCTGCTGCCACACGACCCGGTAAAGTTCGAGCCTGGCTTCGAGGGCGGCGGAATTTTTACCCCGTTGCTTATGCCAGCTTTCCAGATCTCTCAGTACATACGCAATCTTTTGGACGGGATGAACATCACTGCTCAAGCTAGTCTGGACCTTCCCTGAGAGAAGATTCTCTGCACTCAAGGTATAAGTGAAATTGGAATCTCTCGTCGACCATCCAGAGGAATCATTCAGAAAACCGGCAATGATATATGAAAGCGAATCCCTCAACGTGCCACGGATATCCTTCGGGTAACTATTGGGTGAAATAACTCCGGATGCTTCACGGGAATGCTTTCCCAGTTCATCGCGGACTTGCCATGCTTTTTCAAACCCTGCATAGGCTTCCTGGTATATCTCTTCCGAGGTCATGGATTTGAGATCAAAATTTTCCCGGCCGGAAATCTTTTCGCGCTTTCTGATCTCCCACGAATATGACTGATGATACATCTGTATCATGCGTGAATAGGCGAGGCTCACGATGGCATTATTAACACCACTCTTCGGCCAGGCGCGGGCACGAAGATCTTTCACCGCAGTCTCATATCCGTGAAGCGCGATCTTCAGCATCGCCTCTTCAAGAATTAATTTGGTCCAATCCTCATCGCTGGACTTCATTGAAGTAAGTTTTTTCTCAACGACTTTCAGGGCCTCAGCATATTTCTGACTGGCGATCAGATGATCTTCTTCAGGGAGAGGTGTGTACTCAGTGGCCTTTACCGGATAGAGGGAAATAAAGAGCGCCACAAGGCATGACCCAAGAATGAGTTTCAGGTAATTTTTCATAGGGAGATTCTAGGGGAAGATCAGAAATTATTCACAGCGCGGAAGGCTAAAAGACATGGCTAAAAATGAGCGGAATCACTTCCACCGCAATCAGCACAATAATGATGATTTCCATCATTTGGTTACGGGATTCGTTTACCTCTGAGTGAAGAAGTTTAGATACCTCGGCTAAGTTACTGAGCTTATCATCAATACTTCTCTGCCAATCATCGAAGCGGAATCTCTGGGAAGATGCACGGAAGATAGTGGCGAGATAAAAGTCACCGACGGTCTTGAAGGAGTTTTCTACGTTTTCCACAATCTCAGAGATCTCAAGATAGATCTGCCCGGCTTCTTCAGCAATACGGGAATATTTGTTGGAAAAGAGTCCCCTCTTTTTCCCGACGACTTCGTTATAAAGATCGTTAAGTTTCTGATCCAGAAGATCGTCGTAGTACCGCATTTCCAGAAGCTGGTTCAGGGCAAACTCAATGATGAGTGGCACATCCATTGAGCCACCCGGTTCAATAACCAGGGCCGAGTTCCAGTCCACCACCACAAGATCATCACGCGAATACTGAAAGCGGTTATCCAGGACGTTTTTCTTCATTGAGTCCGAAAGATATTCTTTCGTCTCGGCAAGAATGAGTGCCGGGACATCGACTTTTTCAATCAACTGGGCAGATGGGCAATCGAGTCCTTCAAACTCCTGAATGAAATAAATGACGTAATCCTCATTCATGGTCCAGGCAGTCGGGAGACTGATGGCACTGCCGATTTCCGCCTGAAACCCGAGGGCCTTTTCGTGGGCGATGCGATCGATCTCATCGTCTTTTTCCATCCATGCAGCGGTTTCGACGAGCTGAAGCCAGCTCGTTCCCGTTTCTATGGGAATCTGAAATGAAAGTGAGAGAGTACCGAAGTGCCAGACCTTGGCGACCAGCTCGGCCAGGACTTTCCTGCCATTAATGACAAGTTCTACCTCACCCAATTGGATCGAGACAGGAGTGCGGGAAATGATGAGTGATTTGTTTTTACGCTCGAGCTTGAAACGCTCTTTCAGTTTCTTATCCTGAAAGAGCTCTTCCACGACGTCTAGGTCGATTTCTGCTCCGATATCGTAAACGCGATAGACGAGTACTCGTCCTTTCTTAACCTTTATTTCCATAACGAGTCCGATGTTTCGGTGCCTTTTTCATCGCACGTTCATAACGAATAGCCGTAGCTTGTGCTTCATCCTCAGCAAGTTTTGTAGCAGCTTCCTCAGCTGTTCTCATCTGAGTCTCTTTGATCGAACGAACGGTCTCGTAATAGTTTTCCTTACGGAAGGCCTGGAACTTCTTATCATCAGCAGGGCGGGCAGTTTGCGAAACAATCTTAGCGACTTTAGCGACGTTAAGGGTTTTCTTCGCGGAAACGAATCTGCGATCCTGAACTTTTTCACCGTGCTCATTCAGACCCAGGGCCTTCAGAAGCTCTTTTCTGGTTGTGAACATATACTGTCCAACCGGAAGAGACTGTATGTTCAGACCTTCGATCGCGACACGACGAAGTTTATCTACCGTGAGATCAACGGCATCACAGATCTTTCTGATCTCTCTGTTCTTACCTTCATTCAGGCGGAACTCAAGCCATGTCTTATTCGGAAGCTGCTCAATCACGCGGACTGAACTTGGCTTCATAAGCCCGTCCTCAGTCATGACTCCGCGACGGATGCGCGCGAGAATTCCTTCATTCACGTGGCCGAAGACTTTCACTTCGTAAACTTTCTCTACTTCATATCTTGGGTGCATGATCATGTTGGCGAGATCACCATCGTTCGTAAGAATAAGAAGACCTTCCGAAAGATAATCGAGACGACCAACAGGGAAAATTCTCTGTTTTACACCGTAGATCAGATCCATCACTGTCGGACGACCTTCAGGATCAGAAAGTGTTGTCATATAAGCGCGGGGCTTATTCATGACGAGATAAACTTTATCAACGGCCGAAAGTTCGATTGTTCTTTCGTCCACCTGGATAATATCCGTGTGGGGGTTAACTTTTGTTCCGAGTTCAGTGATGATGCGACCATTGACAGTGACACGGCCGTCGAGGATGAGACCCTCGGCCTTACGACGTGAAGTAACTCCGCAATCGGCGATCACTTTTTGAAGACGAACTGATAATTCTTGATTGGCGACTTTTGCAGTCATTGAAAACCTCCATCTACCATCACGGCAGTTTGTATATTGAATGAGAACTTTTACCCGTCTCAATGCCCTTGGTCAAGTAACCGGCGGAGACGGGTATGAGGGGCTTACATTTTCGGGGACTTAAGCCTCGGTATCGGTTTGATCCGTATCCTGAATCTCATCATTCAGAAACGCCAGATCGATGTCCAGATCTTTCGCTTTATCGATGGCTTCACCAATCGACTCATCCAGATTACCGGTATCAACGGAGAATTCCATCTCACCTTCTTCGAGCTTCGATCCATTGATCATGTCGCTGAAGACTTTATCCAGGGCAGACTCGAGGGCCTCGGCTTCAAAAGCGAGGGCCTGGTCTTTCATGCGGACTTCCTGCTCATCCAGTTCGGCCATTTCCTGCGCGCGAAGGGCCTCAAACTCTTCATCGATTTCCGGAGCATTGAAAATGATTCCTTCTTCAGCGATGTCGACAGCTTTGGCCTCAACAATGTTCATCAGAGTATTCGAAGCAGTTGCTAATTGGTTCTGGCGAAGTGTTGCTTCTTTGTTTACGAAATCTTCCAGGATATCGAAAGCAGACTTACGGACAGTTGTTTCACCGTCATTTTTTCTTTTCTCTTCCGACTTAAGGAGCGCCGTGAAGATTGTTTCAGCGGGAATGTTCACGATGTCCTGAGAAAGCTTATCGAGCTCTTCGAACTCATCAACGCTGAAGCGCTTGAGGTTCTCGCCACGGAACACGACTGACTTGATGTCAGCGATGGTACCGATGGTATTTTTCGTCGCCATTTCCTCGAGCTCAAACTCAGGAGGGAGAGCGGAAATATCTGCGAGGTTAAACACTTCCAGGAATTCAGAAGTTGTCCCGAAGAGTGACGGACGACCGAGTTCATCAGAGCGACCGGTAATCTGCACGAGGCGCTTGTCCATGAGGGCGCGAATGATATGAGAAGAATCCACGCCGCGGATTTTCTCCACGTCATTTTTTGAAACCGGCTGCTTGTAAGCGATGATCGCGAGAACTTCGAGGGCGGTCGGAGTGAGAACGAGTGAGTTGACCTTGAAGAGGTTCTGCACGAATTTCGAATAAGTCGCTTTGGTACGGAATTGGTATCCTTCCGCCACTTCCACAAGACGAATCCCGTGAAACTTTTCTTCGTAACCCGATTGAAGCTTAGTGAGTGATTCGTGAATCACACGAAGTGGAAGCTCGTTATCAATCTGGGCCTTGATTTTCTGGATGGAAATCGGACGATCCGACATGAAGATGATGGTTTCGATGGCTCCGCAAAGAGTATCGAGGTTAAGACCCGTGCGGGCCTGCCACATCATATCTTCCTGGGATTTTTCATCAAAGTAGGCCACATCCAGTGTGAACTCGGGAGGGGTTTCGGTTTGAGTTTCAGTCGACTCAACTTCCGCCATTTCAGCAGTAGCTGCGTCTTCAACTGACAGATCCCATTCGTAATTGATGTCCGTGTTACCTTCCATGTCCATTCCTTATTGAATCGTCACATCAGCAGGTGCAGTTGCAGCCGCTGGTGCGTCTTTCTGTTCATCTTCTGGTTCAAAGCCATTCGCAGTTTCCGGATCGAATGAATCAAGGCTCTCTTTCACATCAATGTAGATGTTTCCGAGATCCTCATTCTGATAGATTTCAAGTTTCTTCAGGCGCGCGAGCTCAAGAAGAGAAATGAATGTAATGACCTTATCAATAATAGTGGTGTCGTTCTCATCAAGAAGCTTATCAAACTGAGTTGTTTCACCCTGCTTCAGCATGGATTTCAGACGAATGAGTTTTTCTTTGATCGAGAGACGGTCGCGTTTAACGACCGCGTATTTTTTCTTCTCACGACGGATGAGATCCATCATGGTTTCAGTCAGCTGTTGAAGATCGATCGGGGTAAGAATTGAGTTCTCGATCGCCTTGCGATCAACTTTCGGCTTAACAAAGATCTCATGACCTTTTTTATTAAGGCCCCAGAGACGCTGGCCCAGGCGCTGGAAGCGCTCAAGCTCTTCCAGACGATTGATGAGTTCACCGCGGGTCTGGATCTCTAGTCCCATTTCCCCGGCCGTGATCTTGATCAGGTTTTGGTCCTGAGATTCATCCGCTACAGTTTGTGACTTGAGATAAAGAAGTGTGGCCGCCATGAAAAGATATTCGCCGGCGATGTCGAAATTCAGATCCTGCATTTTTTGCAGGTATTCGAGATACTGATTCGTAATTGTATTAAGTTCGAGTTCCTGGATCCGCATCTCTTCTTTCTGAACGAGATGGAGAAGAAGTGCTAAGGGACCGTCAAAGCGGTCTACCTTAACCAGGATTTCATTTTCAGTCATGCAGGACCTCTATGATGGTAGAGTGAAATAATCCCAAAACTGATGGCATTCGTAATCTCACTAAATCTTTCATCCCATTCCGCCAAAGAGACCCACGAAACTGAACATGACGTAGTTTGCGAGATCACTGGCGGGCTGAAGAAGGTACCCAATGGTGTGAATTCCCATGAAAGAGAGGGCCATGATCCCAATAAAAATCATAGGAGTGTATTGCGCAAAGTTCTCATAGGTCCGTAAAGCATTTCCCTTGAGAAAGCTCGAGACCATTTTCGAGCCATCAAGTGGCGGAAGTGGAATGAGATTGAAAAACGCCAGGATGAAATTGATGAAGACCGAATAGCGAAGCATCCGCAAAGTAATGGTGTAAAAACCCCAGTCAGAGGAAACTTTCGTCGCCACGATGGCGAGAATTATCGCCGAGAGAAATCCCAGGATGAGATTGGTAAGGGGGCCGGCAAAGCTCACCCAGAAAATGCCCTGGCGGATTTTTTTAAAATTGCGGGATTCAACCGGAACCGGTCTCGCCCAGCCAATCATGGCAAAATTCGTAGCTGCCGCGAGAAGGGGAAAGAGAATCGTTCCAAACGGATCATAATGAGCAGCGGGATTCAGGGTCAGTCGCCCTTCATTTTTGGCGGTGGGATCTCCAAAGCGATTGGCCATCCAGGCATGTGCGGCTTCGTGCGCCACGATCGCCAAAAGAAAGCCTGGTAGCGACTGAGCTATATTGAAGAGAATCCCATTGATATCTGTCATGCCCAAAAAATATCAAATCGAAGAGTATGACGCAATTTATAAGTTGACTATTCTGATCAGTGACACGAGGCAAAGCCATGAAAAACTCACGACAAATTATTGACCGTCTATGATAATAAACTATGTCCAAAAAAACCCGCAAAGCTCAGGTCGTGATCTGTGGATACGACGCTCACAGTCAGTCTTTGAATTATCTTCTGCTGCAAACCAATCAAAAACGCGGTGAGTTCTGGCAAAACGTTACGGGCAAAGTGGATGCGGGTGAAACCTATGAAGAAGGTGCACTTCGCGAAGTGATCGAAGAAACAAATCTTAATCCTCAATACATTGTTCACTTTATTGATCTCAAGCTTTCGCACAATTTTATTGATGAGAGAAATCGTGACGTTCACGAAAAAGCGTATCTCCTTCTGGTTGATCGCGTTTTTGATGTGAAGATCGATCCCCATGAGCACATGAATCACAGGTGGGAGAGAAACCTCGAGCACTTCGTGGTGAAACACGAGGGGAACTTCGAGGCGCTGGTGAAAGCAGAAAACCTTCTCCGGGAAGAGTACACGTGATGTGGTTTTTTCTTCTCCTCCCCATTCTTTCCTGGTCTCAGTCAGATATCGATCTCACCGCCATCCAGGACCTGGAATCCATTCTCCCCGATCATGACATCAGAAAAGATGCTTACCGGAACATAGAATTTGAAAAAAAGAATCGCGATTTCATGCCGCCGGTGAGAAAAATCGAGCTTTCTGAAATCACTTCTTCCGGGACGACTCCGGCGTTCCTGAAAAAAGGCACAACGATTTATCGGATTGAAGATAACAAGCCGATGGTTACCAGTAAGGACATTTACCTGAAAGCCTTTCGGGTCTCCGATGAGCATCAATTTCATTACCTGCAGAACAATGACCAAACCTGCACGTATAAAGTCCATGCCGATAAACTGACTTCCATCGCAGAAACGACTTTTCTGTACGAGCCTCCTGTCACTTATACTCCTGCCAATCCCAACATGATCAGGACGGAGTATGACAAGAAACTTCATCTCGTGCCGGAAGCGGCCTTCTACGTGGGGATTGTTCAGGGAAGTTATATCCGTGATCTTTTCAATGACAAGAACGCCAGATCAGGAAACATGAATCAGTACGGGCTTCATTACTTCACCAACTGGAAACTTCCTGTGAAAGTCGGGGCGGCCGTTCATTATGAAAGATCCTCTTATAGTCTCACGCGAGGCGGGAATGCTTTCTACGAAGCACTTTCTTTCGGCCCGCAATTTCGAACGAAAGACTTTGATCTTTTCGAGACGAACTGGAGACTCACAACACAGATTCGTGTATCTCCATTTGCGAAAATCCGCAGCGAGACCGTGGGCGGAAACGTAAACTTCAGGTTTAATTCGACTGATCTCATGACATCAGCCGAGCATCCGTGGGAGAACCGCTGGGGCCAGTTTGTGATTGGTGGTTTTCACCAGATGCAGTGGCTGAACATGAAAGATCAACCGCAGAATGTCAGTGTCAGCGCCAGTAATCAGATAAACCAAAGCTTCGGGTTATTCCTTTCCCAGGTGTTCCAATGAAATTTCTGATTTTCTTATGCCTGTTCATAGCTGCGAATGCATTTGCTCTTGAGGCCGTAGTCACGGTTCTTGAGGCACCCTACTTCCGCGAACCCAGCATGGATTCCATGATCGTTCAGTACGCGAGAAAGGGCGATATCATCAAGGTTCATCCCTCGGTCGGTAACACGGACAAATTCAATCACCTGGCACCCGAGCAAAAAAAACTCTCCAACATCAGGAAGAAACTCAAAAAAACTCCTGAGTGGAATGAAGACCCGATGTTTAAAGGTGATATCGACGACACGTACTCCGTGCAGGATGATTTCATCGCGATCCTTGATCGACAGGGGAAGCGTGCCTATATCAGCAAAGACCACATCTATGTTTATTTCAATGATTCGCGCGAATTTACTCAACCGCCGCAAAGATACGATGAAACTGATTACCGTTTAGAAGAACCACTGCCGAAGAACTATCCCCTGCCCCATCGGTCAGGGTATCGCGGAACTTTTCTCATTGGTGTCGTTCAACCTTCTTACGAAAGTTATCCTTACCGCAGTCCCACTAAGACCAAGGGTTATTCCAGCCCGATAGATGTATCTGTCACACTCCTGCGGGAAGCTGGTGAGAAAAAGAATGACCGCTTTTTCTTTGGTGCGACCATGAACCTTCGCCATCACAAGAACGCTTTCACTTTCATCAGTGGTAATAGATCCACGGAAGAAAACGTCCGTTTTGGAGTCGGCCCCTATGCTTCCTACGATGCATTCAAGGGAGAAAAAAACCGGGTGAATCTCTTTACTTCAGTGAATGTCTATCTTCTGAACTTCACCAACATTAATCAGACCACGGCGACCGGCATCGCTGATGAACGGACGTATCAGGCCTATACTATCGCTCCCAGAATCGGAATGCAGTATCACCGTAAGGATATCTTTCCTGATGTTGATTTTGTGGCTGGTACCGGACTCGAAATGGAAACTCCTTCTACCTATCAGGCCAAAGACGGAGCAAAAGTGGATGGTATCTGGAAGAACAACGGAAGTGACAGTTTTAACACGAGAATTGTGTGGAACGTGGGTGCTTTCATTGGGCTTCAATCCGCATATTAGGCAAAGTTTTCCTCCCCCAAAAACTGTCTAAACTTTAAACGATTCCTCCCGAAAAGTTAGTCACTAGCCAAGATCACAGGATGTGATTCCGGCCCAACAAACCACGGAGGGTTTCATGAAAAAAACAAACACAAATACAGTTCAAAACACAGTTAAAGATGTTCTCTTCCAGAAGATCGGTAACACCTGGTTCATTTTCTCCGAAGTGAACAATGAAGTTGTCTATTCAGTCATGCCAGCGGGCATGGATCCAAAAACTACAAAACTCGAACTCTACGAAATCATCGAAGAACATATGACAAAAGTAGCGGGCCACAAGAAGCGCGCTCCTGAAGCTTCTGTTGCTTAGTTATGGGCGCTCCGAAGCTTTACTCAAAACTCTATATTGAGAAAGAACAGGAGACCAACCTCCGTGATAAAAAAATCATTGAGGCGCTTAAAAAACGCCTCAATGAAAGATTACTGAATAGCCCGGAAGATTGTAAGAAGGCCGCTCTCATTCTCGAAAGCTGGCTGAACAAGAAAAAATAGAAACTAATCAAGCCTTATATGCGTTCACGGTATTGATCACGTGATCAATCTCTTCCTGCCTCATGTAAGCAAAGCATGGGAAGTTGATAACGGATTTGGCAATCCAGTCAGCATGACCGTGGGAAATTTTCCCGCCGAGGTGAGCGGCCGCTCCTGGCTGCATGCTCATTGCTCCCGGATAAACCGTGCCGTATCCAATTTCATTCTTCTTCAGATATTCAATGAATGCAGGACGAGACTCAGGAGTCATGAGAGCAACTGAGAGATATCCGTTTTCCCACACATCAGTGGGTGGACTCATCATTTTAAGAACAGGATTTTTGATCTTCTTTCTATACTCTTCGCAGGCGTGGCGACGACTCGCGAGCTTGGCATCGAGATGCTTAAGTGACTCGAGCATGAACATCGCTTCATACGCCCCAAGACGTGAATTCCATCCGATCATTCCGTGATCATAGTGACCGGTGCGGCCGTGATTCAGAAGAATTTTAGTCGTGTCAGCGATCTTCTGATCAGTGGTGAAAACTGCACCCGCATCCCCACTCGCCCCAAGGACTTTCGCCGGATAAAAACTGGTCGTTGATACATGAGCGTTCGTCAGAAGACTTTCGCCTTTGATCTTTGTCCCGATCGCCTGAGCGCAGTCTTCTACGAGAAGAACGTTCTGCTCTTTACAATATTTTCTGATCTCGAGAGTTTCCGGACAAGCCCAACCGTAGAGGTGAACCAGAAGAAGTGCTTTCGGCTTGAACTTCTCTACCCCTTCCTTCACCGAAGCGAGAGTAAGGTGAAGAGTTTCTTTTGAAACATCAATCACGTATGGAACTGCGCCGACGTTTACGATGGCTTCGAATGTCGCCCAGAAAGTCATATCCGGGAGAAGAACTTTGTCATTCTTTTCCACCCCAGCAGCACGAAGGGCCAGCTGAATGGCATCGGTTCCATTCGCACATCCAAGAACGAACGATGTTTTTGTGTAATCTTTCAGGGCAGCTTCAAACTGACCCACAACAGGACCGCCAACGAAGTGGCCGTTCTTCAGAAGCTCAGCGGCTTTCGTGCAAACTGTCTCATAAAAACCATTCTCGTAACGAAGGATATCGATAAAAGGAATCTTCATTTTTACTCTCTTGTGTTGGAACGAATTTACGAGAGAGTTTACTCAAATTTCATGGGGGAGTCTTGAAAAACCCACCAAAACCATCCCGAATACCCGAGTTGCGCAGTATGTCTTTCTATATCTTTCACAGACTTCAAAATGCGAAATTTCATTCACAAAATACCGGAAAAATTTTCCTCAAGACTCAAGAAATCAAACCGAAACGCTAGGTCAACAAGCACCAACACAGTGTTGGAGCAATAAAAATCAAAAGAGGCATGGTTGCCTCAGATGGGAATTGAACAACCCATCATCTGCCAGGGAGGTAGTAATGGTATTAACCGGAGGATAGTCTATGGGTTTTAGAATTAACACGAACGTTGCTTCACTTCAGGCGCAAACATCGCTGGGGAAAGTAACAAGAGAGTCAGAAGAAAGCTTTTCGAAGCTGAGCTCTGGCCAGAGAATCACAAAAGCGTCTGACGATGCAGCTGGGCTCGCGATCTCGGAGAAACTCAAAGCCGAAATCCGCTCTACTCAGCAGGCAGGAAGAAACGCGAATGATGGTATCTCGATGATCCAGGTTGCAGAAGGTGGTCTCAACGAAACAAGTAACATCCTTACTCGTCTCCGCGAACTGGCCATGCAATCAGCATCAGATACCGTTGGTGATACAGAGAGACAGATGACGAATCTTGAGTATCAGCAATTGAAGTCGGAAATGGAGCGTATTTCGAAAGTGACTGAGTTTAACGGCAAGAAACTTCTCGATGGTACAGCTGAAAAATACGACTACCAGGTGGGTTCAGGAAACGATGACTTTGAAGACCGTATTTCATTCGATGGTTCTGCGCTCAACGCAAGCCTTGAATCAATCGGTATCGAGTCTGCAGATGTTTCTTCGAAAGAAGGTGCTCAGGATTCACTCGCGAAGCTCGATGGTGCGATTGAAAAAGTTTCCGGTCAGCGTGCGATTCTTGGTGCTACTCAGAATCGACTCACTTCTACAGTGACAAACCTCCAGGTTTACTCTGAGAATATGAGCGCAGCGAACAGCCGTATCCGCGATGTGGATTATGCTGAAGAAACTGCCAAGCAGGCCCGTAACCAGATCATCTCCGCCGCTGGTACTTCGGTACTCGCTCAGGCAAACGCAAGCGGTCAGCAAGCGCTTAAACTGATTGGCTAATTGTTCAAAGTTCTGAAATGACGAACGCCCTCCCGGAAACGGGAGGGTTTTCATTTTACGCCCCCTAACTAATTTGCTAATTTCCCCATTCCTATGACCATAGAAAGACCCGCTAAAAAAATGGAAGATAACTTCTGTTATCAGAAAGATTTTAAGTATTCTCACAAAAATCCCTATCACGATAAGCTCGAGGTCTTCGATTCCTTCGTCTTAAGAGATGAAGCCGCGGAATCCAATGTCGGGAAATGGCACGAGCACTTCGGAAGCAATGCTCCGCTGGAAGTGGAAATCGGATCCGGTTATGGCGAGTTCATGCTGGATTACTGCCAGAAAAACCCGGGTATTAATTTCATCGGCCTTGATCACCGTTTTAAGCGCAGTTTCTCTCTCGCGCAGAAGCTGAATAAACTCGAACACAAGAACTTCCGCTATCTCCGTGCCCGTGGGGAACGATTGGGTTACATGTTTGATGAAAGTGAAGTTCAGTCGGTCTTTTATTTCTTCCCGGATCCGTGGCCAAAAAAACGCCATAACAAGAAACGTCTCTTTCAGAAACCTTTCCTGGATGACTGTCACAAGGTTTTAAAACCCGGCGGGACGCTTTTTGTGAAAACGGATCACGATGGCTACTTCGAGTGGATGCTGGAAGAACTCAAAGACGAAAAAAGATTTGAGATCCTCCTGCAATCCCGTGATCTTCGCTCGGAATTCCCGGATCATTTCCTCTCGCAATTCACAACGAAATTTGAAAAGATATTCCTGAGTCAGGGTACTCTTATCAAATCGATCGTTCTGAAAAATTTGAAGGCTTAAATTGGCTAACAGTGAACTCAAAGACCGCATTAAGGAATCGCCGATTTCTCTGGTGATCGGTAACTACATGCCGCTGAAGCGCAGCGGTTCAGGTCTGGTTGGACTTTGTCCGTTTCATCCCGATTCCAAACCCAGCATGACCGTCACCGACTCCAAAGGCATGTTCAAGTGTTTCGCCTGTGGTGCCGGCGGGGATCACATCAAGTTCGTGATGGATTACAAGAAACTCGATTTCATCGAGGCACTCAAAGAATGCGCCCAGATCCTGGGACTTCACTTTGAAGAGATTCAGAAACAAATTAAAAAAGATCCGAAGGTCGAGATGGCCATCAGGGTCCTCAATGCTTCACTCAGAATTTATGAAAAAGTAGCAGCCGCAAAACCGAAAGAGTTCACTGACTTTCTCGAGAAAAGAAAACTTTCCCAGGAATCGGTTGATAAGTGGCATCTCTGCTACGCCCCCGGGAACAATGTCCTTTATCACTATCTCGACAGTATTCCCGAAGCCGATGGTGATTTCGCCCGAAAAACCGCCATGGAAATCGGGATCGTCCGGCACAACGAAGACCGCAACAGCTATTACGATTTCTTTCGCGACCGCGTGATGTTCCCGATTCACGATCATAGCGGACAGATTCGCGGTTATACCGGCAGAGCGGTTCACGAAGATCAGAAGCAAAAATACTTCAACTCAAGTGAGTCCTTCGCTTTTGATAAAAAATCCATTCTCTTTGGATTTTATCATTCCAAGACTTCCATCAGGAATAATGACCGCGCCATCCTGGTTGAAGGAAATATGGATGTGATCATGATGCACCAATATGGTTTCACCGAAACCATTGCCACCATGGGCACCACCCTTTCCGATCAATCTGTGCGCCAGCTCACGAACATGACGAAGAATATTTATTTCGGAATGGATAACGATCTGGCCGGTAAGAAGGCCATGCAGAAATATAATGCTGACTTTCTCTCGGTTGGCGTTCTGCCGAAATACCTCTCATTTGCCCCCGCCAAGGATCCAGATGAGTTTCTCCTCGCTGAAGGCCGGCTCGCCCTCATGGAGCGGATTGAGAAGGCCCCCATCCTCCTCGATACCCTTATTGCGGAAGTGATTCCGGAAAAAATTCCGGAGAACACAGAACTTAAGTTAAATGCTCTGCAGCGCGTATTCGAATTGGTATCGCCTTTGAAGGAGCACCTGTCTGCCACGGAAAGAATCGTCGACGCCGCCAAAACTCTGGGCCTTCGTTCCGACTCCGGAACTATTTTGGAAGATTACAAAACATTCTTAAGTCGCCAGAAAGAGAAAGTTTACGCTCCTAAAATTGCGGCACCAACGGTGGAAGAGAAAGAAATTCAGCTGGAAAATGAGGCCGAGGCCCGAATTTTGCAGGC
>JAKFFP010000023.1:0-17112 GCA_036675045.1 Bacteriovoracales bacterium | reverse complement strand
CCAGAGCTCCGTGGAAAGAAAGACCGCCTTTCCACACCGAGAAAATATCTCCGAGATTCACCGAATAATATTCCCAGTTATACACGAAGACATACGCGAGCCTCGCACCAAGGAACATTCCCAGGATAAGCCACGTCACATACTTGTCGATTGTTTCAGAAGGAAGAGGCCAGACCTTTTTCTTCGCCAGATATTTCAGAAGAAGGCCGCCCAGGATGAAGCCCATGACATACATGGCACCATACCAGCGGACCTGAAGAGGGCCCACGGAAAATACAACGGGATCAATCCAACTCTGTTCCATGATTAAACATTAATAGAGATGGCGAATCGTGACAACTACGGATTGTGAACTTGTTCCGAGATTGAGTAGCTCGCCATCACACCGGCACTGAGAGTGTAAACTGCTCTCTTCATTGCTGGTGTCACGCCGGTGAAGCTTAAGAGACATGAACTCACGGAGAGGTAGCTGATAAGATCTTCGCGTGACATGTGGGGCGACTGACGTCCCTCGACATCACGTCTGATGATTTTCAGGTTATTACCAATTCGCATTTCCCCACCCTGGGAAAACACGGTTTTTCTTTCAACATCAATAAGGACTGATTCACCAAAAGACTGCGCCTGCTTCATGAGAAGAACTGCACCGTCCTTCACAGTACCCCAGTAACAAAGAACTCCCATGTCCGACAACGCCGTCGCCAGGAAACGCGCGAGCACAACTCGCAGACCCACCATTTGATCGGTATTCGCGAGTTCACCGCTGATAGCGAGATCCCAGAGATTGCGGCTCATTGGCATCGCAAGTAGCCCGACTTTCCGATAAGTGTAAACCGGAAGGCCATTCATGATTGAAAGACTCTCAAGACCGTACTTATCGAGCAGGTCGGAACCCATAATTTGTTTTTCCATGCGCGGGCCGGCGGTCTGAACAGTGAGAATTCGTGAATGCGCTTTCTGAAGATTTATTTTTTTTACTTCAATATCTGTTAAAAGGCCGAACCCCATTTCACCTAATAGATGCTGGAATTTTGGTGTGACCTCATCCGCATTAACCCTGACGAAAATGGGATATTGGTGAAGCTTACGATACTGATAATAGTTCCAACGCTGTTCCATGCAGGACCTCTCTATAAGGCTCATCGGAGAGGGAGGAATTTTCCTGAGAGAAAGTAAGCTGTCTAAAGTTTAGACAGTTTGACAAAACTTGGGCCATTTTCCCTGTGAAAAAGCCTTATTGCTGCCTCGGCGTGGCACTTCCTTTGCTAGTTAAAAGGTATGGAAGTCATTCTCAATGAATTCATCAATTCCCATCCCATGTTTCAGGAGAAGAATCTCCTGAAAACCAGAGTCGCGCTTTCCCGCGAAATCCTCGAGCGTCAATTAGAGGAAGAAAAGAGGGCATGGCTTCTGCACCGTCTCGCTTATGCCCATACCCCGGAAGAGTTGTCGGACCTCATCACTCAGGTAATCTGTTAAATATCTGTGTCCCTATCTAGGTCTTCCTCAATGAGATAAAATAAGCGTCTCAATGCTGAATGATGAAAATCGCTATCTATTCAAGTTTGCTTTTCGAAGTATCCGCCGAAATCGCGGAAGAAGCTTTTTCATTGGGCTCTCTGTTTCCCTGGCCGTTTTCATTGCCGTGTGGGTTCTGGCTTTCTTCGATGGCATGAACAGCCAGATTGAAAGAGCGGTAGTAAACACCAACACCGGATTTTATCAGCTGCAGGAGATGGCATTCTCGCGCACCACTGATCCCGGTAATCCGATGGAGTTCACTGAAACTCTGCGCCGGAAATTTGACCAGCAAAATATCGAAGCGCTTTCACCGGAACTCTTTGTGGATGCCAATGTGTCCACTCCGGAAGGGAATGCGGGAATAGCCCTGCTGGGAATCGTTCCCGGCTTCCACAGGAATTTTCTCCCGATATCATCCTCCATTGTGTCCGGAGAATTTCTCCGGAGTGATGATGAAGATGGGATCGTCATCGGAAAGGAACTCGCCGAAGTTTTCCAGTGGAATCCGGGTGACCAGATCGTAGTGAATTACCAGGATGTGAAAGGTGAACTGCGGTCGGAAATCCTCATCATTCGCGGTATATTCCATTACAGCAGCACTTCCTTTGAGAAGCGCTTTGCCTATGTCACGCAAAAAACCTTGCAGAAACTTTTCCTTAACCATTATACGGGAAAGATTTTGTTTCACCGGATTCCCTTCATGGCGGATAGCCTGGAAAACAAAAACCTCCTCAGCTCCGCGTTTCCGGATAAAAAAATGGTTCTGAAGACATGGCGGGACCTGAATCCGGAGATGTCGGTGGTGATTGAATTCAACGATGGCATGGTCAGATTTTTTTTCATCATTATCGCTCTGACTATCACCATGACAATTCTTACACCCATCCAGGTGCTCTGGCAGGAAAGATTTGGTGAACTCCGTATGATGAACGTTCTCGGAGTAGTCAGAAAACGATTCTGGAAGATAGGGTTCTTCGAAGTTATCCAGATGATAATTTTCTCCGGGGCCGCTTCCAGTGTCTTTCTTATTATTATCCTGAGTATTCAGGCCCGGACAGGAGTTGATTTCCGTTATAACCAGCAGGGACTAAACATTGAACGTGCGGGAATTAAATTAAACAGTGTCGTTTATCCCTTGTTTTATCCCGGACAGATTTTTGTGACTTTCGGATTCATCGTCTTCGTTATGCTTCTTAGCTACACCTGGGCCATTCACCGCACTCTCAAGAAGCTGGAGAAGAGCCAATGAGGTCTTTTCTCTTCCTTTTAAAATTCAGTTACCGGAATCTCTGGCGCGCTCCCAAGAGAACTATGATCATGATTGCCTCTCTCGCGCTCGCGACGGGATTTATCATCTGGGATCTGAATTTCGCAAATTCCGGATCAAAAGAAGTTATGAAGGGCTTTCTTTCTCAATATGCCGGACGCTACCAGCTCACACATCCGGAGTACTATAAAGTTGCCAATTCCCGGCTCTTCAATAACTACAAGGTCATGTCGGATGACCAGGTGACGGACAAATCGCTTTTTGAAAAATCCGTCCGGAGGGTAACGGCACCCGTGTACTTTTCGGGGGAAAAGAAAACGCTCGGTGTTTTGTTGACGGGAATAGAGGTGAAAAACGAACTGCGCCTGAATCATCTGAAAGATGCCATCAAGGGCGGACGTTTTCTCAACCCTGACGGAAGTAAGGAAGTTATTCTCGGGAAAAGACTCGCTGAGAGACTTGAAGTGAAGCTGGGAGGAGAAGTCGCGATCATCGGCCAGGCGCTCGATGGATCAATTGCAAACGATCTTTACAAGGTTGTCGGCCTTCTTGATTTCGGCGGTGGTGACCTGGAAGATACACTCGCTTTCACTCAGATCGGGAGCGCCCGGGAACTTCTCGTCATGGATGATCAGGATTATCACCAACTGGTGAGTTTCGATATGGATACGGAAGAAGTGCCCGCGATGAAAGGCCTGGGAGTCTGGACCTGGCGGGATATTCTGCCTGAGATCGGTGTTTCCACCAGGTTTGTAGACAATTTCACCTGGATTGTTTCGGTCATCATGGTCATCGTCATCAGTCTGGGACTTGCCAATACTCTGGTCATAACTTTTTTTGAACGCGAAAAAGAATTCGATTCTCTGAACGTTCTGGGAGCGAAAGCTTCCTGGGTGGCGTGGGCCCTGCTTTTTGAAGTCACCATCCTGGGACTCATTGCCATGCTTATCGGAATGGTAATCGGACACGCAACGACGACGTTCTTCAGTTACTATCCTATCAATCTGGAAATATTCACCGGCGGAAAACCAATCATCATGGGCGGCATGACCATCAAGCCACTCGTGAGGTTTTATCCGGTCGCTCAATATTACTGGCAGGTCCCGCTCATGATGTTTTTCTTCCTGGGACTTTCAATGATCTATCCCCTGATCCGTGTCATCAAGAGGAGTAAGAATGCAGTTTGAACTGACTGATGTCGAAAAAATTTATCAGATGTCAGAGGAAAATAAGGTCTATGGCGCCCGCGGGATTAACCTCAGGATTCTGGAGGGTGATTTCATGGCACTCGTCGGTCCTTCGGGCTCAGGAAAAACGACAGTCCTGAATCTTATTGCGGGCCTCATTCTTCCGACGGGAGGAAGACTTTGTCATGCCGGGAAGGACATCACTTCGTTTTCCCTGGAAGAGCGGACAGAACACCGCCTGCAATACATGGGATTCATTTTTCAGGATTACCAGCTCCTGCCTGTATTAACTGCGTATGAAAATGTGGAATTTCCGCTTCAACTTAAAAATTTTCCGAAGAATGAAATTCGGGAAAAGGTCGAATGGGCCCTGGCCCAGGTTGGCCTCTCCGGAATGGGTGACCGTTTTCCGAAGCAGCTTTCAGGCGGTCAACAGCAACGTGTCTCCATAGCCCGGGCCATCGTCAGTAAACCCCAGCTCATTCTCGCGGATGAGCCGACCGCGAATCTTGATTCACGGACCGCTCAGGAAATCATCGAGCTCTTCAAAAAACTCAATCAGGATTTTAAGCTCACTTTCGTGTTCTCTACCCATGACCAAAGGCTTATTGACCAGGTGAAAACCGTTCTCTACATTAAAGACGGCCAGATAACCCAGACTAAACAACATTACTCAGATAGTTGAATTTGTTCATGAACCACAGCCCCTCATGCTAGACTGCTTTTTGTACATGATGGAAACCCGTTAAGGTCCAAATTAAATATGTCTGCACCTAATATTCCCCTGCGTACTATTAAGAAAGTAAAGGATGAGCTTAACTCGAAATCACCGAGTTTCTGCCTGGCCAAGTGGGTTCAGGTTACGATCCATTTACAGAACGGCCGGACTCATTCATGTCATCATCCAAAGACTCACAGAGTCTCGCCTGAAGAATTAAGAGTTGATCCCTCTGCCCTGCATAACACCTCAGTAAAAAAGCTTGCACGAAAAGAAATGCTGGAAGGCACCCGCCCGGAAGAATGCCAATACTGCTGGGACATTGAAGACGCTCACAAAAATAGTCTTAGCGATCGTTCATTAAAGTCTGCCCAGAAGTGGGCCCTTCCCCGCATGGAAGAAGTGAAGAATCTCCCCTGGGATGCATCGGTCAATCCCTCATACGTCGAAGTGAGCTTTGGCAATGAGTGTAACTTCATGTGTACTTACTGTGCTCCCCAGATATCGTCCTCAATCATGAACGAAGTCAAAAAACACGGACCTTATTCTTCTCTGGAAGTTTATTCCGAAGAAAATCTTAAATCGAACGGTCTTTATCCATTCTCTAAAGAGGAACGGGAAATTTACGTCGATGCTTTCTGGGATTGGTGGCCGGACCTTCTTAAAGATCTGAAAGTGTTCCGTATTACCGGTGGTGAACCTCTATTAAACAGCAACACCTTCAGATTTTTGGATTATCTGAAAGAACATCCTATGCCAAATCTTACTGTCGCCATAAACAGTAACTTAGGTGTTCCCCATCATGTGTTTGAAAAGTTCATGAAGGAAATCAAGTTCATTACGGATAGAAAACTGGTCAAGGAATTTCAACTCTTCACCAGTGTAGATACTTACGGAAAGAATGCTGAGTTTTTGCGTTTCGGTCTCAATTATTCAGAGTTCATGAAAAACGTTAAAACTTTCCTGGATGAAATCCATGATTCCGAACTCATATTCATGTGCGCCTATAATGCTTTCTCAGTCCTGAATTTCAGAAAGTTTCTGGAAGAAGTTGTCGAGCTTAAATCAAAGTATTTTGACTCGAGCGGGAGTACGAGAATTACTCTGGATATGCCTTATTTAAAGGATCCCAATTTCCTTTCCTGCTATGTCCTCACTGAGGACTTTCTTCCGATGATCAAGGACGACATCAAGTATCTCCGGGACAAAGCCTTCCTCACCAATGGAAAAGAGATCATCTATCAGACAGAGATTTCGAAGCTCGAGAGGATTGTTAACTGGATCGAAAGCCTCGAAGAGAGTGAGCACCGTAGAAACACCAGGATCGAGCTATCTGTTTTCCTGAATGAGTTTGCTTCGCGGAAAAACATCCGAATCGAAGACTATCTTCCGGAATACATGAATTTCATTAAATACTGTGAGTCACTTTCTCATCCCTCAGAGAAGACGGAGTAATTTTTCCACCTGGGCCGGAACTTCAGAGTCAGTTGTCAGTTGATTGTTCACTTCTACGAGACGTCTTAAATGTCTTTCGACGCCTTCACGGTGCTTCTTGAGTACCAGGGCCTGAGACATGATCCCCCACACTTCCCATTCAATCTGTTTCAGGCAAACTTGCCCAAGGGGAGTCCCGCGAACTTTATCCATGTCATTCTCAGGGCCGAAGTGAAACCACAAGTGCTTGTTGGGATAAAGAAACCGCCAGTAACGTGGCATACCGGCCTCGAAAACATTTTCCTCTGTCAGCCGGCTCTCTACTGGTGCCAGGGATTCTTTCAGCATGTCTGAATCAACTTTCAGAAGCGCACCTAAGACGTCGATTACGTTACCAAGCTCAATCGCTGGAGCTGCAGGCAGCCCCAGCGTTCGGAAATGTTCCTGCCATTTTTTCTGTCTCAACCAGGGCCTTTCTATAAAACGGATTTTGTCGGAGTAAATCATTCTGAGAAGAAAAACGGCTTTTTCAATATCAGAATGTTGTTTGCCATTCCTGAGATAATTTTCCAGCCCCGGATCACGCAATTTCTCATACAGATTCAGGGAAGATTCAAATTCTTTCAGCGTTTCAGAAAAATAGTAGTTAATCTCGCCCAAAAACGGATAGAGAACTTTCTGGGAATCGAGAAAACTCCCGAAACGCCGGACGTCCTGATCGGTCGCTTCCGGCAGGATCAAAACCGTCAGGTCGAGATCACTTATGCCAAAGGTAAAATTGCCAATCCGGTAAGAGTTTCGGGCCCAGGCCCTGATACCGTTTGAAGAAAGGGCCTGAATTTGAATGGAATTCAAAGCCTCCTGGTAAGGCCAGGCGGCCAGCTTTCTGGGGAGCAATTTATCGACGGAATAAAAGAATTGATCGAGAAGCATAATAAAAAGCGAACGCTTTATAAGTCCCTGTTATGTGGTGAGTGAATCTTACGGACTTCAGACTTTTTTGTCGTCCTATTCTCGTCTGGTAGAGAGAGCCTATCCTTGACATTAGCCCCAAAAGGACCTAAAAACAATGGTTCAAAATAACTCACCTAGGGCCAAAAGCAGGACTCGTTCCTCCCCGGCAGGTGGTATCTCTTAAGGAGTTCTCATGTACACAGTTGTGGAAATCAAAGGTCATCAGTACAAGTTAAGTGCTGGCGACATGATCGACGTTGAAAGAATTGAAGCTGAGGAAGGTGCGACTGTAACTTTCGATCAGGTTCTTCTCGTAGGCGGTGGAGCTAAAACACTTATCGGCGCTCCAACTCTCGGTGGTGCAAAAGTCACTGCTAAGGTTGTAAGACAGGGCCGCACTCGTAAGATTCTCGTTCTTAAGCGTAAGCCAGGTGGATCACGCCGCAAGAATGGTCATCGCCAGTGTTACACTGGTCTTCTCATCACAGAGATCAATGATGGTCAGGGCGGAGTGACTAAAGCTGAAGCGAAAGCCAAAGCAGCTAAGAAGTAATTAATTTAAGAATCAAGTTTAGGAGATAACAGTTTATGGCACATAAGAAATCGGGTGGTAGTACATCTAACGGACGTGACTCTAACCCAAAAATGCGTGGTGTGAAGAAATTCGGTGGCGAAGTTGTCGCTACAGGAATGATCATCGTTCGTCAGAAAGGAACTAAGTTTCACCCTGGCACAAACGTGAAGATGGGTCGTGATTTCACGATCTATGCAATGACTCCAGGAACTGTAAAGTTCTCTTTCTACAACAGAGACACAAAAATCGTTTCCGTTATTCCAGCTTAATTGATCTTTAAAGGTCTTTAGGATAGAGGGGAGCTAGCGATAGCTCCCCTTTTTTGTTTAAGGTTTTATGAAATTTATCGACGAAGTAGATATTGAAGTGATCTCCGGAGATGGTGGCAAAGGTTTTGTTGGCTACCGCCGCGAGAAGTATGTTCCCCTGGGAGGCCCTGACGGCGGTACCGGTGGAAAAGGCGGCGATATCGTCTTTGAAGGTGATGAAGGCATGAACACACTCATGCATTTCCGTGGCCTCAAGACTTTCCGCGCTGAAGAAGGTGTTAATGGTGCTGGCTCCAACATGACCGGTGCCGAAGGCAATGATCTCATCCTCAAAGTTCCGGTAGGAACACTCATTACCAATCTGGAAACAGGTGCTCTTCTTTGCGATATCACGACCCACGGCCAGCGCTACATTGCTGCTGAAGGTGGCCGCGGTGGTCTGGGTAACAGTGCTTTCAAAACTTCAGTGAGACAGACTCCGAACTTCGCCCAGAACGGTGAACCCGGCACAGCTGTAAAAATTCATCTGGAGATTAAACTCCTTGCGGATATCGCCCTCATCGGTCTTCCGAATGCAGGAAAATCCACTCTCATCAGTGCGATCTCAGCAGCTCGTCCGAAGATCGCCGATTATCCCTTCACGACCATTGAACCAAACCTCGGTGTTGTTCAGCTGGGCGAGAAATCCATTGTCGTGACAGATATTCCCGGCCTTATTGAAGGAGCGGCGGAAGGAAAAGGCCTCGGGATCAAATTCCTGAAGCACATTGAAAGAACTTCGGCCCTTGTTCATCTCGTGGACTGCTCCATGTTCCTCGAAGAATTTGAGGCGATTGAGGCCTATGCCACAGTCCGCACCGAGCTGGAGAAATACAGCCCTGATATGCTCAATAAAAAAGAAATCGTGGTTCTCACCAAAATTGATGCCATGACAGAAGAAGAAATTGAGAAGTTCCGCTCGCATATGGAGGAGCAGCTTGATCGCCGCGTGCTCCCGATCTCCGGGATCTCCGGGCGCAATATTGATGTCCTCAAGCAACTCATGTTAAAAACCAAAGAAGTGATCGAAGAAGAAAGGAAGGCCGCAAATGGCAACAAACGAATACGTTCAGAGTGAAGTAAACAAGGTCATCAAAAATTCTGCATTTCCTTTTCCCCTGAACCACGCCATGGCGAGCGCCTGGATCCTTGCGAACTACAAGGGCGAAGAACTCAAAATCTTCGACATGAAGAAATCAACTTCACTCTGTGATTACGCCATCGTTGCGACGGCTCAGAACGCCACCCAGGCGCGCGCGATGATCGATGAGATTTCCCGTCAGTTAAAAGAAAACGGAGCGACGATTCTTTCTTACGAAGGATACGAATCAGCAGACTGGATTCTTCTCGATACCGGCGACGTGATGATTCACGTTTTCCATGGTCCTTCACGTGATGTGTATGACCTTGATCTCGTTTACGCAAAAAATCCTCAGGTAAAAATTCCGGAAGATTTCTATTTCGGTAAACCAACCGAAGTATCCAAGGAAAAAAATGATCTTAAGGGCTATTTCTAGGAAATGGCAAAAGAGCTACACCTCATTGTCGTGGGCAAACTCAAAGATGCCCACCTTGAGTCGATCGAATCAGATTACCTCAAACGGATCAACAATCCTCCCCTCATCATTCATGAACTGAAAGCTTCCGCCGAAAACAAACAGGCCGAGGGCGAGGCCATCATGAAAAAAGTAAAAGACCTTGGCGGCACTCATCTTATCGTGATGACCGAATGGGGAAAGAAACGGACTTCTGTGGATTTTGCCGAATGGACCCGGGACCTGATTGAAAAACAAACCAAGGCCATCTTTGTCATCGCCGGTGCCGAGGGTTTTTCGGAAGAAGTCCTGAGTAACGCAAAAGAGCGCATTTCCCTTTCTGATCTCACCTTTCCGCACAAGCTTGCCCGCCTTCTTCTGGTTGAGCAGCTTTATCGGGCGCAGACCATCCGGATGGGCCATCCGTATCATAACTAAGGCTTCATTTAACGCTATGAACTTCGCTTAATGGAGTGAGTCATCCCCTCATTCAGATGCATTTTATTCCTACTCTCAGTAAAATGAAGAGTAAGTATCACCCTCGCACTATAGGGGACGTTTATGCATTCTATTCAAGGTCTCTCGCCACGAGTTCTCCTGTTGATTCTCGATGGCTACGGACATAATCCGGATACCACTCACAAGAACGCTATCAGGACAGCTAAGAAGCCACATCTCGATGAGATTTTTTCTCATTATCCATTCACTACCATTCAACCTGGCGGAGAAGCTGTCGGCCTTCCGAAAGGGACGGCAGGAAACTCTGAAGTGGGTCACCTGAATCTCGGTGACGGGAAACCGGTGAGACAGGATCTCGTCCGGATCAATGAATGCATTCAGAAAAATTGTCTGGGTGATCTTCCCCGCTTTCAGGAACTGATTGAGAAAGCAAAAAGCGGAACAAAACGCATTCACCTCATGGGCCTTCTTTCTGATGGCGGCGTTCACGCTCACATCAACCATTTGAAAGAAATTCTTCGGCTCCTGCGCGAGCATTCGGACATCAGGATTTATCTTCACGCCTTCATGGACGGGCGAGATACCGCCAAGGATAAGGGCGTCGTGTATGTGAAGGATATCCTCCAGCATCCGGGATTTGTCTTTGCGAGCATGCAGGGACGATCTATCGGAATGGATCGTGATCGTCGCTGGGAAAAGATTGAACGCTCTTACAAATGCATGATCGGTCAGGGTGATAAGACTCACCTGAAGCCGGAAGAATACGTCCTTGCGGAATACAAAAAAGGTCTCTACGACGAATTCATCACGCCGGTTCTCTTTTCGGAAGAAGGTGCCATCCGTAATGGAGATGCTGTTTTTTTCTTCAATTATCGCCCTGATCGCGCAAAACAGATGTCGCTTGCCCTGAACGATAAGAAGTTCAAAGAATTTCCTGTCCCGGTTAAGCCAGGATACTTCCTGTGTATGACTCCTTACATACAGGAAGAGTGTCCTGAACTGCCGGTCCTTTTTGATAAGGAGAAAATCAAGGGCGGACTCGCGGAGTATCTCTCTAAGATCGGAAAAAACCAATTCAAGATCGCCGAGACTGAGAAGTACGCGCACGTAACTTATTTCTTTAATGGTGGTGAAGAGCAACCATTCCCGGGTGAGGAACGCTGTCTGGTCCAGTCCCCGAGGGATGTGGCGACTTACGATATGAAACCTGAAATGAGTGCCGGTGAAGTGACTGATAAACTCATCCACGCCTTGAAGGAAAAGAAGTTCAGCTTTTATCTGGTTAACTACGCAAACGCGGACATGGTCGGACACTCGGGCAATTTTGAGGCGACGGTGAAGGCCATCGAGTTTCTCGATGAATGCGTGGGAAGACTCCAGAAAGTATGTGCCGAAGAAAATATTACGATTCTCCTCACGGCCGATCACGGAAACGCGGATCAGATGACTTACGAAGACGGCGGACAACATACATCTCACTCTGAAGCGGAAGTTCCCTTCGTCGTGGTTCATCCGAAGCTTTATGATCAGAACATCATGGTCAATGCGGATAATAAGATCATGGCACTGAAAGATGTGGCACCGACGGTTTTAAAAATTCTCAATATCAACAAGCCCCAGGAATTTACCGGGCAATCGATTTTCGTTTAAAGGATCAACATGGCTTTCTCTCACATCGGTATACTCTGCTCTGGCGGCGACTCTCCGGGAATGAACTGTGCGATTCGTGCTGTTGTAAGAACTGCACTTTTTCACGGGATACAGGTAACGGGAATCAAGCGCGGATATGCAGGACTCCTTCGTGGAGAATTCATGCCGATGAATCTTTCAAGCGTAGGTAATATCATTCAGCGCGGAGGAACGATTCTTCAGACTTCCAGAAGCCCTGAGTTCATGAAACCCGTTTTTCGTAAGAAGGCGGTCGATATCCTTCGTGCTCAACGGATCGAAGCACTGGTCGTTATCGGCGGAGACGGATCATTCAACGGTGCCAAGTTACTTTGGGATGAGCATCAGTTTCCGGTGGTGGGTATTCCGGGAACAATCGACAATGATATTTCAGGAACCGAATACACAATCGGCTTTGATACCGCAGTCCAGACGGCCATAGAAGCCGTGGATAGAATCCGCGATACCGCTCACTCGCATGCGAGAACGTTTCTCGTCGAGGTGATGGGCAGAAACTCAGCGGCCATCGCACTTAAGGTCGGAGTGTGCACCGGTGCTGAAAACGTTCTTCTTCCCCATGAGAAAGTGGATCACAAGAGGATCGTGGATGATGTCCAGCGCGGGATGGCCCGCGGGAAAGATTCCTCGATCATCATCGTGGCGGAGGGGCCGACCGCCGGAAGAAGCTACGAAATTCAGAACATCCTAAAAGACATGTATCACATGGACACGCATGTCGTGATTTTGGGCCACATCCAGCGCGGAGGTTCTCCCGAATCCAATGATCGTTTCATCGCCTCCCAAATGGGTAACATGGCAGTGGAAGCACTCCGGGCCGACAACTTTCCGAGTGTGACGGTAGTGAGAAGCGGGAAAGTGCTTATGGCCCCGATCACGGAATGCGTGACCAAGGCCGATAATAACTTTATCGAGTACAAAACGCTCGCGCAGACACTCTCCATTTAAGAAGCGAAACCTTCCTTAAAACTCAGAGTGGAAATGCCCTGGAACAGGTCTTTTCCGTCGATTATACCCAGCGGACATTCGCGCATGAGTCCGCTGATGAGATGGAGCTCAAAACTTTCTATCAGCTGAGAAATGGACTGGTAGGGAGGCTCCTCTACCAGTCCACTTGGTGTCAGCGATCCCGAAGCGAAACAATTATCAAGCTTTGAGATCGGAAGAAGTCCCGCCAGATACCAATAATGAAGTAATAGCGGATACTCGAGCCATTTCACGGAATTGGTTTCTAAGTCCCCCATATCGTCAGTGAGTTCCACATTGAGTACAAAACGCTTCAAAGGGATTTGAAGCTGTCGGGTGCGGGAAATGTAGACGATCTTTTCCTTAATCGCCCGCCCATATTTTCCGAGACCGTTAATTTCCAGTCCGGGGACACTCTTGGAAGAATATCCAAACAGAGTGATGAGAGTCGGGCCTTTTTTTGTGAAGTAGCAGGTTTGTAATTGAGTTTCCATTTTCCCTCCGATGGAGAATGGAGCAAAGGTGAAGCCGGTAAAAATTCAGGGAAATAGGTGAAAGATGAGGGGTCGGACGCAGGGAAGAAAAATTATTCCGGTTTAAAACCTGTAAAACGCCACATGTGAAGGCAGATATAAGACCGATAAGGCGACCAGCGCTTCGAAAGATCCATCATCTTAATCCGGAGAGATTTCTTATCCAGGTTATGGAGCTTGAAAAGATGGATCATCGCCTTCTGAACTCCGAGATCATCCACGGCAAAAACGTCTTCCCGTTTCAGGCCGAAGATCAGAAGCATTTCAACGGTCCATCGACCGACGCCCTTTATTTCAGTTAAGAGTTCTATGATTTCATCATCGGTGAGTTTATCCAGCTTCGCGATGGTAATTTTTTTTGTGTCGATGAACTCTGCCACATTGTGAATATAGTTAGCCTTGGATTGCGACACACCTATGGCGCGGATCTTGTCGACCGGGGTATTGCGGATGACTTTTGCCGGAGGAAATTTCCCTCCGTAGAGATCTTTGAACCTCGCGAACATGACCTTCGCCACCTGGATGGAAAGCTGCTGACCCATGATGGACCAGATCAGACTCTCCGTGACGTTTTTGGTTTTGCCTGGGATAACGATCTCGTTCTTCAGAAGAAGAGCGGCTTTTTTATCCTTAATGAGAAATTTTTTATAAGGTTCCATCAGGCTTTATGGGAAGGGATTCAAAGTAGCAGTTTAATTCTTTGATTCCCTTCTCATTTTTGGTGAATGAGTAGTGAACGATGTCGAGACGTCTTGCCAGTCTGTGTTTCATCTCCCGGCAAGCAGATTCTGCAGACAGAGAGCAGAGTTGTTTATCTGACAGACGAACGCATTGGTATTTAAAAATTACCTTCTTTCCACTTTGACAAATGACTTCTTTGGTCGATTCGTTGGCATAACCGCGAAGATAATAAGGATCCTGCGCCAGTGCTTTCTCGCAGAAGTCAGAGACATTAATCTTTTTTCCCATGCAGTCGATTTCGGTACCCGAAACATATTCAATCAGTGGTGTCTCGTGGCTTACCGATTTCGCGCAGACGGTTTTCCAGGAAAATGAAACTTTGTCCGTGATGGACACATCGTCTTTCACGACGCCGGCATAGGAGAATGAAATAAGGAAAATAATCAAGGCCATGATTCATTTTAACTGAATCATGGCCTGAAGGAAGAATTAATTAGAAAATGGTCACTCTCAGTTCTCAGATGGGTATTGTGTGAGGCCAATATAGGTCAGGTCCAAACATATCGGAAAAAGAAGAAGAGGAATCCCTCTATCTCTTTTTGAGATAGAGGGACTGGGAAATATTAAGGCCACATCCCGCGAAGTCTCATGGCACCTTCCAGGCGCTGAAGTGACGTGATGAACGCCGCCTGCTTAAGATTCACGTTATACAATTCGGAGTTCTTCCAGACCTTATCAAAGGCGAGTTTCATAATGTCATGAAGTTTCTTGTTAACGGTTTCGAGGTCCCAGAAGAACATCTGAAGACCCTGAACCCATTCGAAGTAAGACACGATTACACCACCGGCGTTAGCGAGAATGTCCGGAAGTACATAACAACCATTTGCTACAACGATATCGACTGCTTCATGAGTAAGAGGACCGTTAGCGCCTTCAGCGATCATGCGCGCTTTCACGCGAGGAGCGTTTTCCTTCGTGATCACACCATCGATGGCAGCAGGAATAAGTACATCCACATCGAGCTCAAGAAGCTCTTCGTTTGAAATGTGCTCACACTCAGGAAGGTCACGGAGAACTTTCTTGCTTTTCACCCATTCCACACACTGTGGAATGTTGAGACCGTTCTTATTATAGATACCGCCTGAAACGTCAGAGATAGCAACGATCTTCGCTCCCTGAGCATAAAGATCCATTGCAGCTGGCATACCCACTTTACCGAAACCATGAATAGAAACAGTCGTGTTAGAGCCGATCTGTTTATTGAGTTTTTCATAGGCAAAATTGATACAGAAGACAACACCCTTACCGGTGGATTCGGAGCGACCGAGTGATCCACCCACAGCGATCGGCTTACCTGTCACCACACCCGGGATAGCATAACCACTGAGCTGGGAGAAAGTATCCATCATCCAGGCCATGGTCTGACCGTCAGTTCCGATATCCGGAGCTGGAATGTCTTTATCGGGGCCGATGATCATTGAGATCTCGGTAGTATAACGACGAGTGAGCGCCTGAAGTTCTGCGCGCGAAAGATCGTTCGGATCAACTTTGATACCACCCTTGGCACCACCAAGCGGAAGACCAACGAGAGCGCACTTGAATGTCATAAGCATGGAAAGTGCGGCTGTTTCCGAGAGAGAAACGTGCGGGTGAAAACGAACTCCACCCTTACCTGGGCCGAGAGTCATATTGTGTTGAACACGGTACCCTTCGAAGACTTTTACGGTACCGTCATCGAGACGAACAGGAACTGATACCTGCAATGCACGCTTGGGATATTTCAAACGTTCAAGAACGTTTGGATCCATTTTCATGGTATTGCCGGCGGACTCAAGCTGCGAAAACGCATCTTGGAAAAACGGGCTCTCAAAGAGACTCATGGCGACTCCAGTTTTTAAGAAATTTGAGTGGCCGTAGTTTAACTCTGAGGGATTTTTTCGGCTAGGGGAAAAGGCTTTATTAGAAGGTCTTTGCGTAAAGCAGCATGAAGGAATCATCCTGATAAACGTCGCCGCCATTTACTCCCACGCGGCGCGGGTCTTTGGTGCTAGTCGCACGGGCATAAACATTTTCCATCAAGCGCTGGTCAACAGATGTGAAATAACGACCGTTGTGGGCGAAATAGTTGAACATCACTCGGAGACCAATTGAGTCATAAGTCTGTTGAACGTTTACTTCCGTTTCTCCGTTCACACCCACCCATGCACGGGCCCGGCCCCATGGAGTTTTTAGGCCCACGATTACAAGACCCTGGTCCAGGCGCGGCTGGAAAATGAACTTAGTTTTCTTCCAGAGGTTGACTGATTTTTCCTGAAGGGCACCCGGAAGCGCTGATTTCGTGACCGTGCTTTTCTTGTTAGTGGCCTTGAAACGAGCTTCCATTTCATCGATGGTATCAACTTCGTTCGATGCCCGGTAATCGTTGTACCAGCTCTTTGGCATGTCTTTGAAAGGCTGCTCACCTTTCTGGCGAAGATAACGCATATAACGGGATTTAAAGTATTCCCATTTCTCATCCGGCGTCGGTACAAAGAATGCCGAACCGGCAAGAGTTGAGTCCATTCCATAATGATCAGCAAAGGCCTGGTTATCGTTCCACACTTTGAGCTGGTTACGTGACTGGACGACATCGATACTTTGATCAGAAGCAACATATTGCTGGTAGAAAGACAGCTCGTTATCAACGGGCTTCACAATAACGTCGTCATCCGGAATGTAGCTGGCTGGCTCCCGGGAAATCCGGTCTCTTTTCATGACCAGATTAGGGGTAGAAAGTCCCGACTGGGTCTCAGCGACCGCAGAACCGAGGATCAGAATAAACTGTCCAAGGATTAGATACTTTCGAGAATGTGTCCAAAAACTATACATTTACCCGTTCCCCTCTGGCTCTCTAACCCATCAAAATTCCGTGTTTTTATCCGGTTTTTAGAGCGCCTTTCCCTATAGTGGAGCAAGGGGGATGCCAATGCCGAACTGAAGGAAATCCAAATCTTAATTGTAACTCTTTCAAGTCTCCTCACAAAGGACTTCGACAATGAGAGAAGCGTTTCAAAATCAATGGAGACGCTATGAAACTTTTCATCATCGCAGGACTAATTGTTCTCTCGGCAGCGGCAAGTGCACAAACCTGTAAGCTCGAAATGTACGGCGAGCAGGGAGAATTCATTACCAGCATCCGGACCGCTGATGATCCGGAGTGTTCCAAGGCGGCAATTGCTTGTCGCAACTGGCGCGACTGGTATTACGCTCCCGCGGGTTCGCAGTGCTACATCGTGGAGGACAATGGTTA
>JAKFFP010000046.1:0-17187 GCA_036675045.1 Bacteriovoracales bacterium | reverse complement strand
CCTTTTTCTCGTACTATCTTTGAGCTCCTTCAACGCCATGGCAGATTATTTTTACTGCACGCTTGAATACGGGCCTTTCCTCAGCACAACTGTTGAAGCTGAATACCGGGTTCGGGAAGCATCTGTCAGCGCACGTACCTTTGAGTGCGAAGGGAAAATTACTGGCAGACAAACGACTGTGACGATCACGTCAACTGAGACTGGTGAAACTGCTACGTCGACTGAGAACCATTCTACCGCTACTGTAGAAATGTGGTCATTAAACCAGTGGGGTGATGGTCAAGATCATGGAACCTGTACCTGCGGAATGCAGTAAGAGTGCACGGTTTAAGAATGAGGTAGTGTTTCCTAAGCATTATGACTGCCATGGGGATATCCACGCGGAGTAATGTTGACTCGTTTTGACGGTTGAGATTTTCCATAGATTTGCTATGATTTTAAAACTGGTGAGGGTGTTTTAGAGTTTGCGAGGCTCTCCCTCACCAGAACATTCCCTGAATTCTCAGGGTGTTTTTTCTCTCCTTACATTCAACGCAAATGCATTTGAATTCGAAGCTTTAAGAGCTGACCTGTATTTTCATCATTGATAACTTAACGCAAGGCTTCGCCAAGGTGGCCCGCACGGTGCGGGAGTTCGTCCCGGGTAGATTTGAATTGAATGTGTAACTTAGTTTGTGTGAGGAAATAGGTTCCAGCAGATTAACTACTGGAACCTTACTACTAAAGAGTTTTGATCTGTTCTTTTAATTCTTCGGTTTTACGCGAGAACGATGAGGTAATCTGCTTAAGCTTCTTCTCCACTTCATCTTGCTTCTCACCGTACTTCTGCTGGATGATTCCTGAAATCGAACTTAAATTACCAGCGGTTTTTTCCAGCTCACTATCATTAAGCTTGCCCCATTGAGTGATAAGTTCACCTTTGAGTTCTTTCCATTTTCCCCAGACAATATTCTCATTAATCATAGATACTCCTTGTTATTCGACTGCGTTTTGAACTGAATGTTTAACTTTATCGGCCGCGCATTCCATCTTCCCTTTAAACAGAGAACATGTTTCGTCTTTCACCTTGCGATAGGTTTTCTTTACTGCGCGTTTTGAATCACTGGCCGCTACTTTCACTTTGTCTCCGACTGTTTCTTCTGCATTACTGACAGTTGATGAGACGCCCACGATAAGGACTAGGGCCAGCACGGAAACCAGCTGAGTCTTTCTTCCGGAGATCATGCTGATGACGAAACTGATCGCTGTTAAAACCAGAAAGACTCCGAGGAGCAATCTCCCGATGTCAATTGACAGGCCCGCCATCTGACTGGCACCCAAAAGGATACTGAGAAGACCAAGACAAAAGAAAATGATCGATGCTTTAAGCATGAAACTCCTGTGATTAAGAATAATTTGGGATTTATAGGAAAGATTGATGGTCTAAAGAATAAAAAGCAAACTTAGAACTTCTTAAACAGTACAGGGGAAGCACATTAGTAGATAGGCTTATTAAATATATAGTGGGTTTGGCGTATGAAATCAGGGCTAAGGAAGATCGACTAAGTCTTTAGTACGCAAACGCCGAACTCATCGCACCATCAGTCGATAGTTTTCTTCCGAACTGCTTCTCATGCAGATCTTCATAGCTATTCTGCTTGGCTTGATCTGCGCCATAGAGCGCCTGGATAATAAGACCATCGACTTTGGCGATAAGATCAACCGAAGCAATTTTGGCCGTAGCGGCCTTTATCTTAGAAGCGAATTGCTCTTGGAAAACTTTGGCGATGGGATCGACGATGTTCTGAACAATAGAATTTTCTTCTTTCTTCATGTCGACGTCACTTGAGTAACTTCTTTTGTACCCGGGTAAGTGAAGGTCAGCCACTAGGGTGTATTGAGTTGCCATGAAAGCGGGCGCACCTACTGCAAAATCATCTTCTGAATCTGGACCTTCCCGATAGGCTTCTGCTTTATCGATCTTATATTGCTGACGAGCAGCTGAGATGAGGGCTTCCTTATTTTCTTTTCCGAACGAGTTCACGTGGAACGCCTGGATCCGGCATGGACCAGGTAAGCTCGTGACCGGAACCTTCGCAAACAAGCTTTCCTGAAGTGCCTGGCCTTCAACCGAGCATCCGCCTTCCTGGCTGACTTTTTGCGTGAGAGGAGTGATTTCCCTTAAGACTTCATCGAAACGCGAGTGACCTGAAAGGTAATCAGCTTCGGCCCAGATAATCATCGAAGCATAGAGATGCCCCTTTGCTTTGGCTTCCTGCGCTTTTTTGGTGAGTTCAATGAACTTCGCCTTATCGTATTCCGGATTGTGTTTCCCTTTCTGGTAAAGGTAATTGAGTCCGCGTGCGATCAATCCCTTGAAGGCCATGCGATTTTTCAGGTGACTATCGCTCGAGTTATCCAATTGCTTTTCAACTTCGATGAGGTCAGTGCCCGAGGTTTTATTCTTCAGGTGAGTATAGAGGGCACCATTTGAAGGGAGATCTGAATTCGAGAAGTCCGTCAGCACAGTCCGGACAAAAAAGGCGGGAGACTTCTCGGGAGAAGCTGGTGTGATAAAGATCGAACCCACCATCTCTACATTCACTGCCCAGAAGCCACTCACGTCACTCAACCTGAATTTCGCGTCGGAAATCGTGAGATCCCAGAACTCGGTAGAGTTTACCGGAATGAGGGCCGAGCTTTTTGTTGAGGTAATAAAAGTTTTCCTCTGACCCTGTCCGATAACCCGGACATACTTTGCGTTGAAGTTTCCGAGAGTGGAGTAAACACCTTCATCGAGAAGGATCACGTCGTAATCTTTGATTTTTGATTTTGTCGTAGCTTGGGAAAGATCCACTGGTATTTCGGTGATTCCGCGTTTGATCCTTGCCATGGATGTCTTCGGAAGCTTCGCCATGATTTCAGCTGTATCGGCGAAAGAAGTGAATGAGAGAACAACTAGAAAAATGAAGAGGATGAGATTGCGCATATTTTAGAAAGGGTATGAAAATCAACACGCTATTGCCAGTGATGCCAGCGAATGTAAGGCATAAGCCTGGAAAGCTGAGAGGATTGGTCGGCGCGGGGTTGCGATTTCAAGAATGTCGAGTTTGAAATTTTTCCTGGTTCCGGTATCATTATAAAACTGGTGGTGGTTTTTGGTGAACTTTGCGATGGTTCGCCACCACCAGAACCTTCCCTGAATTCTTAGGGTGTTTTTTCCAGCTTTACCTTGCACATTATTTCCTGGTGATTGAAAACTCTCTGGAGAGTTCGAATCGAATTTTCTAAAGTAAAAATTGGTTTGAATTCGAGTATGATTAAAAAGTGAGGAGTGATCCATGAATTACGAATTATTAGTCGGTTTGAAAGTCAAAGACCCACAAATTTATCAGCAGTATCGGGAAGCGATGAGACCACTGCTTGAGAGCTACGGTGGTGGTTTCCGTTATGATTTTGAAGTGAATAAGGTTCTGAAAGGCGATGATGCTGAGATCAATCGCGTGTTCGTCATCTACTTCCGCTCAAAAGCCGCAATGGATGAATTCTTTTCTCATCCTGATTACCTGGAAATAAAAAAGAAGTTTTTTTCCGTATCCGTCGCTAAGACGACGATTATTTCTGAGTATAGCTTAAACCCATGAGCTCTATCCCGTACATGACCACCGCCATCCGCCTGCTGCTTGATCATAAAGTGGCATTCACCTGTCACGAATACAATTACGAAGAGCGCGGGGGAGCAGCGGTTTCGGCCCGCGAGCTGGGAGTACCCGAGCATCAGATCGTGAAGACTCTCGTCATGGAAACTGAAACGAAATCTCCGATCATTGTCCTCATGACGGGTGACAAGGAAGTTTCCACGAAGAATGTTGCCCGGAAGATGGGAGTAAAGAGTGTCAGTCCCTGCCAGCCGGGAGTAGCGAATAAACATAGTGGATTTGTCGTGGGTGGCACTTCTCCCTTCGGGACAAAAAAGAAAATGCCCATTTATCTGGAGGAGACAATTCTTGAGATGGATGAGGTCTACATCAATGGGGGAAGAAGGGGATTCCTGGTGAAGCTTAAATCACAGGAGATCGTGAGAGTCCTTAGTCCCGTCATCGGGGACTACAGCGCTTAGACTTTGCCCGAAGAATCTTGAAAAAATATGGAGTCCCCCAGGCCCGAGTTTCTTTCCGGCTATAGCAGCATTTTAGTTGGTGGCATGATGGTCCTAAATTAAGGGACGATCGATGACTAAAACACTCTCAATGCTTTTTCTCCTGACACTTTTGACTACCGCTTGTAACAAGTCGGGAGGCGGAGGATCTGATTCAAAAGATTCGGCACCCGCCACTGAAGTGACTGACACGCCACCGGTCATTCCCGAACCAGAACCGACTCCCACTCCACCCGACACCTGCGAGGAAAAGGTCGGTGCCACTCCCAGAAAACTAAAAGGCCTGAAGCCCATTACCGCTGAAGAAATCTCCTTCATGGAAAAGCACAATAAGGTAAAAAAAATTAAAGGTGTGCGCCTGAATCGCATGGGTCTTTCCCGCATCAATGAGCGCCGGATAAAAGCCGGTCTTCCCAAGCTTTCTGCCTCGGAATCATTTGCAGCAGGTGAAGACACAACTACCGAGGAAGAAGTGAGCTCAGAACTCGTGGGTGCGCTGCCCGCAGCGCTGGATAACAGTACCCTGCCTTCGTTTCCCGCCATCGGACAGCAGTCGGTCAATAACTGTGCTGCCTGGGCGATGGGGTATTACCAGTGGTCTCACAACACCGGACTGGCACTGGGCTGGAACAATAAAACGAGTTCAGTAAACAGGTGCTCACCGAAATTCATCTACAATATGATTAACGATGGCGTGGATGAAGGTGCGTACTTCTCGGATGCCCTGAAAATGGTGGAGAAGCACGGGTGTGTCTCGTGGAATAGCTTTCCGGAGAATTCCGATTACCGCTCATGGGACACAAACCCCGATCACTGGAAGGCCGCCATCCCATATCGTTCGGCCGCGTTTCAATACGTGAGTAATGTCGATACGGCGACCGGACTTAATCAGGTGAAGCAGCTTCTGAACAACGGATACGTTCTGACTTACGGAACATATATCGAGTCGTGGCAGTTCACGACGATCAAAGTGAATCCTTCAGCGAATTCCAATCCGCTGGCCGGACAAAGTGTCCTTCGTTACATGAACGGAACAGCTGGCGGACACGCCATGACGATCGTGGGTTACGATGACAATGCCTGGACCGATATTAATCAGAACAATGTTGTCGATAGCGGAGAGCTGGGAGTTTTAAAGATCGCTAACTCCTGGGGCACCAGCTGGAAAAACGGCGGATACAGTTTCGTCGCCTACGATGCCCTGAAATCCGTTTCCGGCGTGAGCGGGGGACCAAGTGCGGGAAGGCAACCTGCTTTCATGTCGAGGCAGGTTTATCACATGCCGGTGAGAGCATCGAGCGGAAGTGCGTATACTCCGAAGTATCTGGCGAAGTTCACCGTAAATCATGCCGCGAGAAATCAGCTGTCGGTGAAATTCGGAACCTCCACCAGCACCTACACTCCCTTTGCCATGATTAATAAAGGCGGAACGAACAGTTTCAGCGGAACGGTCATCATGGACGTGAGTGATCTTTCTGTTCCGAGTACGGATAAAAGTTTTTATCTCACGGTGACGGACAAAACTTCCGGCAGTCCCGCCACGGTGTCGAGTTTTGAAATCATCGATCTCGTGAATTCGACTCAATCAGCATCGCCGGATCTGGTGACGGCGACGACGGTGGATGCCGCTTCTAAAACTTTCCGGGTGAACTTCGCTACCACTGTACCGAACTCTGCTCCGACGGCGAGAATGCTCGCTTCAGTAACCACGGGATTTGCGCCTCTTTTGGTTCAGTTTGAAGGATCAGGATCATCGGATCCCGATGGGACTATTGTTTCTTATAGCTGGAACTTCGGAGATGGGACGACGGGGTCGGGAATTTCTCCGGATAAAACTTTCACCAGGACAGGTCGATTTACTGTCACACTGACGGTGAAAGATAATGATGGGTCGACTTCAACCACTTCAAAAGTCATTTCGGTGAATCAGGAAGAAGAACCGGTTTGTCATTGAATAAAGGTTCCAGCATACTTTCGTGTGCCGGAACCTCTGAAGAATTAAGCGAACTTCCATCGATCAAAACTACTGAGAAATAACCCCAGGCCCGCGATCAGAACATAGACGTAGTTGTCGTTCGCGACATCGTACTTTCCGGCGAAGACCATTCCAACCGCCAAGCTGATGAGAAGGACTCCCGCCGCAATCCAGGCGGCCCGTAATTTAAATCCTGAGAGAAGCCAGGCGCCCAGTCCCACTTCGAGGAAAATAATCACCGAGGCGTGGGCCTTTATCAGGAGGGGCGGAAGAAGCGACTTCTCAAACATGCTCATGTAGTAGCCAATAGTCCCATCGATTCCGTAGGGGATTTTGAGAAGCCCGGCCGTCAGGAGAAGAGTCCCGATCGACAGCCGGAGGAGAATAGAGAAGTAGTGCAGGCTTTCTTTATTTTCGTGTGACATTTGTCCTCCTTATTCCGCGATAAGTTCAGCGTTAATATGAATCGCCACATCGTCTCCCACCAGGAACCCGCCACTTTCGAGAACCGAGTTCCAGGAGAGACCGAAGTCTTTTCGCTTAATCTTTGTTCTCGCCGAGACTCCGCGTTTCCGGTTGCCCCAGGGATCTTTAACCTCATCGGAAAGTTCTTCGATCACAAGTTCAACCGGGCGGGTGACGCCGTGGATGGTAAGATCACCGATCACTCTTGTTTCTTCGCCGTCTTTGGTGAAGCGAGTGGAACGGAACTCGATCGCGGGGTATTTTTCCAGGTCAAAGAAGTCGGCACTTTTCAGGTGGGCATCTCTTTGCGGCTCACCGGTATTGATACTTGCGACATCGATTTTGACCACAACGGAAGAGCGGGCGAGGTCATCGTTGTCATAAAGAAATGTTCCGCTGATTTTTTCAAATCCTCCGTTTACGTGACTTATCATCATGTGTTTTACGCTGAAGTCCGCGTGGGCGTGGGAAGGGTCTAATTTATAGGTCGTTTTCATAAGGGCTCCTTTTGTTGTCCTGTGCTTACTTTACGCCCACAGGGGATATTTTATTAGACCGTAAAATGTAGAAACATATTTCGTTCTATTGTATAATCCCTTTATGGACCTGAATGAGATATCTATCTTTATAAAAGTCGTGCAGTTGACCAGCTTCTCGCAAGCCGCCCGGTCGCTGGGAATTCCGAACTCAACGGTTTCCAGTAAGGTATCAAGCTTAGAGAAGCGTTTGGGTATGACTCTTATTCAACGGACGACGAGAAAACTGCACGTGACACCCGCGGGCCAGAACTTTTATCAGCGCTGTCTTTCGGGGCTCGAGGAAATTAGGGCGGCGGAACTTGAGATTTCATCGATACAGGGAGAGCCGAAGGGAATCCTGCGGATAACTGCTCCCGCTGACCTGGGCCGGAGCCTGCTTCCGGACACAATTTCGCGTTTCACACGCGAGTACCCCAAGGTTTGTGTCGAGGCGATTCTTACCGATCGTCGGGTCGATCTTCTGAGCGAGGGTGTGGATCTGGCGATTCGCGCTGGAGTGCTCAAGGACTCCACACTGATAGCCAGAAAACTCGGGACTTCTTATTTTGTTCCCGTCGCGAGTCCCAAATACATAAAGCAGCACGGGCAGCCCCGGCATCCGCGGGAATTAAAAGAGCATCTGGTGATTGCCTTTCCCCCGTTGGGAACTGATGAGTGGAAATTATTTTCGAAGAAGGGTGGGATCTCCGTCACGATCAACCCGCGGGTGATCATTAATGATCTCGACGGAACTTACGGCATGGTCCTGAAAGGAGATGGGATTGCACTCATACCTGCGTACATGTGTTACGAGGATATCAAGGCAGGAAAACTCGTGCGGATCCTTCCGGAATGGAAGACGTCCGTGAGTCCGGTCCATTTTGTTTATCCCGGACAGAGGTTTGTGAGTCCGAAACTACAGGCCTTCATGAAATTTGCCGGCGATGACATCAAAAAAATATTCGTCGAGCAGGATATCTAGCTTACTCACAAACCCAGTCACTGTCATGAAGGGCGATACAGGTCTTCTTCAGCGAGGGATTTGAGGCCAGTCGGTATTTAATTTCACGAAATTCATTCAGCTCCTTAAGCATGTGTGGCTTCAGGAGATCACTGTGCTCAAAAAGTCTGTAAGTGATACCCCGGTCGAGCTTGAAGTTTTTGCCGTCAAAGGAGATCCAGGGTTCAAAAGTTTTCTCGATGTAATTGTAACTGTTATTTTTGATGGTCACTGTGCCGATCTTTTCATTCTGATTGTTTGAGGCGAGTTTGAAGTAGGCCTTCCCATCCATCGCAAAGGCCGTGCGGGATTGAATTTTTGAGGTCATGAAATCGGCTACATGAGTTTTGATATTGTAAAAAAGCACCATGACCGTGTTCGCGTAAGGGCGATTATCCTTTGAGAGGAAGACGGCGATCTCGTTGGCGCTGAGTTTAAGTGCCAGCGGCTTGGAACAGATTTCGTTATTGGCGCTGAAGAGCCGGTATCGGCCAAAGCCATTGTCATTAGTCTGGATGTTAATCGTTTTTCCCTCGTGCTGAAGAATGATGGCCTCGCCGTATTCGTCATCTTCCGGGGAAGTGATCCGGTTCTTGCTGGAGATATCGATACTGATCCTGGCGCCGCCGATCTCACAATCTGTCCGATCCTTGAGATATAATTTTTCTGCCTGGGCAGCACTTATGAAAATCAAAAAAAGCGCCAGGATGAATTGTGTTCTCATCTGAGGATATCCCGGACTTCCTGGTAGATGTCGTTCGTTCTGGTTTTGTCAGAAGGCCTGTCCTCCGCGAACGAAGAAAAACTTAAAGTTAAGAGAAGGATGAAGAGTGTTGTTTTCATTTTGTTGTGAGCTCCGGTATGACGATATGTCGGTCAGGGACGGTTTCAGTTTTTGCGAAGGCGACTTCTTCCCACCACGGTGAATTTGGTCGATGAGAAGAATCGACGATTTCACCCAGACGGGGAGTGATGATAGGAATGTTCCAGTTTCTGGCGATGGTGTGAGTGCGAATAATCGGTTCGGCCCAGTGATGGAGCGAGAGATCAAACATTCCCCAGTGAACCGGGATGATGGTTTCTGCGTTGAGGTCGAGCAGGGCCTGGAGAGATTCTTCCGGCTGCATGTGAACGTCGGGCCAGCGCTCGTTGTACTGGCCATTTTCAATGAAGGCATATTCAAAGGGGCCGTACTTATTTCCGATCTCTTTAAAATGCGGGCCGTAGCCGGAGTCCCCGCTGTAGTAGATCTTTTCAAATTTCCCTTCGATGATCCAGGAGGCCCAGAGGGTTTCATTGCGATCAAAGAACCCGCGTCCCGAAAAATGCTGGGCAGGTACAGCACGAAAGGTGATCTCGTGATCATGAACTGACTCATTCCAGCCAAGTTCGGTAATCCTTGAGTCGTTGATTCCCCAGTCACGGAGATGAGCACCGACTCCTTTCGGGACGAGGAAGCGCGTCGTTTTATCCTTGAAGAACCTCACGGTCTTTTCATCGAGATGATCATAGTGATCGTGAGAAATGACGATGGTATCGATCGGCGGGAGATCTTTCAGTTTTACGACGGGTGGTTGAAATCTTTGAATGAGAAAGCTAACCGGGGAGGCGTTGTGGAAGACGGGGTCAATGAGGATCGTCCGGGAATCGAGGTTGAGAAGAAGTGTTGAGTGCCCGAACCAGATGAACTTTAGAAATTCGGAAGGGGCGAGGAAGGCCTTCAGGTCAGGGATAATCTCCGGCAAACGGGCCTTGGGTGTTCGCTCACTTTTATCAAGAAATACTCTCTTCATGATGGAAAGTGTTTCCATCAATTTCATACTGCCGGGACCTTTATTTTTATCCTGATTGGTATAAGCAGCTGGGCTTGTGGTGGTCATCAGAGCTCCGAAGGTGAAGAGGAACGCCAGAACAATCGTTAAGCGAGCAGGTTTCATGAATTACATTTTGACACTATTTCTATATTTTGTCAATTTGTCTAAGGCTCTGTAAGTTGACATTTTTTACAGATTTTGTAATAATGACGTCTATGGCAAAGGCTAAACAGATAGATATTGAAGAACGTAAGAAAGACATCCTGGATGCCGCGCTCTACTGCTTTATTAATTTCGGGTATGCCAAGACTTCCATGGATGATGTCGCCAAAAAGGCCGGCATCTCACGTCCCTTGATTTATCTCAAATTCAAAAACAAAGAAGACCTTCTCCTTGGTCTCTTTGATCACATTACAGAAGGTCCTCTGCTGGATGCTGAAGAGATTGCGAAATCTTCTCTGTCGAAAAAAGAAAAACTTTTGAAATTGGTTGAGGCCCTGAAACTAGGTCCCTGGGCAAAGATCTCAGGCTGTCCCATGTCCCAGGAGTTCTTCAGTTCCTGCTGTAACATGGATGAAAAGCACTTTGAGAAGTATGAGAAACAGAAATTGAAGCTTCTGACTGAGATTTTAGGTGATAAGAGCGAAGCTGAAGTTTTTGCTCTCGCGGCCGATGGCTTCGTCGAAGATCATCCGAGCTGTAGTGTCCTGAAGAAGCGCTTCGAAATCCTCATCGAGAAATTCGCTAAATAATCCGCCCTCGCAGCTACAACGAAAGAATTCCCTGGCCGAAGTCCGCACTATCATCCGGCGAGCGAAGGCCCACACCGATATAGAGATTTCCTTCGCGGTCAAAGACCGGTGGATTATAAAGAAGTGAGCGCGACGAAGTGATCACTGTTTCGGATTCCACACTGATCTCCTGGTTTGAACCAAGCACCAGGCGTTTCACGCCATTCTTATATCCCCAGAGAGCGAACTGATCATTAATATCGGTTCCGCGGAAGATGACTTCGCCATCACTGGAAAGGGCCGGTGGCCAGTACTGAGCGTCCTTAAAGAGCTTGGAGAGATCTTCCACAGAGTATTTGCCATTTTCACCACGGATGAGAGAGAGACCCGATACCGTTTTCGTGAATGAGGCCCAGCGATTGCCATGGGTCGCGAATTGGTTTCTGAGGGTGAGAAAGGGAGAAGCGGGATCAGCGTTCCGGTCGCGCAGGATCACGACGGGATTATGATTGTCTTTTGTCCGCAGTTCGACCACTTCGCCGGAAGCGAGTTTCGTTTTCTGCAGCATGATCGTGCCATTGGAAGCAGACTTCCAGAAAAACTCGGGGCCACGGGCCGGAAGGATTTTAAACGAATCGGTGTATATGCCTTCGCCGTGATTGCCGGCAGCGCGGTCAGTGTAGCGGAAATAAAATGTATCTCCGACGAGAGCGAAATCGTGAACGTGAGAGCTCTGGAGTTCCGGCGGAAGTTTCTGCGATGAAAGGACTCCCTCTTTGAATATCCAGAGAGCGAGGGTTTTAAATTCGTTGTACTCAAAAAAATAAATGCTCTTTCCGCGGACGAAAGGTTCCGTGAAGAGGTTTCCCATTTCTGAGACGCCGATGTTTTGTGGCTTTTCGGAAAGAAGCCAGATTTCGGAATTAAGATCAGGGCCGCCTAAGCAGGTGTATTGAACCAGAAGTCCATCCGGATGCGGAACCATGTAGTTATTGGAGAAAAAGCAGAGTGCCTTGGCGGGAAAGCCGCCGGAGTCGGTTGCTACCGCTACGAGTTTCGGGTCCCGGGCATGAGAGAGAGTAGAGAGAACAACAAGTACGAATAAAATAAGAGTTTTCATACGCAAATTCTAGCTTCTGAGTACCGGGATCGTCACATGAAATTTCGCGTGTGGAGATTCGAAAGATAATCAGCTTCCTTAGAGGAGAATCCCAGGCGCGTAAGTCTCAGGCGTCTTCCATCTGCCATTTCCTGCAAGAGGTTCTGGACGCGTTTATAGCCCTGTGCGATCGCTGTGGGCGTAAATTCGCCGGCGGCAAGAAGAATAAGAGCGTCGAACACTTCCGAATTAAGACCGGAAGTCTGCGCCAGGTGCTCATGGCGGTTAACCACCGCAGCAGAAAGTTTCACCCGCAGCTCCGGTTCTTTTTCGAGCTGGTAAAGAAGATGACTCATGCCGAAGGCGACGTGCCTGTTTTCATCACGGGCGGTGAGCTGAGCGATTTGTTTTGTCAGGGGATCGGGAGCCACTTTCGCCAGAAACTGGAGAAGGTTTACAAATGTCCCTTCGCCCAGAACAGAAAGGAGAAATTGAGCAGTGGAGAAATCCGGCTCATCGAGAATCGTCTTAAGCGATGCCTGACCGCCCACGGTTGAAAGAGATGGCTCATATCCGTACTGGCGAACCCTTCTCGTGAAGACTTCGACGTGCCGTGATTCATCGGCAATCTGAAGCGCCATCAACGCCTGCACTTCGCGGAAGTGCGGATGAAGCTGGCCCAAAAAACGGGTAGGGACGATGAGGGCGAGATTTTCGTTTTCAATCAGGTAAGTCATGACCTGAACGATCGCCTCTTCCATTTCGTCAGAGTGTTTCTTTTTCACGGACCAATCAATCACCTCATTGGGATTCCACTGGGCCGAGGCCGCCTGCGAATAAAGTTCAGCGATATTTTCTGTCCACACTTCTGATTTCTGAGAGAGGCGAAAATGAAAAGCAGGGGAGCCTGCTTCGACCTTAGCTCCTCTGGCGGCGAGCCCCCAGAATGGCATGGCAGTTTCTGAAACTTCCGGGCCCGCAAGCTCTGCACCTTCCCAGCGACCGGAATCAGCTGAACCGCGAATAATAATTGCTTTTGAAGTATCGAAGCTCACAGAGTGACCTTCGGCGCGGCACCAGGCCGAAAGCTGCGGCGGCCACTTATCATCAAAACCGATGATGATTAATTCTCTGCCGGCAGGAATTTTCTGAAGCGCCCGCTTGATCAGGAGATGAGCTCCCTGATCAAAGCCGAGGTTTTCAATATCGATAGCTGGTTTCAATGATCTTACCGTCTTTATCGTAGAAGCGTTCATCATCGACAGCGCGATTCAAAAGAGCGAAGCCAGTTGTCCGGCCGGTACGCCATTCTTTCAGGCCCTCAAGTTCAAGAAGTGGCCTGACTTCAGCATCGCTCCACTTCATGCTCATGAGGATGTCGGTGAAGAGTTTTGCCTGTGTACTATCGGCATGGGGAGCAAAATCAAAAATGCAGTGATCGTATTTTTGGGTGTGAAGAAGAATCCGCACTTCACCCGTCGGAAGAGTTCCTTCCTGGGAGAAGGCCTGGAAATTTCCATCGATCATCCACGCCGCATCGATTTCACCTGCCATGAGGGCGCGGGCGGCATCGCGCTCGCCGCCAATGTGATCGCCGTGCTTTCCGCCGAGGACATCAAAGAGACGTGCTTTAAAATTCCCGGAGAGTCCCGCCTGGCGAAGATGATCGAGTGGGATTAATCGCGCCTGGGGCGAATCGACAGCTCCGAAGCCGATACTTTTTCCGCGAAGGTCTTCAGGAGTTTTGATGTTTGATTTATTTTTAACCACCAGGACGGAAGTAAGGTCCTGGTCAGAATCACGCATGGGGCCGATGGAAATGGGCCTAGCGAGGGATTTGCCGATCCGTTCCGCACGCACGTGGGCCAGGGGAGAATTCCAGGCGACATCGATCTCGCCTTTAAACATCGCCTCGACCTGCGCCTCGTAATTCGAAAACAGAACGTAATCCATTTCGAGACCGTTTTTTTCAAAATATGTTTTGAAACCTTCCCAGATAGTGATGACTTTAGGGGCGTAAGCTACAGCGCCGAGGGTGAATTTTGTTATCATCCGAACACCGGCATGTTGCAGATCGCTTTTCCGATAAAATCATAGAGCACATCTGAGGTCGGCGCCATGATGTGAGCGGCCCGGGCGTCTCTGAAGAATCTTTCAAGATCAAGATCTTTCCGGAAGGCCGCGCCTCCGCAAACACGCATGGCCGTATCGGTGACTTCAAGTGCGATCTCAGAAAGAGAGGCCTTCACTTCCATCACCCGAAGCATAGCATCGGCACGATTGGATTCGATGGCAGTAAGTGTATCGTCGCGAAGAGTTCTCGCCATGTCGGTTTTGATTTTCGCTTGCGCCAGATAAGAACGGATCGTCTGAAGAGATGAGAGGCTGGTATTGATATGTTCAAGTTTTGAAGAAGAGGTGTGAGAGATCGCTGCTCCCAGGGCAGATTCCGCGATCCCGAGCGAGCAGGATGCACTGAGAGTGCAGAAAACAGGAAGAACGGTCCCGATCATGGTATCAAAGCCGGAACCATCAGCACCAAGCATGGCAGAAGAATCAACCTGAAGGTGATCGGCGTACATGGGAGCGGACGCGTTTCCACGAAGACCCATTCCATCGAAAGCTTTCGCAACAGCTATCCCGGGATTATTTCTTTCCACGAGCCACATGGTGGCCGCACCTTCTGCCTCTGCCGGAAGAGAAGTCCAGACGTAAGAGTCAGCTTCACCCGCCGATGTCACCATCGATTTCTGACTGGAGATGGTGAAATGATTGCCATTCTTTTTTACGTTTCCTACGGGTGCCCAGAAGTGACTGCGTGATCCCACCTCTGACCAGGCGAGAGTTGAAAGATGTCTTCCTTCAGCAATATTTTTCCGTAAAATATTGTTCCCGTATTTTTCAATAACGGCCGTCGCACAATAATGCATGGTCAGAATCATTCCTGTTGAAGGACATGATTTTGAAACTGTTTCCACGACAAAAGCTGCGTCCTTCAGTCCCAGACCCATTCCCCCGACATCCTTCGAGCTTATGAGTCCGAGAAATCCGGCTTTTCCGAGGGCATTGATCGCCGCTCTGGGAAAAGATGATTTTTGATCGTTTGTCTGGGCAGCTGGAGAGATGATGTCATTGACAATGGAATTCAGTGTTTGCGCGTAAGTCACAGAAGATCCTTTTCATGGTAATCGTGATCATTTTTACCAATGAAAAGCGCCTTCGTCCATAGGCGAAATCTAGCGAAATGGTCCCTGAAGAGATATGTGCAGACGAAGTCCCACTTCATCGATCCGGCGCTCAAACGGTCCCAAACCTTCTACTTTGGTTTCTGAGTAGGGTTGGATAAAGAGATAGCGCTTTTCAGCGGGGACATCACCGCTCCGGTAGAGGCGATAAACGATGCGCGTGATAATGTGGCCCGCGACCGCGCCGAGAATGACATCTGAGCCCCAGTGACCTTCGTCGTGCATGCGGGACCAGGCGGTGATCGCAGCAACTCCGTAGGCGACGTAGGGAACAAACTTATAATCTTCTCCGTAGATTTCCGTGAGGAGAGTCGCAAGCGAGAAGGCACCGGCGGCGTGGCCCGAGATAAATGATTTTCCGCCATCAACGTCGAAAGAATAAGGACCCACTCCTTCGCGCGGACGCTGGCGACCTGAAACTTCCTTGATGACTTCAACCACCATCTGAGCGGCGAACTGTGCACCAACCGAAATGATCCCGACGTCTTTTAATTTATCGTTATCAAATACTACTCCGAGAAAGTAGGCACCGGCGACGATCGGAAGAAGTCCTTCCTTTCTGCCCATCTCGTAACCGAAGGCCGCGAGTTTTTTTGTATCTTCGTTCTTGTTGGCCTGGACGATATCCATGAGCTCGTCATCGCCCCGGAGAACGATGAGCCCGAGACTGGCGGCTGCTGCCAGAGCGAGAACCGATTTGTCCGCGCCCTGAAGAGAGATGAAAACGCGATTATCTTTTTCCGTACCGTGTTTTCCGGCGAGCTCCTTGAATCCGTGATAATCGTAAGCATGAAGATTTGAGAGATCAGCTTGTGAAAGATTCATGCCGGCTTCATTGATACGAACGGGTGAGCGTTCGGCGCGCTCTTCCGGCCAGAAGCGATCAGCGTCCGTGACTTTCGAGAGATCCACTTTCCAGCGCTCTTCGATCTGGGCAAAAGAAGTCAGGGTCATGAGTGCGAGAGCGAGGGTGATGAATGTTTTCATCCGGGGATCATATCAAGGGTAGGAATGGGAGAGAGCAGACTATGGAAATGCTATAGTCGTGTCTATATTCTCGACATGAGATTCAAGAGAAATCTCAAAACTTTGTAATGAGTTGTTTTTCCATCATCCGCTTCCGGTGTGGTCTATACCGGCATATTCGCGATCTTCACTATTTAAGTCTCACTGCCATGATTGTGAGACAGGTTCGCAGTTTCCGGCCCAATGATAAATCTTGGGAGATCATCCTCCAAACCAGCTGAATCTTTCAGTTCCGGGTTTAACCCCACCTCTCTCAAAGTGCGAGGTGGATAATTTGGCTAACCCTAACGGGAGGTTTTTATGAAAAGCGGATTTACCCTCATTATTGTTTTCACTCTTCTGGGCCTGGTTTCTTGTAACTCAAAGTCTGGCTCTTCAGTCATTTCCGGTGGCAGTCTAATCTCTTCAATCGCGAACGAGGAGTACTGTACCGTCACAACTTTAAATAAAGACGTGGTTCTGCAATTTGGTGCTTTCAGCGGTTCTACTGCTGTTGCCGCCTTCAATATGGCGTCCGGAAATGTCGGCTCTTTATCCGGTGAGCTCATCAATCAGACTTTCGAAATCCAATCCGGAACTCTTACGTTGTATGGGATGACTGTCAACGTGAGCGGAGGGGATATTGTTTTCGATGCGAATGCGCATACCGGTCTCGGGTCCATGGTTCTCGATGTCTTGGGAGATTCCATCGAAATGTCACTCAAGCTTACCAGGGGATCTTGTCACCATGACTCGCTTTCTTATGCGAGTGCCCTTCCGGCCGAGCTTATTACCGCGAATTACATGTCACTGGATAATATGAAGAGCATTTCGAAGTTCCGTTCGGGTGCCGGTCATGATTTCGTGGATGACTTTGAAACTTGCCGGAGTATGAAGCACTACTACTCATTTCTCGACGGCGCGGATTTCGTGACCCGCGATGCGGAGAAGATCTTTGCTCCGTTTGATGGTGTGATTAAGGCCACAAGTGTTGAAGGCATGGGAACGATGTTCCAGATTCAGTCTTCGGCGCATCCATATATCTGGGCCGAGATCTTTCACGCTGAACTTAATTCCGGGCTTGTAGTAGGAAGTGCTGTCACCGCCGGGCAGGAGTTAGGGACACACTTTGCGTATAACGGTGACGGAGGAAATTCTGATATTGCGATCTGGATAAGACGACCTGATGGATACCGT
>JAKFFP010000260.1:0-2938 GCA_036675045.1 Bacteriovoracales bacterium | reverse complement strand
CAAAGAAACGCCACGGATAATCTATGAGAGATCATCAGTAAGCTCAGTGATCTGGTTACATTGATCCCTATTCAGACCGCGCCTTCTTCCATGAGTTCGAGTCACTGTTTCATCCATGAACCAGAAACGATATATCCCTGTGAATTCATGCAATGACAAAATCCTCAGTTCCCTGCGGACAATATAATACTTTCGCTGCGAATCCGTGTGCGGTTAACGAAGAAGCCGCCATCGCTGACGAAAGATGGCGCCGTGAATGGTAATTTAAGTTACTTATCCCCGCTTCAGTGAAAAAGCGGGGATATAAATACTATCTAATAATTATTCACTACTTTTCATCGCAATCTGATAATTATCTCGCTACACACACGGAGATACTTATGAAACACTTACTCTTTAGCCTCACCCTCGCAGTTCTTTCCTCCCAGGCCTTCGCGGGCACAACCGGCATCACTTATCCATCGAGTAGAACCTTCGACATGGCCCAGGTGAAAGGCCAGACCTACATCACATTCTTAAAAAATAAGCTGAAGCCAACACTTGATTCACTTTCCAGCGGCTTTCCGAATATCGGGTCCCAGGCCTTCAGAAGAGAGGCCGAAGAGAATCTCTCGCAGAAAACTTTCCTGAAGTACAAAGGTGCTAAGTGGAACAGAAACAGCCGTTCTTATGAAGGCGCTCTTTCAGACGCGCAGGTTGAAAGTGTTTATGAAGCTCTTAAAAAAATCCGCCCAACTTCAACCGTCGATTCTCTTCAGTACTATGACCGCGCCGACAGCAGCTGGTCAGCGAAGAATGACATGGCCCAGGCGCTGAAGGTTGCTAAAGTAAACGCAGCTCCGTTTGACCTCGGTACTCTTTACGCCCTTACTGGCGGGATTGGGGTGAAAGTAAAACTCGATGCTAACAATTACAACTATCACGTTCTTTATAAGACCGGAAAAAGAGATCCGCACCAGGAAGTGATGAGCGGAAGAAGCTTCTCATCTTCTCCGGGCAGAAAAGCGGCGGATGCCACTGATCCGGAATACCTCCGCGATCTCGAAGAATACCTGAAAGAAACTCAGGACGTGAAACCATTCATCCAGACGATGATTCTCTCGCTTGCGAACTCTGATACCAGCGGATACAGAAATCTTTCCGACGCCGGTCAGGCCGTTCTGGGGGACTTCTTCACTGTCTATACCGCTGAAGCCGTTCGCCACCTCATGGTTAACCTTCAGGATGGCGTTCACCCTTGGGAAATCGATCTCGCTGCCGTGACATTCATTTCTCCCATCAGCGTTCGCATGGGAAAAATTGTAACTGGTGGAGAACTTAAACAGGACACGATCGGCGGATGGTTTGCTCCGTCTCCTAACAACAAGCCGGATGGTCCTCAGCGTTCAGGAATCGGTATCACCCGCAGAGACCGCAAGAAACTCCAGGCCGCGATCCATAAGTATGAAATGGGAACTGCTGACGGGAAGAAAATCATCACTGAGATCCAGTCGATCATCGGAAACAACGGCAACCAGAACGATGTGATCCAGGGTGTGTTTGAATATCTTTCAGCAACGTATACTCCGGCGACAATGGGTGCCAGGGCCCAGAAACTCGCGACTCTCATGGCGCAATTTAACCAGATGATCACAGACGACGCAGCTCAGATCGAACAGTCTTTCTAATCCTCCCAAAAGTTTCCAGCACACTTTGGTAGAGGAAAGCGTTAAACGCAGATCTCAACCAAAAGTGTGCTGGAACCATAATCGGGAACTATAATAGAATTTATATAGTTATATAAATTAATATGAATTTCATTTATACTGCTTCCTTGCGATAATAGCTCCATGAACAGGCGGTCTTTCCTCTCACTATCATTGGTACTACCTTGGATAATTGAGAAAGCACTGTCCCGCAAAGGAGCTTTTATGTTGTCCATTCCCGCTGAATCCAGAGGCCTTGCCGACCACGGTTGGCTCAAATCCAGATTCACTTTCAGCTTCGCTGAATATTACGATCCCAAGCGCATGGGCTTTGGTGCTCTTCGCGTGATCAATGATGATTTCATCGCTCCGGCAAAAGGCTTCGGTACTCATCCTCACCGTGACATGGAAATCATCACGATTCCTCTCGCGGGCACTCTTCAGCATCGCGACTCCGAAGGAAATTCAACAAAAATCAGAAAAGGTGAAGTGCAGATCATGTCCGCCGGAACCGGAATCTTTCACTCTGAATACAATGCTTCGGATGCTGATGAAGTCCGGCTGCTGCAGATCTGGGTGCTGCCGAAAAAACTGGGAATCAAACCAAGATATGACCAGAAAAATTATGAGCTGAAAGAAAACGAACTCACTCTCGTCGTCTCTCCTGAAGGAAAAGACACAGCGGTGGGTATCAATCAGGACGCGTATTTTTCGCTGGGGCTTCTCACTCATGAGAAGACGATCAGCTATGAAGTCAAACGGCCCGGTAACGGAGTGTTCGTATTTGTCCTCGCCGGATCGCTGAACGTGAATGGACAGGAGCTTGGAACCCGTGATGGAGTGGGGATTTCTGAAACAGAGAAGCTGACACTTCACGCGACCGCAGGTGCTGAGATTTTACTCATGGAAGTACCTATGATGGGAATGCATGCTTAACGAAATTGAGATGATTATTGATGCCAGAGGAAAGGACATCGGAATCCCGGTGAGAAGAATTCTTCCCTGGGCAAAAAAAAGAATGGTGGGTCCCTTTATCTTTCTCGATCACATGGGACCGGCGTTTCTTCATCCGCCGAAAGACCACATGGATGTGCGTCCACATCCGCACATTGGTCTATCAACTCTTACCTGGCTTTTTGAGGGACGGATTCTTCATCGCGATTCCCTTGGTTTCGTTCAGATGATTGAGCCGGGCGAAGTGAATTGGATGACTGCGGGAAGAGGCATTTCTCACTCTGAGCGGGAACCCAATG
>JAKFFP010000336.1:0-2950 GCA_036675045.1 Bacteriovoracales bacterium | reverse complement strand
AAGGCCCGATCCATTAATGTTTTCTTGATAAGAGTATTTTCGTTTATCTAGTTTAAGGTTTCATTAAGTTGTCCAAGACAATGGATTTGATTAATTATACTTGGAGTTAAACACATGGAGCCGTGGAAATGATTTACGCGCACAATCCGGACGAGATCTCACATCCCATCCGGTGGAAGCTTGGACTCCCGGCCTATTTGATTTCTCTTACCCTGACATTGTCTGTTTTGAGTCTGCAATTGTTCTTTCCGCAATTTCTGGGACCCAGCCGGATTCTCATTTATCCCACCGCCTTTCTTATCGCCTGGTACTTCGGAACCGGTGCCGGAATTCTTTCTTTCGGAATTTCGCTTCTTACTTTCGCGCTTTTTATCCTGCCTCACAATTCAGAGACATTGTTCAGTACTTCAAACTGGATGAAACTTGGCCTCTATGCTTTTACCTCCGGTTTCGTCCTGTGGGTCATTCATCGCGGGAAAGAGTCGGAGAGTCGTCTTAAAACCCAACACAGTCTTTTTCGCACGTCTCTTGAGAGTATCGGGGACGCCGTGATTCTTACGGACCGCGAGCATCTGGTGATGTTCATGAATCCAATGGCAGAAAAACTCACCGGCAAAACTCTCTTTGATGTCCGCTGCAGTCCCCTTATGTCCGTGCTTCAGATCGAAGGCGAGAGCATTGGAACATTTGCCCACGCTCTCACCGATGTGATGGAAGGAAAGCGTCCCTGGGAATCCAAGGGCCATTGTAAGCTCCTCCGTCATGATGGGAAAACTCAGTTCGTTGAAATCTCCTGCGCCCCTATCAAGATCGAAGATGGAATGATGGGTCTCGTGATCGTGATGAAAGATGTCCGGAAAGTCCAGGAAGCGATTACCTCACTTTCTCAGAGTGAAGAACGCCTTCGTCTGGCGACCGATGTGTCGGAGCTGGGGATCTGGGAGGCCAATCTTCTTACCGGGCACGTCATGCGAAACCTGAACCACGACATGATCTTCGGTTACACGACGCTGAAGAGTGAGTGGGCGATCGATGATTATGAAAAGCGCATTCATCCAGAAGATAAAGAAGTCGTGAGAGATCTCATTCAGAATTCCATTCACGCGTGCGAATCCTTTGCCCACAATTTCCGGGTCATGCGGGATGATCATTCTATCCGATGGGTAAGTGCTACCGGGAAAGTGGAATGCGGACATGACGGAAAGGCGATCCGGATTATCGGAACGCTGATGGATATCACCGAGAAGAAAAATTCGGAAGATATGCTCCATGAGGCACTTTTCTACCGGGATGAATTTCTTTCGATTGCTTCCCATGAATTGAAGACTCCGCTCACGTCGCTTAAGCTTCATTCGCAGATGTTTAAACGGCATCTCGAGAAAAATGAAACCGAAGCTTTCTCGCCCGACCGGGTGAAGCGCTTCATGACCGAAGCCGATAAGCAGGTGAGCCGGCTCACGCGGCTGGTGGATGATATGCTGGATATCTCGCGTATCAGGACCGGCAGGCTTTCGATCTCGCCTGAGAAAATTGAGATTTCAACAGTCGTAAAAGAAGTGGTGGACCGGATGAGGCCCCACTTTACAAGCCTTGAAATCGGAACACTTGAGGCGAGTGAAGTTCACTGTGATCGCCTGCGGATTGAGCAGGTGATCGTGAATATCCTTACGAACGCCCTCCGCTACGGCAAAGGCCGTCCGGTGAAAGTGGATCTGAAACACCAAAATGATTTCGTCGCGATTTCGGTGACGGATCAGGGGATGGGAATTCCCGATCACTTTAAAGAAAAAATATTCTCGCGCTTTCAGCGTGCGGTTCCGGCCAGTGAAGTTTCGGGCCTGGGACTTGGACTTTATATCTCAAAACAAATCGTCGAGGCGCACCAGGGGAAAATCTCCGTTGATAGCGAGCTGGATAAAGGTTCCTGCTTTACCGTTCAGATCCCGAAGGGTGAGGTTGTTCTCCAATGAAAAAAAGAGTCTGTGTTATTGATGACGATCTCGAACTCCGCGAGGTCGTGACCTATGCGCTGGAAGAAGACGGCTTCGAGGTCTGGCCGTTTGAAAATCCGGAAGCCGCACTTGAAAGCTTCAGGGAATCGGGAAAATGCCCGGGATTTTTCCTGCTCGATTATTACATGCCAAAGATGAACGGAATCAGGTTCATTAAAAAACTCCGCTCTGATTTTGGTGATACCCTGGGAAAAATTCCCTGCGCCTTAAGTACGGCGATTGATGAAACGCCGGAAGAGCTTCCGGCCGATGTCATGGAACTTAAAAAGCCCATGGACCTCGATCACTTATTAAACCTGGTCCGGGACAACTGCCTTTAATTTTCTTTATGTGAGGTCACGTCTTTGAGGCAGGCGCTATCGAGCATGACCAGATCCGGATTCGTGAGACGTCCCTGAAGGAAAGTCGCGAGTGCTGAGGCCCCCTCGTTCATGTAGTACATGACACATTTGGGATTACTACAGTGGGCCGGCTTACTGGTGTCCTCGTGAGAAGAGGTCATCGCCAGCGGATGATTCACGAGACCCACGGCGTGGCCCACTTCATGAACAAGAGTCGCCTGTTCCACGTATTTTTGAACCGGACCTGAGCCGGAACTTTCCACTACCTCTTTAAAGATCGCGATGGTGTTGGTATTTGAAAGATGAAGACCAATCACGAATTGGTTTTCTGCATGACCATTTAAAAAGAAAATATTGAAGACCGTCGTATCACCGGTTGAAGCTTCACCCAGACTTTCTCCGAGATCGTAAATCTCCTGACCCGTCCAGACCGTCTTATTCTTGGCACTCATCACGGACATTTGCGATAGATCCATCGGAACGGTCACATTTTTTCCCGGGAACATCGCCTTGAGATTCCGATCGAGAACGGTGAAGGCCTTGAGGAGGGGAAGACCAGTCACGGTCACATCCGTATAAGGCTCGGCACCCGGTTCA
>JAKFFP010000189.1:0-17287 GCA_036675045.1 Bacteriovoracales bacterium | reverse complement strand
GTGGGTGCTGCGATTATCGCCAGACCACGTAGGCAATAAGGTTCATATGATCAGTCTGGCTTCTTACCTAATTATCTCTCTGGTTCTTTTCGTGGTGGGCATCGTTGTGATGATCGCCAGAAAGAACATCGTTGCAATCCTTCTCGGGATTGAACTTGTCCTTAATGCAGCCGCATTGAACTTCGTAGCGTACTCACGCTACGTAACCAATAATCTTGATGGCCATGTCTTCAGTCTGTTTATCATTGTGATTGCAGCCGCTGAAGCAGCAGTTGGACTGGCCATTGTGATCCGTTTCTTCCAGATCAAAGAAACGACTCATATCGACGAAGCGACACAGTTAAGGAACTAGTATGCAATATACCATTGGAACGATCGCGCCCATTTTTCTTGCCCCAGTAATTGCGTTTGTTATTAACGCTTTTTTTGGACGGAAGCTCCCGAGAAACGGAGACTGGCTTGCGGTTTTAAGTATCTTTGTCTCTTTTATCTACTCGGCGCGAGTGTTCGGAGATTTCGTCTTTGGCCAGTTTGCGACTGATTACTACATCCACAAGACCTTTAATTGGTTTGATCTTTCTTTTGGCACTCATATCTTCAAAGTAGATATGGGAATTTATGTCGATAACATGTCAGCGATCATGCTGCTTATGGTTTCCGGGGTCGCATTTCTCATTCATCTTTTTTCGACCTGGTATATGGAACACGATGTTCGTCATGGAAGATTCTTTACCTTCCTTCCGCTCTTTACATCTGCCATGCTCGGTCTCGTTCTTTCGGACAATCTTTTCTCACTCTTTGTCTTCTGGGAGATCATGGGCTTTTGCTCATACTCGCTTATCGGTATTTACTACGAGAAAGAAAAGGCTGGAGACGCATCGTTAAAAGCTTTCATGACCACACGAGTGGGCGACGTTTTCCTCCTTCTCGGAATTGTCGCCATCTGGATGCAGATCGGTTCAGTTAGCTACGTTGATATTTACTCTGCAATTGCCAATGGTCTCTTCGATGGCCACGCGGTTCTCGGAATTTCTTTTGCCACGTTCACAGCTCTTTGTATTTTCTTGGGCGCCATGGGTAAATCGGCTCAGTTCCCGCTTCACGTCTGGCTTCCGGATGCGATGATGGGTCCGACTCCAGGTTCTGCTCTCATTCACGCCGCAACCATGGTTACGGCAGGAGTCTGGGTTTCCCTTCGCATGTATCCCCTCATGGTTCTTGGTGACATTACCTGGTTCATCGCTGTGATTGGTGCCATCACTGCCTTCGGAGCTGCTACCATTGCGATGGTTCAGACGGATATCAAGGCAGTTCTTGCTTATTCAACTCTTTCTCAGCTCGGTTACATGATCATCGGAGTTGGCGTTGGTTCATATAACGCCGCCTTCATGCACGTGATCACTCACGCATTCTTTAAAGCATGTCTCTTCTTGTCTGCTGGTTCGATCATCCACTCTGTTCACGAACAGGAAATGCCGAAGCTCGGAGGCCTCAAGAAATATCTCCCTTACACGCATTTCGCGATGATGTGTTGTACACTCGCGATTGCCGGAATTCCGCTCTTCTCCGGATTCGTTTCCAAAGACAGAATTCTGGGAGATGCCCTTTACTACGGATTCATGTCTGGTCAGAATCCGCTTCTGGCGATTGTTCCGATTCTTGGATTTGCGGGCGCAGGCCTCACAGCGTTTTATATGTTCCGGATGATGTTCCTCACCTTCTACGGCGAGAACCGCATGCACCACGATGATCATGGCCACGGTCATGGGCATAAAGATGATCACGGACACGAATCTCACGGACATGACATTCACCAGGAACACCTGGACTTCCGATCTAACGTTCCCCTCCTCATTCTGGCCGTGTTCACTCTCGGTTTCTGGTTCGCCGGAAACGTTGTGGGCCAGGGCTTTGGAAATATGTTCGGGAAGAAAAACGAGTGGTTCAAAGTTCTCGTAGAAGCTCCGAAAGTTGAAAAATTTAAAGATTATACCAAGCAGCCATTCACGACAGTTGATACCCGCGAGCAGACTGAGATGATGCACGCTCATTATCATCACCAGACTGGCTATGCCGGTCCGAACCCGGACGAGCATAAACTTCACACGGCCCACGTGGTGGGAGCATGGGCATCGATCTTCATTGCCTTTACCGGCGTGTTTATTGCCTGGCTCATGTATATCCAGAGAAAGATCAAGCCACTGGCGGATACTTTCCCGGGAATCACTGCGCTTCTCAAGGCGAAATATAACTTCGATCACTTTTATATCGATGTTCTCATCAAGCAGGGTCTTCTCGGTTTCAACCGACTCCTCGCTTGGTTTGACATGGGAATTTATGACCGCTTCGCCGTTGATGGCATGGCCGCAGTTAACCGCGTTCTTTATAAGGCATCCAAGTGGTTTGATAACGTAGTTATTGATGCCATCGGAGTTGATGGAACGGGTGTTGCGGTTAATCTCTTTAACCTGGTTCTTAGAATTGTGCAGTCAGGGAAGATCCAGTTCTATTTCATTATGCTGATAATGGTTCTGGCTTCTTATATTTGGACATTAAACATCTGATCTTTTCTTTATAGCGAGGTTCTTTGTGAACGGAATTTTGAACTGGATTTTGTGGTTACCAATCATCGGTATGGTGGGAGTACTTCTCACGCCAAAAACGAATGATAAAGCGATCAAGCTGGTAACACTCGTAACAACTGCGATCACGCTCATCCTGACCGTGGTTCTTTACATTAATTTTGATACCGCAAATCCTGGGATCCAGTTTGCGTTCAAGGTTCCGTGGATTCAGCAGTTTCACATTAACTATTCGCTCGGTGTGGACGGAATTACTCTTCTGATGACAATTCTGAACGCCCTCCTCTTCTTCATTTGTACGCTTTCCAGCTGGACGGTTGAGAAGTCGCTCAAAGGGTACTTCTCACTCTTACTTCTTCTCCAGTCGACTGTGTTTGGTGTGTTCTTCGCTCTCGATTTCTTCCTCTTCTACGTTTACTGGGAAGTCATGCTTCTCCCGATGTTCTTCCTGATCGGGGTCTGGGGTGGCGAAAATCGCGAGTACGCGGCAATCAAATTCTTCCTTTATACCTTCTTCGGTTCGATCTTCATGCTGGTTGGTATAGTTGCTCTTTATTACGTTACCGGTAAATCGGAAGATTCTTTCAATATCATCGCTCTCCAGGGTGGACGCTTCACTGAGCACACACTCGACATCTTTGGAATGACAGTTTCTTTCGAGAAGCTCTTCTTCTGGTTTATGTTCCTGGGTTTCGCGGTGAAAGTTCCGGTGTTTCCTTTCCACACTTGGCTCCCGCACGCGCACGTACAGGCGCCGACAGCCGTTTCAGTTATCCTCGCCGGTGTTCTGCTCAAGATGGGTACTTACGGTTTCCTTCGTATCGCTTTCCCGATTTTTCCGGCCGCCGCTGTTCAGTATTCTGAAATTATCGCCTGGCTCGGGCTCATCTCGGTTATCTACGGAGCTTTCTGTGCCATGGCCCAGGATGACATGAAAAAACTCATCGCTTACTCATCCGTTTCCCACATGGGATTTGTGATGCTGGGAATTTCTGCGATGACTGTTCAGGGCATGAATGGTGCAGTTCTTCAGATGTTTAACCATGGTACGTCTACCGCCATGATGTTCCTTCTCGTTGGGATTCTTTACGAGCGCTCCCACCACCGCTGGATTGTTAAGCCAGATGGAACGAAGGGATACGGCGGACTTTACACAAAACTTCCGAAGTACTCTGTTGTCTTTATCATTGGTATGTTCGCCTCCCTCGGCTTACCGGGCCTTTCGGGCTTCATTTCCGAAGCTCTCATTTTCCTTGGAATGTACGAGAGATTCACAACCATCACTGTTCTGGCAGTTGTCGGTCTTCTCATTGGAGCGGCTTATCTCCTTTGGATGTTCAAGCGCATGTTCTTCGGCGAAGTGAATCCTGACATTGAAGATTACGAAGACATGAATGCTCGTGAAATTTTCTATATGGTTCCACTCTGCGCCTGTGTAATTTTCTTCGGTATTTTCCCGGCCCCGCTTCTGAATGTGATGAAAGGTTCAGTTGCCCAGCTGGTTGATCTTCTCGCGAAGTTCTCTTAAGAGAGGTTTTTTGTGTTACAAGAGTTAATCGGCTATCTCAGCTACTATATCCCGGAAATCATGTGCGTTGTGCTCATGACGACCCTTCTCGTTGCTGAAGCCTCGGTGAAAAATGAAAACGGCCCGCGTGACAAGATCTATGCTTACGCGCTCGCGGTTCTCGGTCTGACTTTGATTCCTTTGTTTCAGAATCTCGGAAAAGCACCTCTTCATATTTTCCACAATGCTGTGACGATTGATCCATTCTCAACTCTGTCGAAAATCATCATGGTGCTGGGAACGATGGGAGCGATCTGGCTCAGCCGCTCTTCCCGTGATATTTATCCGAACCTGAAGTCAGAGTTTGCGATCATGGCGGTTGGTGTTTTGATTGGTGGAATGCTCCTTGCTTCGGCCAACAACATGCTGACGGTTTATCTGGGAATTGAAACACTCTCTATTCTTTCTTATGTCATGAGTTCTCTTAAGCGTGATGAATCCACTTCTACTGAAGCCGGGATGAAATACGTTCTCTATGGCGGTCTTTCTGCAGGTGTAGCACTTTTCGGGATCAGTCACCTCTATGGTGCCCTGGGGTCGATCCAGTTCGTAGAAATGATGCCTAAAATGGCGACCCTTCAAGGGCCGCAACTGGCGATCGTACTCGTTTCATTCGTCATGTTCTTTGTCGGGATCGGATATAAAATTTCTGCGTTCCCGTTCCATATGTGGACGCCGGATGTTTATCAGGGATCTCCAATTCCCGTGACGACATTTTTCTCGATCGTTCCCAAAATGGCCGGACTGGCGACTCTCGTTCGTGTGTCGTTTGTCTTTTTCTCTGAGGGGTCAGCCCTTACGGCATCGTGGGTAGGTCTTATCCTCGTTATTTCGGCGATGACCATGACGGTCGGTAATGTCACGGCAATCGGCCAGAGCTCAGTGAAAAGGATGCTCGCCTTTTCTTCTATCGGCCACGTGGGAATGATTATTCTCGGTGCTGCTGTCTTAAATGAGGTTGGGGTTCAGGCACTTCTTTTCTACAGTATTGCTTATCTCTTCATGACCCTGGTTGCTTTCTATGTGACCTCACATCTTTCAGACATGTATGGCACGGACACTTATGATGTGTTTAAGGGCCTGGTTTACAAGCATCCGATGATGGCCTTCGTAATGGGAGCCGTTCTCTTTTCACTCGCAGGCATGCCTCCCTTTGCCGGCTTCGTTGCAAAATTCAATATCTTGGCCGTTATTATCGAAAAGAAATACTACGGTATGGCAGTGGTTGCGGTCGTAAACTCTGTGATCGCACTCTACTATTATATGAAATTGGCGAAGACCATGGTCTTCGGAAAAGCCGATGGCGAAGAGCGGGTTCTTGGATTTAATTTTCAGAACCAGGCCGTCATCGTGGCACTTTTTATTCCGGTCATGGTACTGGGGATTTTCTGGGAACAGATTATCGCCCTTTCTGGTAACGCTTCCGTCTTTATCAAATAATCTCCGGGGGGATTTATCCCCCCAATTTTATAGGCATTTATTTCCTCTTCCCGAGGGAAAACTCCAATCTCCCTTATAATTGATTCATGACGAAATACCGCCTTCGGCTAAAAAATGGCCGGGTGATAGGTCCGTTCGATTTCAATCAAATTCACGATTTGAAATTGAAGGGCCACATTGATGGAAGTGAAGACGCGCAGGTCTTTCCGCTCGGTGAGTGGAAGGCGATGGTGACTTTTGATTTCTATGAAAACCTCATGGACGAAAATAAGACCGTCGTTCAGCAAAAAAACGAAGACTCAACCTTCATCATCGATCTCACACAGATCAGACAAAAGAGAACAGAAAAAGAAATTGAAGATCTTTCTCTGGACCTGCCACCGCTAACGGACAATCTCACTGAGACAATCCGGATGTCGGCGACCAAGGTCAGCGGAGAAATTAAAAAGTCATCCGCTTCTCATGGGAATACCGCGGTAACGATCTCTCAGGAAATCGACCTCTCCACACTTGATCCTGAACGCGAAGATAAAACCCTCATCAATCCCGTCGCTCAGGAAGAAATTCGCCGCATGCGGAAGCTTCAGGAAGATGCAGAACGAGAAGAGCGTGAACGAGAGGAAGCTGTCAGGCAGGAGATGCTGGCCTACAAAGAAAAGTCCCGCTCCCTGAATCACTTGCCGGTGGTTTCATCGGAAGATGCGACTCAGGTTATTTCACTCGGAAACAAGACTGAGCTCCTGAATCTCGCACAGATTGAAGATCTTGCGAATGATCAGGAGGTTCAGGAGTTCCTGCGGAAAAGAAACGAGGAAGACGGACTCGACGAAGAAGAGTTCGAAGAAGAAGAGACGATTGACGATAAGAAAGCAAAACGAAAAAAGTACATGGTGATCGCCGCGGTCATGGCGCTACTTTATGTGTGGCTCTTTCCGGGTGATGACAAGAACGATAAGCCTCCATTCCAGCACCTCAATCCCCGGATTGTGTTTGCGATTCCCTTTGATAAAAAGGACCAGAAGCTATCGGTCTCGTATTTTAACAAAGGAATGGAGAGCTACAACAAGGGCGCTTATCCGAACCTCCTTGCCTCCGGTGACTATTTCCGCCAGAGTGTAGAAAACGACTACGATAACCTTATTGCTTACAGCATGATGGTTCGCTCGTATGGAGAGCAACTTCGATTCTCGAAGAAAAAGCTTCAGGACGCTCTTGAGCTCTTCAAGGTCATCCAGGTTAAGAAGCAATATCTCATCCACAATCCTGATGGCGTGGTGGGGATGAATCTCTTCTTCATGGGAATTGAAAAACCGGAAGCCGCGGCCGACACGGTAAAAAAATATCTTCGTCTCTACCCGAAGAAAGTCACGCAAGATCTCTTTGCGGCCTATCTCTATTCGCTCCTGAAAATCGGCCGGGTCGACGAGGCCAATAACTTCTTCCAGGCACTCAGTAAGCAACCAAACAAGAGCCGCTTTGCGCTTGAGGCGATGATTGAATACCTGAGACTCAATCAGGAAACAGCAGATGCCATGAAGCTGGTTGACGAAGGAATTAAGCGCTTTCCCAGCACCAGCATCTTCTATCTTTTAAAGTGTGATCTGCTTCTTCGTAAAAGAGAGATCAAGGAAATCCCGAAACTTTTGTCAGTCGTGGAAGGAAAAGTCATCGAGTATAACGATTTCTATCGTGCCAAGTTTTTCGAGATCAGTGGCCTTTACTGGGCGATCAAGGGTGATCCGAAGAGGGCAACTCAGTTTCTGGTCATGTCGCTTAAGATTTATGACTCCAGTGATCTGCGCATGAAACTGGCAGACCTGGAAAAAACCGGAGCCTCTCAAGAGACAGACAAGATCATTGCTCAAAGTAAGGCCGCCAAATATGTGATTGAAGCGAAAGAATTTTACCTGAAGAAAAACTACGCCCTTGCCATGAGTGCCGCTGCCCGCGGAACTGAAATATACCCGGGACACATACCATCAGAGTTATTCCTGGCGAAGATGCAGATGAAACTGGGGCTGGCAACAGAATCACTGAACACGCTCACGCGAATTGCGGGAAGATACCCGGGCAACAAGGATATTAACCTGGCACTGGTTGATGCCTATACCGAGAGTTATAAGTTTAACGAGGCCCGCAGCCGGATTGCGATTCTTTCCGGAACGGAAGTCAGGAATAACTGGGAGTACGCCTCTATCAACGCCCGCTTGTATCACAGGATGGGAGACACACTTAAGGCGATCGCCTGGTATAAGTCTTCAATCAACGCCAATCCCCTAAACGATAATGACATTTATCAGCTCGCCGAAATTTTCCTCAAGCGGAAGAACTTTGAGCAGGCGAGAGCGCTCCTTAACAAAGCAATGGAACTGGATCCGGTGAAGCCGGAGTATAGGATTTCATACGCCAGGCTTCTTTATGAAATGGAAGATGACCAGGCCGCAATTGGATATCTTCTGGGTATCATGAATGACTTCGGAGACAACCCGAAGGTCCTCGGTGAAATCGCCATACTTTATTACAAATCCGGAAAGATTAAAGACTTCCTCGATTATAAGACGAAGCTCGAAAAACTCCCGAGTAGAGACAAGGCACTGTATGAGTTTCTCATCAAGGCCGCTGTCCTGGACGAGCGCTATGGCGAAGTTCCCAAGCTGGTTGAAGAGCTCCTGAAAATTGAGCCGGGCGAACTGGAAGCGATGATGACGGCGGGGAAAGTCCTGTTTGAAAACGATAAGTACTCTGAAGCAGCCTATTGGTTCAAGCGGCTTTGGCTACGCATGCCAACTTATCCGAAAGTTCTCTATTATATTGCGAGGATCAAATTTCTCGCCGGCGAAATTGATGATCCCCTGAACGCCGAAGGAAAACCGGAGCTCGATGAATACGGTAAACCCCGTATGGGCGCTCTCTCTCTGGTTAAAAATGATATGAAAGAAAATGGAGAATCCGACATTGCCCTGGTTTTCCTGGCCGAGATTTTTGTCCGCAAGGGTGATCTTATTCAGGCGGAAAATCATTATAAGAAGGCCCAGAAACTCAATCCAAGATCCTATGAAGCTTTAGTGGGGCTGGCCGATCTTAGTACCCTAAGAAACAATTTTGACCTGGCACTTGATCTGTATAAAAAGGCCATGAAGCAACGGGGTGATGAACCCGATCTCCATAAGAAAATCGGAGACGTTTACCGTCTTCTCGGTCAGGGCACTCTGGCCATCGAATCGTATAAAATGTATCTTGAAATGGATCCGGAAGCTTCTGACAAAGGTCAGATCATTAAATACATCAATCTCATGCAATAGGTGACATATGCTCGACATTCGTAAGATCGAAACACAATTCGACAGTGTGAAGTCTAGTCTCGCGACCAGAAATTATGATACTTCAATTCTCGATGAACTTCTTCAGCTCAATAAAACGAGAAAGAACCTCACCACTTCCTCGGAAACAAAAAAAGCGGATGTGAACAAGCTCTCGCGCGAGATCGGTGAGCTCAAAAAAAACAAGCAAAACGCAGACGCACAGATGAAGCAAGTGGCAGAGATTAAGGCTTCGATGGAAGCTGATGCCAAAGAACTTGATCTCGTCCTGGAAAAGCAAAATCAACTCCTCCTTACGATTCCGAATCTACCGGATGCATCCGTGCCGGTGGGTAAAGATGAAGAGGAAAATAAGGAAGTCTCGCGCTGGGGAACTCCGAGGAAAATGGATTTTACTCCGCTTGATCATGCGGTTCTGGGCGAAATGCTGGGAATCCTCGATTTCGAAACCGCGACAAAAATTACCGGCGCACGCTTTGTGATTTATAAAGGGGCTGCCGCCAGGCTTGAGCGCGCTCTGATCAATTTCATGCTCGATCATCAGGCCTCGAAAGGTTTCACCGAAATGATGACGCCTTTTATTGCCCATGAAAGATCTCTCATCGGCACCGGCAACCTTCCTAAGTTTGAAGATCAGCTTTTTAAACTGAACTCTGAACAGCCTTGGTATCTGATTCCAACTTCCGAAGTAACTCTCACAAATATTAAGCGCGAGCAGATCATGGAAGAGTCGGAACTTCCTTATCTATATGCTGCTTATTCACCATGTTTTCGCTCCGAGGCCGGCTCACACGGAAAAGATGTGAAGGGTCTCATTCGCATGCACCAGTTCAATAAAGTCGAGATGGTTTCCATCTGCTCTCCTTCCCAGTCGGAAGAAATTCATCAGAAGATGGTGAAAAGTGCGACTGAAATTCTCGAGAAACTGGGTCTCCCATACCGCACTTTGGCACTCTGTACCGGTGACATGGGTTTCGCGTCGCAAAAAACCTTTGATCTGGAAGTTTGGGTTCCGTCTCAGAATAAATATCGTGAGATTTCTTCGATCTCTAACTGTGGTGATTTTCAGGCGAGAAGGGCCTCTATTCGCTTCCGGACTAAGGAAGGGAAGGTTGAGTTTGCCCATACGCTGAATGGCTCAGGACTGGCAGTGGGACGAACCGTAGTAGCGATTCTCGAAAACTATCAGCAGAATGATGGATCGGTCCTTATTCCGGAAGTTCTGCAACCATATATGGGTGGAATGAAAGTCATCTCGAAATAGCAATTGTCTTTTCTGGCCTTTATCCTTATAGTTAGACCCTGATTTGCGGAGGACTGGCCGAGTGGTTTAAGGCAACAGTTTTGAAAACTGTCGTGGGTTAACGCCTACCTGGGGTTCGAATCCCTAGTCCTCCGCCACTTTCTGCTTTGCTGAAAGTGGCCGCTGATCTCTGATGCAGCCTCTGGCTGCAATTTACATTAAGACCCGGTGTTTTTTGTTAGGCCAATTTGCGGAGACGTGGGTGAGTGGCTTAAACCACACCCTTGCTAAGGGTGCGAAGGGTAATTCCTTCCATGAGTTCAAATCTCATCGTCTCCGCCACTTTCTTTCCTTGAGTTTTCTGAGTTTTTACCTTATCTATACATCTCACCTCTGATGCACCCGTAGCTTAGTTGGATAGAGCACTTGACTACGAATCAAGAGGTCGCACGTTCGAATCGTGCCGGGTGCGCCATTATTTCTCTTTTCCCCCCTGATAATCTGTTAATATTTAGTAAATTATTCTGAGTTTGAACCTATTCACTCTTCCGGGAACGAGTATGCCTAAAATAGCTTTTATCAACCCACTTACTCTTCCCATCAATCTCATTGAAAGCACTCTCAATAAAGACGTGCCCAGCATGCAGAACTTGTCCCAGGAAGGGATCAGTCTTCCCATGGGCATCATGTATCTGTCGTCTTACATAAAAAAAACTCTGCCGGCCTATCAGGTGAATCTCGTTGATTACAGAATCGATTTTCTGCGGATCAACGAATACAAGACTCTCGATTCTTTCATCACTGAAGTCGCAGAAAAAAATCTGACCTCGCCACCGGATATCCTCGCATTCTCGGTGCTAGTTTCTTCCTCCCACCATTTTTTCAAAAGAAGTGTGACGATTCTGAAGAAAATGTTTCCGAATGCGACTGTCATCGTCGGGGGATTTCACGCTACAAATTTCACGAAGGAACTTCTGGAGTTGCCAGAAATAGATTTCGTGTTTCGGGGTGAAGGTGAATATGCCCTGACCAAGTTCCTTTCGAATTACGAAAACGGTATTTCCGAAGAGCTTGAGGGCGTAATAAGCAGAAACACAAATCTTTCACTTCCCCTGACGAAATGTACTCCGATTGCGTCCATGGATGAAAATCCCATGCCGGACTATGATCTGGTGCCGATGAATTTATATTCCCGCATCAATACCCGGATGGTGATCAAGAAGAAAGAAGGACAAGAAGTATTGTCAGCGGACATAATGACCTCACTTGGTTGTCCATTTAAATGCACCTTCTGCTCATCGAGAACTGTCCATGGTTTGGCGATGAGATACAAATCAGTTGAAAATGTCGTGGCCGAGGTTAAGTATCTTTACGACAATTTCGGCGTGACACTTTTCATGCCGGAAGATGATCTTTTTACAGTTCATCGCACGCGGACGATTACCCTGCTGCGTGAATTGCGCGCACTTAAGATTCCGAATTTCAGGATGCAGTTTCCGGTGGCCCTCGCCGTAAATACCCTGAGCTATGAGCTTATAGATGAACTCATACTTTCCGGGATGGATGTTGCCTCACTGGCGATTGAGTCTGGATCGGAGTACACGCAAAAGCATATTATCAATAAGGGTGTGAAGCTGGATAAGGCCATTAAGTGGGTGGACTATCTGAGAGAAAAAGAAATTCCAGTCAGAACATCCTTCATCCTGGGCTTACCGAAAGAAACCCGCGCGATGATGCAGGAGTCGATTGATTATGCTGTTAAGCTCGGGGCTGACTGGTATGACTTCTTTATTGCAACTCCTCTTGGCGGTACGGTCATGTGCCAGGAGTTTATTGATATGGGTTACATGCCGAATGATATTGATGTGATTTCCCGGGGCTACTATGCCCTGAGAAACTTCGATACTCCTGAAATATCCGCAAAAGACCTTAGTGATCTCGTATACCGGGCGAATCTTCACTGTAACTTTGTAAACAATGTGAACTTTCGTCTGGGGAAATGGGAGAAGGCCCAGAAACTATTCGAGCCAATTGCACTGAAGTATCCCTTCCACTTAATCGCGCACGATTGTCTTTGGCGCTGCTCTCAGAAGCTTGAGGGGCCGGAGAAAGCGAAGGTGCACATTGAGAACATGGTAAATGCTATCCAGGCCGATGAAAGGGCCTCTCAGATGTTTGCCAAATACGGAGATTTGCTTAGCCCCGAAGTCCGGCAGGAGCTTTTGGCGCGCCTTCCGCATCTTTTGGTTCAACCGGAACTTCTGAGCGCAGTTTAGTCGCCGACGAAAGTGATCGGGAAAACCACCGCTCAACAAAATTTGAAATCTGATATCATGTATTCATGAGACAGCAAGTTCATGAAGCGGTTGAAAACTATTTTCGACAGAATGCTCCGTCGCCAGTTATTCCGGGGCAGGATTATATCCCTGTCACCGCCAAAGTAATCGATTCAACTGACCTGCAATATCTCGTGGATTCAGTTTTGGACATGTGGTTTACCGGTGGCCGCTTCACTCAGAAATTTGAACAATCCTTTTCTACTTTCATGGAGCAATCATTCTGTTTGTTGGTGAATTCTGGTTCATCGGCTAACTTACTCGCCCTCTCTTGCCTGACCTCTCCTGAGCTTGGTGAAAGACAACTTCGTCCCGGCGATGAAGTCATTACCGTCGCGGCTGGCTTTCCCACAACGGTAAATCCAATTCTTCAGAATCAATGCGTTCCGGTTTTTGTCGATGTCGATCCTGTTACCCATCAAATAGATGTTGCGAAAATGCCGGCTGCCCTCAGCTCACGGACGCGGGCCGTGATGATCGCTCACACTTTGGGTAATCCCTTTGATGCAGAAAAAGTGAAGGCCTTTTGCGTGGAGAATAATCTTTGGCTGATTGAAGATTGCTGTGACGCTGTTGGCGCAAAATTCAACGGTAAGTCGGTCGGGACTTTTGGTGATGTGGCGACCGCCAGCTTTTATCCTGCCCATCACATTACGATGGGCGAGGGTGGAGCAGTTCTTACCAGCAACACGCTTCTCAAAAAAATCATGCTGAGTTTTCGCGATTGGGGTAGAGACTGCTGGTGCCCGACTGGTAAAGACAACACTTGCGGAAAAAGATTTTCCCAGCAATTTGCTGATCTCCCCGAGGGATATGATCACAAATACGTTTATACCCACATTGGCTATAACTTAAAAGTCACCGATATGCAGGCGGCCCTCGGTTGCTCTCAGCTTCTGAAGCTTCCGTCATTCATAAAAAAAAGAAATGAAAATTTTGCGTATCTCCGCCATGGGCTTCGTGACCTGGAACAATATCTCGGCTTCACTCATGCCACCAAAGGTGGTGAGGCGAGCTGGTTTGGATTTGCCATACAAGTAAAGCCCGGGTCTCCAATGAATCGTCAGGAACTGGTTACCCATCTGGAGAAGAGGAAAATTGGAACTCGGCTCCTGTTTGGCGGCAATCTTCTTCGTCAACCGTTGTATAAGAATTCTCAGCACCGGGTCATCGGGGATCTCAAGAACACGGACAATATCATGAACAATGTGTTCTGGATTGGCGTTCACCCGGGGCTGAATCAAGAGCATCTTGATTACATCATTAAAGTCATTAAGAGTTGCTTCAAGGAAAATGCATGAAAGTCGTTATTCTTGCCGGAGGTTTCGGAACAAGGTTAAGCGAAGAGACGGAGCTCATTCCTAAGCCGATGGTGGAAATTGGTGGCAAGCCCATACTCTGGCATATCATGAAAACTTATTCTCATTTTGGGCATAATGAGTTTGTGATTCTTCTTGGGTATAAGGGCCACATCATTAAACAATTTTTTCATAATTACTTTCTTCACCAGAGCGACGTAACAATTGATCTCAAAAGTAATAGTGTCCAGGTCCATTCAAATCTGAGTGAGCCATGGAAGGTGACACTGGTCGATACCGGCCAGGAAACGCAAACCGGCGGTCGTCTTCTGCGCGCCAAAAAATATCTGAAGGATGCTCCCTTCATGTTCACTTATGGCGACGGTGTCGGGAACATGGACCTTGCCAGTCTCGTGCAGTTTCACAAGACCCAAGGAAAGACGCTTACTGTAACGGCCGTTCAGCCCGAGGGGAGATTCGGATCACTTAACATCACAAATTCCCTGGTAACCGATTTCATCGAAAAGCCACTGGGGGACGGTGGATGGATTAATGGTGGATATTTCATCTGCCAGCCTGAGATCTTCCAATATATCCACCATGGAGACAAAACCGTATTTGAATCAGACACCATGGTAGAGCTTACCCGTCTCGGCCAGCTGGCCGCATTTAAGCATAGCGGTTTCTGGAAGCCCATGGACACTCTTCGCGACAAGAAGATTCTTGAGCAGCTTTGGAATACTCAGGCTGCGCCCTGGAAGATATGGCCTTAAAACTCAGCATCGTTTTTGCATTAACGTGTGCCGTGCTTATTGTTTGTCATGTCTTCTCCAGCTTTCCCTATATCGGCCACGACTATTCAATCGCGGTGAACTGGGCAAATGATTATCATTTTGCCTGGAAACATCACGGAGTTTTTAATATCGAGTTTACTCCCCAGAGATGTTTGGGAGTGCCGGTTTGGGCCAATCCGATTGGTGCCAACTTCAGCTTGTTTCACGTTCTTTCCATTCTCATGAAAGACATTTATGCCATCGGAACATTTCTCTTTCTTTACGTCTTTCTTGGTTACCTTGGGACAATGAAGTTTTTATCTCTGTTTGAAATTGATCAGAGGTGGAAGTATTTTCTGGCCGCCGGTTGGTGTTTGCAGGGTTTTATTCTGGGTCACACGTATTCCGGACATTTAAGCTTTGTGACTTTGAGCTTGTGGCCTTTTTACTGTTATCTTCTTCTCCGAAAAGATTCGGTCCCCCGTGGTTTTTTGATTTCTGTCATTTCTTTCGCTCTCCTGGTGGCGCATGATTTTTATCTCGGGTTGACATATCTTTATGTCATGTTTCCCCTTTCATTTGTTCTATTGCTGGGAATGATAAAATTCAACGAAAGAGAATTAAAGTTTAAGCAGGCAATACTAAAACTTGTTTCAGGTCTGGCCGTCTCCGCTGTCATCATCATGCCAAAAGTTCTGGCGGTTTTTTCTTTTACCCGCAACTTTCCGCGAGAGTCCCGGTTCTTCGAAATTAATTTTATGAGCGCCATGGAATACTCCATCATGAATTATATTTTTCCACTAACTCTGAACTATAAGCAAATGGTGGGATGGTGGTACGGAAACTGGGAGTCAACCAACTTCCTGTATCCGGGACTTTTCCTCATTGTCATCGTTTTTTGTAGCTTGAGATTCCGGACCTATAAGAAAATCGCAATGAGTTTATGTGTTTTGATTCTTACAGGCGCCTTCATTGCCAGCGGAATCTATAGCGAGCTCATTTTTAATATTCCAGTTATCAAATCGTTTCACGTTAACCCCAGATGGCTGGCCGTCCTGACTTTACCATTTCTGTTCATTGGAACTAGTTTTATTCGCCAGTCACAGCTGAACTGGAAGCTATCAGGTCTTCTGATGCTTTTGATCCTGGCAAATATTCAACTTGGGTTTTCGCCGGAAGACATGCATCTGAATTATCTTTATCGCCGCGATTATGACGAAGAAAAAAACATGACGAACATGTGTAATGAGCCGGTCTTTGGTTATTCTCTCGAGCTTTTGCCGAGGGAAGTCCTGACCTCTGAGCGCTGGGCCGATCCCAGGTGCTATCTGACAGACAAATGTGAAAGCTATCTGTTGCCTGACGACAAAGTGGATGATTTGCTTAACTATCGACTCAAGGCTTTTGAAGATTAGAAACTTTCGTCAAATCCAAAACCTTGTTTGGTAGGGATCTTTTTGAGATGTCAGCAGCAATCGAACCCGCATGAAGGGTCGAGCCAATGAGAATGGGACTGTCTTCCGCCGGGAAATCATCCGGAAGAAGCACTTTTACCCCGGCGATATCTGAGATTGAAGGATTTCTGTCGATGAAGGCCAGTATCGTTCTCCTCTTGATGGCCGGGAGTTGCGATAACTTCACGGCAAGCTGGCCAGATCCCCATATGATCAGTTTTGAGATGTCCTTTAGCTCGTCCTCAATATATTGATCATATCTATCCATCAACAGCTGGGATTTTTTTATATAATTTATGATGGCGGGAGCCAGGTCAAATTCTTTGGTAAGTGCGCGGTCAGCAGTCTTGCTTTGCTTTCTGGCAATGATCGCTATTACCGGCATCTGATAGAGAGGACTTTCCGGCTGATAGATATGGGATAAACTTAAAGTTTCGAAGCCGTGCCGGGTAAGAACATTTCTTAAGGCGATGGAAGAAAAATGATTAATATGCTCCAGATTGAAGTCCTGAAACGGAGCAATCACATTATCCTGATACTTTTCAGCATCGGGGACTTCGAGATAGAGAATACCTTCTGTATTGAGCAGGTTTCTCATGACTTGAATACCTGTTTCCACGTCCAGGAGATGCTCGACGACTCCGATGCATGTGAGGACCTCGAATCTCTTTCTTGCGGCCCTATCTGCTTCAAACAATGAAGAGCGAAGATAAGAAAATTTGTCTTTGTATACTTCCGGCGACAATTCCGCAGCTTCGATTCCGGTTAGCTCTTCAAATCCCGAACTCCGAAAGTAAGTCAGGAGCCCCCCGCCGCCGCAGCCCAGATCGCAAATATTAAAATCCTTCTTTAAGTAAGGCCCTAATAAGCGAAATGTGTTCTGGAATCTGGTCTTTGCGTGAACACTCTCTGTTCCGGGAGCGGAATATTTTGAAAGGCGATTATAATAAAGATCGTAGTCTGCTTGGGTGTCTCCTGAGTCGGAATAAACCATTCCACACTTTCTGCAGCACTTGATCTCTTGTCGCGAGCCGAGAGGAAATATCTCTGGAATGGGAAAATTAATTTCGTAAAGTGAATCGTAGCTTTTTTCTGTGCAGACGGGGCAGCTTCGTACTGTTTCAGGCTTCATGTTCTGATTCCGCCAAAAGGAGATCTGCCAGAGTGACGATTTTATTTAGAGGATGTCCCAGCTTTTGTAGCTGTGTTCTTATTTCCTCATCAAACTTTAATGTCGCGATCAAAACCGTCTTTGTTATGTCTGAGTCGGGATT
>JAKFFP010000094.1:0-2969 GCA_036675045.1 Bacteriovoracales bacterium | reverse complement strand
AAGAATTCATGTCCGGTGGAGACTATCTCATCGATGGCCTGGTTCTGGTGTACGACGATCTGAAACTTCACGAAGAACTAGGCGAAACTTCCCATCATCCCCGCTACAAAATTGCTTTCAAGTTTGCGGGAGATACTAAAATTACTTCGATCAATGAAATTGAGTGGGGTGTATCCCGAAACGGAACGCTTACTCCGGTGGCACTCGTTGCTCCGGTAGAATTGTCGGGTGCCATGATCGGAAGAGTGACCCTGCACAACTTCGGCCTCGCGAAGAACTTTGAGTTAAAGGCGGGAGACAAGATAGAAATTATCCGTTCGGGTGAAGTCATTCCCAAGTTCCTGGGGGTTTCGGAAAGGGCCCGTGGTAAATTCACTTACCCTGAAAATTGCCCTAGCTGCGCGAGTCCCCTGAAGATTGAAGACATCTGGCTATTCTGTGACAATGAACGCTGTCCCGCTAAAGTGAAAGAAGAAATTCTCAATTACATTCACAAGGCAGGAATCGATGACCTTTCAGATAAGCGCCTGGAGGAATTGATTAACAAGGGACTGGTGGAAACGATTCCCGATCTCTATACGCTGAGTGAAGAGGATTTTCTTATCCTGGACAAGGTGAAAGAGAAGCTCGCAGCGAAGATGTTCGAAAATATTTCCAAGACTAAAGAGCAGACCCTGGTCCAGTTTATTTCCGCCATTGGAGTTGAAGGAGTCTCGACCGCCAAGAGTGAGAAAATTATTTCCCAGGGATATAATACGATTGAAAAAATTCTTACGCTCACTCCGGAGAAGATGATGGCGATCGAAGGATTTGCTGAGAAATCATCAACTGAGATCGTCGCCAGTCTTAAGCGCAAAGAACCCTTGGTGCGTGAACTCCTCAAGAAGGGTGTTAAGCTCAAGACCGAAGAAATCAATACCGGTGAAGGACCACTCGCGGGGCTCAAGTTCTGTATCACCGGCGAGCTAAGCTCACCCCGCGCCGAATTTGAGAAGCTCATAAAGAAAAATGGCGGCGTTATGGTTTCTTCTGTATCAAAAAACACTTCTTATCTTATCACCAATGAAACAGATGGAAGTTCAAGTAAGTTTGTGAAGGCCAAAGACCTTGGTGTCCCGATAGTCTCTGAAAACAAACTTCTCAAAATGATCGAAGGGTAAAATGGCCAAGATTAAAACAGTTTTCACCTGCCAAGAGTGCGGATATCAGACTGCTAAATGGCTGGGTAAGTGTCCCGATTGCAACCAGTGGAATTCTTTTTCGGAAGAAGAAACACTGAAACCGGTGAGTTCTAAGGGAGCGCCGAAGTCCATCGCCGGCCGCGAATCAAAGCCCAAGACAATTTCTCAGGTGGAAGTTGAAACCGTAGAGCGCTATCAAACCTCGATTGGCGAATTTGACCGCGTCATGGGTGGCGGAGTGACGATCGGATCGCTCACTCTCATTGGTGGTGAACCAGGTATCGGAAAATCCACTCTGCTCATGGAAGTGTGCGGAAAACTTCTCACGAATTATAAGAATGAAAGAATCCTCTACGTTTCCGGAGAGGAATCAGAATCTCAGGTCGCCCAACGTTCCAAGCGCCTGGGTGTGAATAACGAGAATTTTTACATTTATAACGAAACCAACTGGCAGAACGTTCTCCAACAAGTGAAGGAACTGAAGCCTAAGTTTCTGGTGCTTGACTCGATTCAGACGACACACTCCAATCAGGTGGATTCGGCGGCCGGGACTCTCACCCAGATTCGTGAAGTGACTTACGAGCTCATGAATTACGCCAAGTCTTACGATCTTACGTGTTTTATTATCGGCCACGTAACTAAAGAAGGTCAGATTGCGGGCCCCAAAGTCCTCGAGCACATGGTGGATACCGTCGTTTATTTTGAAGGTGACCAGCTGGGACAATACCGGATGCTCCGGGTGATGAAAAATCGTTTCGGAAATACCAATGAAGTTGGCATTTTCGAAATGCAGGAGAAGGGCTTGATGGAAATCAAGAATCCTTCTCAATATTTTTTAGAGCAATCACTTGATGGTTCTTATGGCCGGTCTCTCACCTGCATCCTTGAAGGAACACGCTCACTCTTTGTTGAGATCCAGGCGCTGGTTGTGGAAAACAAATTCAACCAGGGAAGACGAACCACCCAGGGACTCGATTCCAATCGCGTGGCGCTCCTGGTTGCCGTGATTGATAAGTATCTGGGAATCCCGCTTTCTTATAACGATATTTATGTGAACGTGGTTGGTGGCATCAAGCTCACCACCAGGGAAAACGATCTTTCCGTGATTGCTTCACTACTTAGTTCTTATCACGCCACTTCGGTTCCGTCGGACACGATCTTCCTGGGCGAAGTCGGACTTACGGGTGAAGTCCGGTCTGTTCCGATGATGGAATTGCGTCTGAAAGAAATTTCGCAGATGAATTATAAGCGGGTAATTACTTCAAAACGTGCGGCTGCAGATTTTAGAGGCAAATTTAAAATTGAGCTCGTTGGCATTGAGAAGGCTGCCGAGCTCAATAAGCTTCTGTTCAAATAATTAAAGAAAGAGCCGCTTGATCGTCTGATCCCAGAGGGCTTTCTTGTTTGAGTAGTACGCATTTTTTTCCGGCGTGAACTCTTTTTCAAGCATCCAGTATTTTCCGAGCTCTTCGATGGCGACCTCTCCCTTGGCGACCAGGCAACCTACTGCCACTCCGAAAGCTGTTGTGTCGATACAGGCCGGGCGAAGGATGGATTTTTGCGAGAAATTCGCCTGCATCTGCATCAGGATATCATTGGCAGCTGCTCCACCATCCACGCGGATGTCATTCATCTGAGGGAAATCTTTTTTGAAGCTTGAAACAGAATCATTGAGCGATAAAGCAATTCCTTCCAGGCAGGCGCGGGCAATGTGACCATTATGGGTATCACGTGTCAGTCCCACGATGGCGGCCTTCGCCTGGGAATTCCAATAGGGCGTTCCGATAC
>JAKFFP010000110.1:0-2999 GCA_036675045.1 Bacteriovoracales bacterium | reverse complement strand
CTGTCCAAAACTTATGAATACAAGATAAAGAGCATAATAAAGAGCAAGCTGATAGCATTGAGTTTGAATTACCTCTAATATTAAAAAGTGGCCTGTTCCAGGAAGCAGCAAGCTGCTTTAGCCGGTTTATCTTCAATTTCCGCGATCTCACCAACCTCACTTTCGCGGATGGCGCGGATTTTATCTACATCTGCAATGAGAACAGGGCCCGGTTCAAAAATTCCCACGAGTCCGGAGAAGGTAAAGCCTTCCTGCTCAAGGATACGCTTGGCGGGCTCTGTTTCCGGCGCCACTCTTCCGATCACGTGCTGAGCATCCTCCGGAAGGATATTTGCCATGATCGGATGCTTGGGAAGAAGCTCTTCAATGAAGCGCTTATTCTTCATGTACATGGTATCCGCGGTGGTGAAATCGATCTTAAAGAGTTTTGCCCCAACGGCGTCCCAGAAAGGTGAGTGTCCGGACTCGTTCACCATGCCTCTCATCTCGGCGATGATCTGGTCTTCGAAAAACTTCCGGTTTTCTGCAATGAAGAGAAACCTGGAAAGCGAAAGGAATCTCCCGTTCTGGGCATTCCGGAATTCGGGATGGAGAAAGAGAGAACAGATTTCTGCCGGTCCGTTGTGAACGAAGTGAAAGTGGAGTGACGTCACATCGTTTTTCACATTCACGAGTTTTGACTCGTGATGACTGTGTTCGAGCTTGTAAAAATAATATGGCTGGAAGCCGCCGATCTTTGAAATGATCGCCGATACACCAACCAGCCTTCCGGTGAAGAGTTCTTCCATGACGAAAACATAGTCTTCGCCGCCCGGACCTTCTTCACGGTGAAGAAAACTTCTCTGAGATGCACGGATTCTGCGCTTTAAAACTTCGGGATCTCTGGGAAGAGTCGTGAGTCCGTGCCCTGACTTCTCAAGAAGCTTGATTAATCCATCAAGATCTTTTTCTACGATGGGCCGGATGATGAACATGTTACTCCATCGCCGTTAGTGTTTTCTCGATGATTTCACAGACGTCATCGATATGTCTGTTCTCTGTCACCATGACCGGCATGAGGAAACGCACGCGAGTGGTTGTGCCTCCGCCCGCCATGAAAGAAAGAACACCGTTTTCAAAGAGCTTCATGGTGAAGGCCTTGGTTTTCGCCTCATCACCATTAAAGAGTGTCATTCCTACCATTGCACCGACGCCGTAAGGGCCTTTGAGCTTGCCTTCGTGTTTCTTCGCGAGTTTTTCAAGATTCTGCTTGAAGTGAGCGTGAAGCTTTTCGATCTTTCCGTTCTCTCCAAGATAACCACCGTTGATCATTTCCGAGACGACGTAATTGGCCGCAGCGATCTGAGAAGATGCTCCGGTGAATGTCTGCGAAATAAGTCCCGGCTTCGGCTTGTGCTCATCATTGAAGAAGGTCGCGCACACCTGGGAATTTTTCCCGACGGTCACGACATCAACGAGCTTGTCGAGCTTGAAGTATTGGAAGGTGAAGAGTTCTTTTGTTCTTGCAAAAGTCTGCACTTCATCAATCATCACGGAAATATTGCTTTCTTTGCAGACAGCGATGAGTGCTTCAAAGAATTCGCTATGACCTACCCATGAACCGTTTTCACCCTGGATGAGCTCCATGCAGAAGCCCGCATGATGTCCCGGATACCGCTGGATGTATTTTTTCATCGCATAGACGGCGCGATCAATTGAGCCTTGGTGGTCATTGGCATCGTAGAAAGGGATGTAGTCAACATCGATCGTTTTCGGAAGACCTACGCGATAGGCACCCTTGTCTGTCACCCAGGCCATTCCGAGAGTTCGTCCGGCAAAGCATTTTTCGAAAGCAAAGAAGCGCGATGCGGGTGAGCGCTTCTGAAGAATCATCTTGAAAGCATTCTCATTGGCCATCGCCCCTGAAGTCGTGAGGAAGACATTTTTTACCGTAGCGCCGTTTTTCGTGGCTGCCTTCGAGAAAAGTTCCATCACTTTTGCAGAGTCAGTGTTCTGTTGCAGGTGACCGTTCATGACGGTGTTGGAAATCGCGCCATCGATTGTGGCACCGATTACACCTTCATGCGAGTGGCCCATGTAGTGAACGCCAATTCCGGTGATGAAATCATATTTCACGGAACCATCAGCGAGTTCAACCAAAGGTCCATTGCCGATTCCGGATCCGAGGTAATTATAAAAAAGTGCGCCACCGCGATATTCAGCAACTTGTTTTAAGAGGGCAGCGTAAGACTCTTTCAGTTCAGGATTTCCGGCCCTCACACCAGTGATGTGAGACTTGTGTTCCTTCAAAGCTTCCTGAATCAATTTTTTCGCTTGTTCGATACGAGGATCAGAAAATAAACCTTGGGCAACGGTCTTTGCCATAGAAGCTCCATGGGATGTCAGTGTTAATGGATTTTCGGCAGTTTAAGACGAGAACTTGACCTTATCAAGGGAAAGGAATTTTGACTCAATTAGTCTGATAACTCATCCGGATTTCCACTGATTCGGACGTCATTTTATTGTCGATAATGGTGGATCATGGTACCTATTCCCTTACACTTTTTCACAAGCTACACGTTGGAGATCTAATGAAGATCACGAAGTTTCACGACATCAAAAAAACAGACAAAGACACACTGGGTAAATGGCTTCACCTCATGATTCTGGGCCGAATGATTGATGAGCGGGCACCAAATTACCTGAAGCAGGCCCTGGGCTGGTCTTACCACGCTCCCTACGCCGGCCACGATGCCATTCAGCTCGCTATCGGCCAGGTCTTTAATAAGGAAACCGATCATCTTTTCCCTTATTACCGTGACATGCTCACGGCCCTTTCCGCGGGACTTACCACAGAAGAAATTCTTCTGAACGGTATCTCGAAAGCAACCGACCTTGCTTCCGGTGGCCGTCACATGTCGAATCACTTCGCTAAGCCTGCCTGGAACATTCATAACGTTTCATCGTGTACCGGTAACCATATCCTTCACGCTGTAGGTGTAGGCCGTGCCATGAAAACC
>JAKFFP010000078.1:0-17524 GCA_036675045.1 Bacteriovoracales bacterium | reverse complement strand
CTCCGTATCTCGGGGGCGGAAAACCTTTCGACGACAGCAAATATCTTCCTCGGTCAGACCGAAGCCCCGCTTTTGATTAAGCCATATCTTCCCAAGATGACCCGTTCGGAAATTCTCTGCGTGATGGTCGGTGGTATGGCCAATACGGCCGGTGGTGTTCTGGCCGCATACGTGGGTTTTCTCGGCGGAGATGATCCAGTTCAGCAGCTGTTCTTTGCCAAGCACCTTCTGGCGGCTTCGGTGATGTCTGCTCCGGCCACGATTCTCATTTCCAAAATGCTTCTTCCGGAAACAGAAGTGATCGATGAAAAAATTGAAATCTCCGAGGAGAAAATCGGGACTAACATGATCGAAGCGATTGCTATCGGTACAGAAGACGGTCTCAAGCTCGCTTTCAACGTCGGCGCCATGCTTATCGTATTCATCGCGATGATTGCGATGGTGAACTACGTCCTCTCAGATGTTCTTGGATATTACACTGGTCTTAATTCCGTGATCGCAGAAGCGACGGACGGACAGTATAAGGGCCTCACCATGCAGTTTATCCTCGGATATGCCTGCGCGCCTTTTGTGTGGCTTCTGGGAATTGCGAAATCTGATATGGTTTACATCGGCCAGCTGCTTGGAGAGAAAACTGCGCTCAACGAATTCGTCGCTTACATGAGTCTCGGGAAAATGAAGGCGGAAGGTGTTCTCAAAGATCCTAAGTCGATTATCATGGCGACTTACATCCTCAGTGGATTTGCAAACTTCTCGTCTATCGGAATTCAGGTAGGGGGCATTGGCGCTCTTGCTCCCAATAAGCGGGCAACTCTTTCTGAGCTCGGAATGAAAGCTCTTCTCGGCGGAACCATCGCTTCTCTCCTCACAGCTACGATCGTAGGAATGTTGACTTAATTGCTAATGCCGGGCGCTACGGTGCCCGGCAGCGCATGCCGCCTTTCATAAACTCTCTCCTTCAGGTATCCTGATCCTAATTACGTTTTAAAGTTTAAAAGTTTTATACAGTTAGGACATTCATGGCTAAAGAACTTGTGGTCAACCAGACACACAATGAGTCGCGTATAGCGCTCATTGAGAATGGTGAGATCCTGGATTTTCTCATTGAGCGACATTCCCAGACAAATGAATCGGCCCCCATCGTAGGTAACATCTATCTCGGTAGAGTGGTGCGCGTTCTTCCCGGCATGCAATCGGCCTTCGTCGATATCGGCCAGGATCGGGCGGCGTTTCTTTATGTCGACGATGCTTATCTTCCCACCCTCGATGAACAAAGAGACATGCAGGCGCGGATCGAGGCCACAGAAACTCAGAGTAAGCGTCTGGGCGAAGTGATCCCCGATGAATTCTCAACTCTCACTGAAACAGTGGATATGAAATTCCGTCCGGATGTAAAGATTCAGGACTTCCTGAAAGAAGGTGATGAGATCGTGGTTCAGATCGCGAAAGAACCGATTTCCACCAAAGGTCCAAGAGTCACCAGACACATTACACTCGCCGGCCGCCATATCGTTTATATGCCCTTCATTGAGCACACTGGTGTCTCCCGTCGTATTGAATCTGAAGAAGAAAGAAAGCGTCTGAAAGATATCCTGGATTCCGTCCGGCCTGAAGGGGTGGGGATCATCGCCAGAACCGTAGCCGAAGGTCAGAGTTATAAGGTTCTCAAGAACGATTACAATAACCTCGTTAAGATCTGGAAAGATGTTCAGAAGAAACTCGATAAGGCGAAGGCCCCCCTGGATCTTCACACTGATCTTTCCTTCATCCAACGATCTCTTCGCGACATCATGGACGAGGATGTGGATAACATCATTGCGGATTCTAAGAACGCAGTTAAGCAGATTGAGAAATTCATCCAGCGCTTTATTCCGAATCATAATGCCAAAATTAAATTTTATGACGGTGACGTGCCGGTTTTTGAGCATTATGGAATCGACATTGAGATTGAACGCGCACTTTCTAACCAGGTATTTCTGAAATCAGGTGGATCAATCAACGTTGATCAGACTGAGGCCCTGGTTTCTATCGATGTGAACACCGGAAAATTTGTCGGAAAGAAGACGCTTGAAGAAACGATTCTCAAAACCAATCTCGAAGCCGTAAAAGAAATTTCCTACCAGCTTCGTCTGAGAAACTGCGGCGGGATCATCATCATCGATTTCATCGATATGGAAAAAGAAGAGCACAAGCAGCAGGTCTATACCGCACTTCTGGAAGCCTTAAAGAAAGACAGATCGAAAACCAACGTGCTCCCTATTTCCGGCCTGGGTCTCGTCGAAATGACCAGGAAGAGAACCAGAGATACTCTCATTCGTACCATGTGCGAACCATGTCCTTATTGTGAAGGCGTGGGCAGAGTGAAATCAGTTGAGACAGTCAGTTTTGAAGTCATCCGCGAACTCCAGAAAGTTCTTAAACGGACGAATGCTCCAAAGATCACAATCTTCGCGCATCCGGAAGTGAGTGCCAAACTTTCGAGTGAAGATTTCGGGATCATCGAAGCGCTGGAAGAAGCACATAATAAAACTCTTCTCGTTCGCGCGGACAATAACTATCACGCCGAACAATACGAGATCTACGCACCAGAGAATTGATTTGCGGGCAATAGGGCTATGTCAGAACCAAAGCTGCTTAAATTTCTTCACGAGCAAATTCCACTCACGAAGTCGCTGGGCCTTTCCATCATTTCGATTGATGAGAAGGGTGCACTCATCCGTGCTCCTTTAGCTCCCAATCTCAATCATCTCGGAGGAGCTTTCGGTGGAAGTCTGGCAACGATGATGATTCTTTCCGGTTACATCTGGCTTTACGATGCACTCTTAAAAAATAATCATCATGCGCATGTGATTCTCTTCAGGGAAGAATCGGAGTATCTACTTCCGGTGAAGACCGACATTGAAGTTCTCGCAAAGTCTCCCTCGCAGGAAGATTGGAAGAAATTCGAAGAAAGTTTCCGGCGAAAGGGGACCGGAAGACTCGTTCTTCATTCGGAAATCCGTATTTCCGAAGGACTCGCGGCCCGTTTCCGTGGAGAATTCGTCGCTCGACGTGCATAACCACCTGAAAACTGGAGCCCGGCAAACCCATTCCCGGGCGCTTTTGCTGGACGCTTCCACGTACTTTTGCTAACTTCAGCGGACATTCATTTTACATATTTTTACACTCGCTCTTAGAAATGGTTCTAAGGGCTATTAATCCAGGAGGAAATATGATCTACGAAACGGCTTTTGTCGTTCGCCCTGACGCTTCCGAAGAAGCAGTCAACTCGATCAAGACAGGTCTCACAGAAGCATTCAAGCAGTTCAACGCTGAAGTGCTCGTCAACGATTCATGGGGAGTGAAGACTTTCGCTCAGCCAACTGAATCAGGTCTCAAGAAAGGCGCTTACCACTACTTCATGTACAAGGGTGCAGGCGATCTCAATGCTGAGATCGAGCGTCGTTACAGAATTAACGAAAACCTCGTTCGCTTCATCATCGTTAAGCTCGGTGAAGACAAGCACCAGGACGAAATCGTTAAAGGTTACGCTAATCCAAATCACGCTAAAGTTGATCAGGCTGAAATGGATGAAGAAGGCGGATTCGGCGGCGGGGAGGACAAAGACAAGAAAATGCATTCTAAGCGCAAGTCTTGCTGGTTCTCTGCTAAGAAAACTTCACCAGACTGGAAAGATCCTAAGTCATACGCATGGCTGGTAAACGAGTTCGGAAAAATTTCTCCAGCTCGGATCACAGGTCTTACACCAACATTCCAGCGTCGTGCTAACGAGTCAATCAAGCGCGGCCGTAACATGCTTCTTATCAGCTACCAGTCTAACGAGACTGCACGCTAATTAAGGAACAAGACTGGTTATGAACACTACGGTGATGCAACCTCCGAAACTGTCTAAGGGAAGATTGGTCCTTCTGGGAACCTCTTCCGTTATTCTGTGCCTGAGTTTCGTCATGTCGGTGTTTGCCCCGTTTCCGATGGCCCTTGCTGTGATCCTTTACGGACGCACGCTGGGGATGCTGACTGGACTGGCAGGCCTCACCGCCACTTTCGCCTTTGCCCAATTCCTTTATCAGGATTTAACACTCTTTGGTTTCTACGGGTGTGTTCTGATTTTTGGTCTGGCGATCGCTGAAATTGTCCTGAGAAATCTCAACCCGATTAAAGGGATCGTGATTTTCGGACTTGCCTTCATTCTCTCTGCTACAGCTGCCGGCGCTTTATTTTTGAAGAGCCGCAATGTCACGGTTGAGCAATTTATCGTTCAGCAGATGGAAATGAGTAAGGATAAAATCGATCAGCAGAAAAAAGTCATCGAACAGAGTACGGACAAGGATTCCATTCAGGTGCTTCAGCTCCTGGATAATCCTAAGCTTCTTGCAAAAGAGCTCAAGGAATCATTCCCTTCGTATTTTTTCATGGGTGTCTTTCTGATGCTTTGGTTTAACACTTTCCTCGCTCTGAAAAGCAGGAGACTGCTTCTTTCGGCGCAGGATTATCCTTATTCGGAGAAGAACCTTCTGAACTTCAAGGTCCCTTTCGCTCTGGTTCCTGTCCTCGTTGTGGGTTTTGTTCTCGCAATCTGGGGCAACAGCTTTGGGTACGGAAATCTTGAACCGGTAGGACTCACGATCATCAAGTGCATGGGGATTTTTTATTTCTTCCAGGGCTTTGGTGTCATGAGCGATCTTCTGACTTTCCTCGGGATTATGGGATTTTTCCGCTCTATCATGGTGATGATCGTCATTCTCATGGCGAACTACCTGATCGCGGCGGCCGGTCTGTTTGATAACTGGTTTGATTTCAGAAAGTATTTTGTAAAACGTAAAACTGATTTGGAATAATTTAGGAGAATATTATGAAAGTCATCCTTACTGAAAAAGTGAAGGCACTCGGTACGATCGGCGAAATCGTTAACGTTTCCGCTGGATTTGCCCGTAACTTCCTCTTCCCAAGAAAACTCGCTCTTCTCGCTGACGATAAGAACTCAAACATTCTTAAAGACAAGCAGAAGGCACTTCAGAAGAAAATCGGCGCTGAAAGAGACGCTGCTCTTGCTACCAAGAAAAAACTTGAAGGCATGACAGTTGAGCTCATCAAGAAAGTCGGCGCTAACGGCCGTCTTTTCGGTGCAGTTACTTCCCAGGAAATCTCGAAAGAACTCGAGAAGCAGGGAGTTTCTGTTGAACGTCGTCTTCTTACTGTAGACGGTTCAATCAAGTCTCTCGGCACTTACGATGTTAAAGCGAAACTCTTTAACGACGTAACAGCTACTTTCAAGCTCAAAATCGCAATTGATGCTGCTATGGCCGCTCAGTTGAAGAAAGAGCAGGAAGAAGCTCAGAAGAGAAACGCTGAGAAGAAAGCTAAAGCAGAAGCCGCTAAAGCTGCTGCTGCCGCTGAAGCCGAAGCTGCTGCCAACGCAGAGTAATTTTTTGTTTATGTCCGGGGAGAAATTCTCCCCGGATTTTTCTTCCTGACTAATCTTTACATCCACCGAAATTAACTTTTTAGACTTTCCGCACATGGGATAAATTGATCTCATTCTACATTCACGTCCTCCGGAGTCTCAGAATATGGCCAGCGAAAATAAGAGCAATGAACTTCCGCATGATATCTCCGCGGAGAAGGCCCTTCTGGGTTGCTTACTCATCGACAACACCAGCCTGGATGAAGTTTCAGACATCAATCTCGAGCCCTCAGATTTTTATCATCCGCAATACTCGATAATTTATCAGGCCATCAAAGACCTCTATATGGAGGCCTTGCCGTTTGATATTGTGACTGTTTCATCAAAGCTCAACGATCACGGAAAGCTTGAAAGAGTAGGGGGGCAGACCGGCCTCGTCACGATCTGCGATGAAGTCGGATCAGCGGCGAACGTTGAATACTATGCCCGTCTCATTAAGCAGAAATCCGTCCTTCGCGAAGTCGTCCGTACTGCTACCCGGGTCGTTCAGAGCGGGACAAACTTTCAGGGAAATATTGAAGACTTCCTTCAGGAAGTGGAAGCCGGATTCTTCAAGCTCACGAATCAGGCAAAAAATAACAAGATGGTCTCGCTCAAGCAGGCGCTTTACGAGAATTTAAAAGAACTCGAAAAACCGGCGCGAGCCAAAGGCGAGATCACCGGTATCTCGACCGGGTTTCCGTCAATGGACAGAAAACTCCTCGGTCTTCAGCCGGGTCAGCTGATTCTCATCGCCGCCCGTCCGGGAATGGGGAAGACAGCTTTCGCGCTTAACTGGGCGGTAGCTGCCTCAAGACAAACCAATTCCGCCGTCGCCGTCTTCTCTTACGAGATGATGTACGCCGAACTTTCTATGCGTCTTCTTGCTTCTGAAGCATGCGTGGATTCAAGAAAGCTCAAGACCAAGGAGTTCAATGAAGTTGACCTTCGTTCGATCTCTTCAGCGATCCAGAAACTTTCTAATCTCAAGCTTTACATCAATGATTCAGGCTCAACGAACCTGATGGATATCCGTTCTTACTGCAGAAAACTCAAGGCCGAGCAGGGCCTGGCGATGATCATCGTGGATTACTTACAGATCATGCCGATGCACGTGAAGAAACAGAATCGCGAGCAGGAAATCGCCGAGCTTTCCCGCGGATTCAAGATGCTCGCCAATGAACTTGAAGTTCCTGTTGTGTGTCTTTCGCAGCTTAACCGTTCAGCAGCTTCCCGTACCGATAAGCGTCCGGCGCTTGAAGATCTTCGTGAATCAGGATCACTCGAGCAGGATGCCAACATCGTTTGTCTCATTCACCGGGATGAGTACTACACGAAGGAAGCTTCGACGAAGAAGGGAATTGCAGAGATCATCATCGCCAAAAACCGTAACGGTGAACCGGGTGATGTGGAGCTCGCTTGGATTGGATCGCAGACGAAATTCACTGAACTCGCCGGCGGTGGTGCTGAAAAGTGATCTCATCCCGCTTCCGTTGGAATGAGTCCACTGTCCTCGAGCTCTCACGTGCGACCACTGCTTTCATTTACTACCGTCATACCCGTTACGATCTTCTGACCGGTTATCCCGAAACGTACCCGCTTCAGGGATTTCTTGATTCACTGGAAAAGAAAAATCTCCAGGATAAGGTTAAGGGTCATCACGTTTATCACTTCTATTATGAGCTGGGACTTGTTCTTCAGGGACTGGGTCATTCAGTCGGCGACGATGTTCCCCTTGCGATCGAAATTGTTTACGAGTCCTCGAGAAAAGTTCCGACTCCGCAGACAAAACTTAGTGCCCTCCCGCTGAAAACGCTGGAACGGCCCACCTGGACTGAATACAAGGAAGCTTTCCGCTACATCCAGGAACAGCTTCACGCTGGTAATGCCTACCAGGTAAATGTCACTTATCCTTTCGACTTTGAGACGGATGAAAATATCGACCCCAGAGACATTTCCTCATTTTTCTTCGCGCAGAAGGGCCTGGGAGCGTTTGCTCACTCAACCCTTTACCATGATCAGATGATCCTCAGTAATTCACCTGAGTGCCTGTTTCAGTTGAATGGCGACGAAGTCTTCACCATGCCGATCAAGGGCACGTTGAAGCGAAAGGGAATTTTAAAAGAAGACTGGAAAGAGCTCCTCGGCAGTGAGAAGGATGAGGCTGAACTTCTCATGATCACTGATCTTCTGAAGAATGATCTGAATCGCCTTGATCGCCCGAAAGCGAAGGTGGTCAGGAAACGGGCATTACTTGAGGTGCCGGGCCTTTTACATCAATACTCACTTCTTTCAGTAAAACTTCAGAATAAGGTCTCACTGCTTCATACGCTCAACTGTCTTTTTCCAGGTGGCAGTGTCACCGGTGCTCCCAAGAAAAGAGTCATGCAGATAATTCAGGATGTGGAGCGCGCGAGGCGCGGGATCTACTGCGGCTCAACTCTTCTTTGTTACGGCGACAAAAAGATCGCCAGCATTAACATCAGAACAGCCGAGATTGATCTCTCGGAACGCATCTGGCGTTACGGTGCCGGCGGAGGCATCACTCTCGGTTCCAACCCGGTCCATGAGTTCCAGGAGATGGAATCCAAGGTGGCGAGCTTTCTGACATTAATTAAGGCCCCGGGGTTCATCCCAAAACCAGAGTAATTTCATCACCTTGGTTTTCGCAGCTCAAGACATTTCTATCATAATCTTACTTTGATTGACGTTCATTTTTTCGCATAGATATGCTTCATACCAATCGCTACCCAACGGATATGAGTAGATAATTTTCAAGGAGTCGAGAATGACAACTGAAACGACCACGAATGGTCTTTCTGATAAAAATGGAAGAATCAGCCTGGAGACTCTGTCAAAGATGACTGGTTTTCCAGTTGAGATGATTCAGGATGAAATCTTTCAAGGGAAGGGTTCTGGAGAAATTTCTCTGGAAGATCTTCGGGCGGCCATGCTGACCTACATCGATTCCACGATTCTCACCAAAGAAGAATAATGAAAAAACCCCCGCCACGACGGGGGTTTTTTTTATATCTCAGAGTCCAGCGCTCAACATCTAATCCCACTATTCAAGTTCGATTGTTAGATTCCGATACCTTAAGCAAATAAGTTATTTTTTTGCGAAGGGTGTTTCATGGATATTTCTACAATTATTGGACTGGCACTTGCGACCGTTTCCGTTGTCGGCTCGATTCTGTACGGTTCACCACTTTCCATCTTCATCGATATTCCTTCGGTGGCGGTCGTAGGTGGAGGAGTGGCAGCAACAACACTCATTAAATGGCCGATGGAAAACCTGAAAGCACTTGTACCAATTTACATGAAATCAATTTTTACGACTCCGTCAGATCCGAAAGCGATGATTGAAGAAATTCAGAAGCTCGCCGAGACGGCCCGTCGTGAGTCGGTGTTCGCACTGGAGAAAGTTCCGGTCGAAGACAAGTTCTTAAAGAAAGCTGTGACTCTGGCAGCAGATAACCGTCCGCCAGAAGTTATCACTTCTATTCTTTCGCTGGAAATTGCAGCGATGGAAGATCGTCACTCAAAGGGTGTGGATATTCTTGAAGGGATGGGAGCAGATGGTCCCGCCTTCGGTATGATCGGTACTCTGATTGGTCTCGTGCAGATGCTTCAGTCGATGTCGGATCCTTCATCGATTGGTCCGGCGATGGCGGTTGCTCTCCTCACAACATTTTACGGTTCGTGTATCGCGAACATCTTTACGATTCCGGTAGCGATGAAGCTCAAGATTCGTTCCAAGCAGGAGTCAACGAAGATGAATATCATCATCGCCGGTGTTCTCGGAATCGTTGCCGGTGAGAACCCACGCGTGATCCGCGAGAAACTTGATTCGTTCCTCGCTCCGAAAGATCGCCTCGTTGAGGATAAGAAGGAGTAGTTATGGCAGACGCTCCAAAATGTCCTCCCTGTAAGCCTGGTGCTCCAGGGTGGCTAGCTACCTTCTCCGATCTTTGTACACTTCTTCTTACGTTCTTCATTCTCCTTCTTTCGTTCGCGAAAACGGAGACTGCAAAATATGAAGCAGCCATCGGTTCTCTACGTAACGCCTTCGGCGGTAACGTCCTGAAGGCCGGTGAAGTTATGCGAGCTGGTAAGTCGCCGAGTGATGCTCCAACGATGCTTGATTCCGAAAATCCGGCGAAGCCATTTCCAATTGAGTTCCTGACTGCTGAAGGTCTTCTGGATAAGCATGAAGTTAACCGTGAGTCTGATACTCAGCTCAATCAGCTGAAGGCAATGCTTGATGAAAACGATCTTGGGGATTCCGTAAACGTTTACGAAATGCCCGAATCGATTCTGGTACGGATGAAGGACAAGATCCAGTTCCGCAAAGGAAGCATTGGTATTGATGAAATTAACGTCCAGGTTTTCGATCGCCTGGTGAAAATGCTCCGGGAGAATCCGTGGAACATTCTGGTTGAGGGTCACTCCGAGGCCGGCGAAGTCTTTGATAAAGACAAGACGGTCGATGCTTACGAGCTCTCTTCACGTCGTGCCCTCGAAGTTTCGAAGGCCCTCATACAAAGGGGAGTGACTCCCTCGCGCATCACTACAGTTTTCTACGGGGATTCCCGTCCCCAGGAAAAACTTAACCGCAACATCTCGGATCGTCGGGTGGAATTTGTTCTGAAGAAGAATGATCTCCGCACTGAAGGCCGCAAGGTTGAAGGCCGGTAAGTGGAGTACATTGAAGTCCAGTGGCTTCAGGATGAGGAGTCACTGAAAAGTGCGCTCCAGAATTCCATTCATTCCTCCGGTCAGCAGCTAAAAAAATTCTTTTCATCAAAACAATTGCAGCGTCCGGTCTCAGCGAAGGAAGTCCTGAGACTTCCGCTGGACCTTGTGAATAATCTTCAGATCAATCCGGAATTCACGGGCCCTCGTCCTTCGATCATCACGGAAGACCCGCTTTACATCGCACTTCATAAGCCTCCCGGGATTCACTGCCATCCGCTGGATTACAGTGATAAGAACACCCTTCTCAATTTTCTCGTGGATGAAAAAAAGTTTGAAGCTCTCAATGTGAATCAGGAGCATTATGACCGGGGCCTTCTTCACCGGCTCGATCATGAGACATCGGGCGTCGTTCTTCTTGCGAAAACTCCGAGGGTCTATCAGAATACCCGCGGTGATTTCCAGCACGAAGTAAAACGTAAATTCTACTGGGCGGTGGTTAACGGAAATTTTGATAAGGAAGGGCTCCATACCCACCATTTCCGCGGATCAGGTGTGAAGGGCAGTAAGCAGAAAGTTTCTGATACTGAATTCGAACAATCTTCTCCCGGAACTCTCGCGGTCATGAAAGTCACCGAGCACCTGGGGAAAAGTCTTCTCCTCGTGAATCTCAAAACGGGATTACGTCACCAGATAAGAGCACAACTTTCTCACCTGGGCTTTCCTATTTTAGGAGATGAGCTTTACGGCGGAGTTAAGGCGGAAAGACTTTTTCTTCACGCTTTAAGGTATGAATGGATGGATATTGTGGAAGATCCAAATGCCGAATTATTTGACCGTCTTTTTGACCTGAACGGTGCTCTTCAGATGAGTCATGATATGCTCGGGCGTTTCTAGCGTCGCGAGCTTCACGATAAATTTCCCTTCTGTCACAGCATTGATATCCATCTTTTCGTGCGAAAGCCGGAACCTTACAAAATCAACTTTTTCGAGAATGTCAGCATGGGAAGTTTTGGCGACGAAACTCATATGATTGGCGAGCTGACGATACATCAGGGCTTCCAGGTGTGACGCCTTTGGTGGAACGGCAATCTCATTTATCTCTACTGCGAGATTATTTCCCTCACAGAATATTTTCCAGTTCGCGGGGATCCGTTTTTCCAGCTGGATCACGACCCCTTTACAGGAGGTTGATATGAGCTTGTCATTGGAGAAAATACCCCACTGCTCTTTACTCGCGACCTGATAAAGGAACATCCCGAAAAGAATTATTCCTAAAGTCAGTACAGGATTTTTCATCAAGGAATTCCACAACATAAGGCCATTATCCCCGGAAAAGCTGAATTTTGCACTAAAGAGTTCTGGGGTAATTCCGATAAATACACTCAGGAAAGCAGCTCACAAAGTGAAGGGTTAAAATGCGGAAATTGGACGCTAAGACGTGGAATAAACTGAAAGTACTCGGTGGCCAGCAGGGTGCCATGAAGATGAAGGATCTTGCCTCAGAGCTGGATCTGGATGTTGAAGCAACGCTGGGCTTTTTACGCCAGGTCTTTCCCGATGGAAAGGGTACCGTGGTTTATCAAAGCGAAGGCGAGTGCTGGGTGGATTTTGTCGCCGGTTCTCTCGAATACATGCTTCCGGTTACTCCCTCGGAGTGGACATTTCTTCAGGGTCTTCTGGAGAAAGCACCTCTTAGCGCGTGGGAGGAGTCTTCGTTCGACTCACTCAAGAAGAAACTTCACGATAATAATCCGCTCAATACCATGATGCAGATCCTGGACCAGATCGAATCATGGGACGAGACCATATCGCAAAATGATCAGTTCTTAGTGAATAAACTCGATGATGCCGTTCGCAGCCATCAGATCCTTTCTGTTGTTACGACGGATGAAAAACAATACACGATTTTTGCCTGCAAGGTTCTTCATCTTGAAGGACAGCTCACGGTCATTGCGGAAGATGCCGGCGATCATTGTCTTATGGTTATCCCGCTTGACATGATTCACTCCTGTGATGCTATTACCAAACTGGGCTCTCCCCGCGTAACCAATTTTGAGATTGAAGAATTCATCGCAGCCGTTCGTTCGATGAATGAAAAAGAGACTCGCCTGATCCTTAAAATTTATAATCCTCAGGCAGTGAATCTCTTCCCGGATCATCACTTCCTCGGAAAACCCTGCATGGTCACTAATCCTGAAGGGGATCTCATCTGGGCTGCCTATGTTGAGCCATGCCAGGATCTTTTTGACTGGGTCTATTCACTCGCTCATCACGTAGAGATCCTCGATCCTACGAACTTCAAGGAGCAATATTTCGCTTATCTTGAAGAAAAAATGAGAAAAATAGCTTAGACTTCGCCGTATGCAGAACGGCCCTTCGTCCCGACCGTATTTTCTTCTGTCGTTTGTTCCGGCGCTTGCCTATTGGCTGCTGGAAACTTACTCGACATTAGAAATCGCACTCATGGGTGGTATTGCTCTCGGAGTGGTGGAAATGATTCTCGAGAAGAAGTTCACGGGACACGTTCACACCCTTTCAAAGCTTAATCTGTCTCTCATTGTCGTATTGGGGGGAATATCCCTGATCGCCAAAGAGGGAGTGTGGTTTAAGCTCCAGCCGACCATGACGGGTATCGCTGTGGCCGGATTTTTTCTCTTTAAGAAGATTAAAAAGGAATCACTCATTCATCAGATGCTCGTCGATATGAAAACACCGCCGGAGAAAATGTTACCGGAAGCTATTTATGAAATGATGGAGTGGCATCTCTGTCTTTTTCTTCTCGCTTCAGCGGGTTGGATGGCCCATGTCGCTCTCAATATGACGACGGCCCAATGGCTTTTCTGGAAAACCGGTGGATTCTACGCAACTTTCATCCCGTTCATGATTTTTGAAATGCTATTCATCAGATTCCGGCTTAAAGGAAAGAAATGAAAATATGTATCTTCTGCGGGGCCGGCGAAAGCCGTGATCCGAAAGTAAATGATGAGGCCACCAGGGTCATGGAAGCTTTTCATCGCGAGGAGATCGAGCTCGTTTATGGCGGAGCTGCGATTGGTGTGATGGGCGCACTTGCCAATCACTTAATGTCTATTGGTGGCAAAGCTCACGGCGTGATACCGCGGCAGTTGATGAAAAAAGAAATCGCACATGCCGGTCTCACTGAACTTCATGTCGTCCCGGATATGCATGCCAGAAAGAAAATGATGTACGAGCTTTCCGATGCCTTTCTCGTTTTCCCGGGAGGGATGGGCACAATGGATGAGCTGTTTGAAATTCTCACATGGAGACAGCTTGGGTTTCACGGAAAGCCGATCGCGATCATGAACATAAACGGATATTTCGATCATCTTCTGAAGTTTCTCGATAACTGCGTGGAACAGGGACTGGTAAAACCCCAGGACAGGAAACTTCTCTTTGCTTCCGGAAACTGGGAAGAGATTCTCTCGCATTACCGGAATCACAAATGAGCTTCTGGAAATCCTTTATTGGACCAGATCCCAAAGAACTCTTTCTCAGCTTTGACCCGCACGGATCAAAGTTCTCATCTGTCACATGGAACTTCGACCTGAAGAAAGGTGGCGAACGCAGGTACATGGTCGAGATTCACAAACAAAATAAGATAACGATCGACTGGTACCGTAACGATAAAGAGGAAGTCACTTTTCTACACGATGGAAGAATTATCAGAAAGCGCCGTATTCCTTCTGAGAGACAGGAATTTCTCCAGCTCATGAATCTGGCTATCCATGGAACGATCATCGCCGGACTTGATCAGCATAAGGATTTCGTCGTGACTCCGGTGAGTGGTGCCACCACCCTGGATTACGAAAGCGAGAACAAGGCCCTTCTCTGGATCCAGGCGAGCTTCGGAACTCTTTCCCGGGCCCTGAAAAAAATGAATGATGATCCGAGCCTCATTCTGACGGCGGCTTTTTTCTCCGGAGAAGAATCCACTTCGGGTGACAAGGTTCTTCGTCTCATAGCTTTCAATCTGGATATTATTTTTTACTTTCAGAATGACGAGACACTCAGGATCCTGGTCTTTGATGACAAGAACGTGGGTCATGGCCAGTCACGGAATCCCTCCTTTCAGCAAATAATCAAAGTTACAAAACCGCAATTCTATGATGAAATAATCAAGTTAACCCATGAAGTGGCCACGGTTGGTGAACTGAAGTGATCAGCTTTTTCGTCCTCGTCATTGTCTATTTCGCGTTTAGCTGGGGCCTGCCCTGGCACAAGATTCCTTCGACCATTTCTTTCTCATATATCTTCGACTTCCTTTTCGCTCTTTCAGTTTCTTTTTTCTTCCGCTTACCCTGGAAGTTCCGCTGGATCATCACCAAACAGACGCTGAAAGCGACGCTGGAAGTGCTTCTTCTTTCAGGTGGTGCAGTGCTGGCGATCTGGTACATGGATATCGAAACTCCCTTCCGCCTGGTAAATAATCTCGAATGGCATCTTCTTCTTTTTGCTCCGATTCTCGAGGAACTCGTCTTCCGGCAGACTTTCCAGCGCGTCCTGGTTTCAAGTGTCGGCGGTAAGTACGTGACTTCGATGCTGGTGGCGGCGATCTTTGCTTTTTCTCATCTGGTGGGATTATCAGTTCTTCCTGCTGAATATGTTCCGTTCATTGGCTTCCAGGTATTTTACACTTTCCTTCTGGGGCTCATCTGCGGCCAGGCCCTCCTGAGATTTCACTCCGTGTTCGCGCCAATTTTTCTTCACTTCGTTTTCAATCTCGTCTTCTGGATTGCGCTGCAATCAGAATTCATCTGAGAAATTCTTTTTCTAAATTTCATCAATAAGAAGAAGGCCTCCCATGTTTTTGGTAGGGAGAAATAGCCTTCCATGACCCTCAATGAAGAGGGCCTTTTGCCAAACAAGGGGTTTTGTTAGGGAAGACATATTCAGGGTTTTGATCTTGATCATTCTTGGGGAGGGATTCAGACCCCTTCCCACCTGAACATTTCAAAAGATAACACTGACTTAGAATCGAATTCAATCCCCAATCTCCCCAGTGATTTCCTTTACTTAGGGTGATTGTTTTGCTATCGTGCGCAAACATTTATCAACCGGTGACCGGTACAACCTTCAGTCTTAGATTGAATAGCTAATGTTTTGAGGGCCGCATGACTACACAAACTCCCACGGTGAAAGTGGGCGATCTTGAATTTCCCCCACGTAAAGTCTGGATGAAGACCTACGGCTGTCAGATGAACTATCACGACACCGAGCGGATTCTCTCGCACCTTTCCGGCATGAATTTCACTCATACCGAAGAAAAATCCGAAGCCGATCTCGTGATCTTTAATACCTGTGCCGTTCGCGATCTCGCGAACCAGAAATTTTATTCTCATCTCGGTGAGACAAAGAAACTGAAGGAAAATGCGGAGATAGATCCGGAGACGGGTCTGAAGAAAAACGTCATCGTCGCCGCCGGTGGATGTATCGCCCAGACAGAAGGGAAGGATCTCATCCAGAAATACAAACAACTCGATTTCGCGTTTGGTACCGATGTCGTCGATAACATCGGCGAGATGGTTTACCGCGCCTATTCCGGTGACAAGAAATTCTCCGTCACTTCATGGGACCGTTCAGAAAATTATTCCATTGAAACCAAAATCACCCAGGGAACTCCGACTGCTTTTGTGAACATCATCAAGGGGTGCGATAAGTTCTGCTCGTATTGTATTGTGCCCTTCACCCGCGGACGCGAGAAATCCCGTCGTCTCGTAGAAGTCGTGAAGGATGTTTCCCGGTTGGTAGAACATTCCGGCATCCAGGAAGTCATGCTTCTCGGACAGAATGTGAATTCCTACGGAAAAGATAACGACGAATCCCTGGGCCAGCTCATCATGGAGCTTGAAAGAATTCCGGGCCTCGTGAGACTTCGTTATACGACTTCTCATCCCTACGATGTAACGGACGATCTGGTTGCGGCACACGCTAATTCCAAAAAGCTCGCCAATCACCTGCACTTACCGGTTCAGAGTGGTTCGAATACCGTTCTTCAAAGAATGCTCCGTGAATACACCGTCGAGCACTACCTGACACTTCTCGCGAAAATGCGTAAGGCAAATCCGGAGATGATTATTTCCAGTGATATCATCGCGGGCTTCCCTAACGAGACGGAAGAAGAACATCAGGCAACACTCAAGCTTCTGGATGATGCCCAGTTTGATTTCATTTATTCGTATGCCTTCTCACCGAGAAAAGGCACGAAAGCGGCAAAGATGAATGATGCTCTTAACGAAGATATACGGGGCCGGAGGCTCCGTGAAATACAAGCAAAGCAGCTCAAGATTCAGGAAAAAATCCGCCAGGGCATGATCGGAAAGACTTACCGGATTCTGGTGGAAGAAAAAGGTCTCAACAAAGGTGTGACGAAATGGACAGGAAGAACTTCCTGTTACCGGCTTGTGCATTTTGAGCCCGAAACCCCGGAACAGGATTATCAGTGGCATTGGGTAGATGTGGAGATCATTTCTGCTACCGCACTTTCGACGCAAGGTAAGATCATCAGGGATTACGGGAAAAAGGTTCAGTGAAACCAGTCTGGTTCATTCTGGCCTGGCTAAGTTTCGTCATGGGTGCCTTCGGCGCATTCGTACCGATCATTCCCACGACGCCTTTCATGATTCTCGCGGCTTTTCTTTTTTCCAAATCCTCGCCTAAATTTCACTCATGGATCCTGTCCCTTCCCATTGCGGGCCCGGCGGTGAGCGAGTGGAATAATCATCGTGTCGTGAGAACCCGGGCGAAAATACTCTGCGCCACAATGATTGTTATTTCATTAACTATCATCTGGTGGAAGGCGGAAGTTCCTCAGCTCGTCAAAATCATCCTGACTATAATACTTGTTTCGGTCTGTACCTTTGTCATCACACGAAAAAGCAAGTTATCATAAGAGGATGAAGTTCCTCTCTCCGACACTCATTTTTCTGTTGTTATTATTATCCGGCTGCACACAGCTAGGTTATCTGACGGAGCAGGGATTCGGATTCGCGCGGCTCCAATGGCTCGATTCCCGCGCCAATGAAAATGTGCTGGATGATCCCGACATTTCTGAAGAGACCAAAAGAAAAATCCTACTCGTTCAGGAATACAAGAAATTCTTCTATTTTTACTTCAATGAAAAAGAGACAGACATTTACTCCCGCACCACCATGCTTGATAACGAAGCCGTGAGTTATCTCGTGATCGCTTCTCCCCACACGAAAGTCGAAGCCCATGAATTTGAATTCCCTTTCGTGGGAAGCTTTCCGTATATCGGCTTTTATAAAAAAGAATCCGCCAAGCGCTTCGCCAGAAGACTGCGCAAGAAAGAAAACGTCGTGACCTATATCCGCCCGGTGTATGCCTATTCGACACTGGGGTACT